>CAYYMF010000031.1:0-32425 GCA_964472755.1 uncultured Chitinophagales bacterium | reverse complement strand
TGGAGAAGCAATGTATAAAAGTCTTCAGCTTTTAAATACTTTTGGTCGATTTATTGAAATTGGGAAGAAAGATATTTTTGAAAACTCAAAAATTGGAATGGAAGCGTTCCGAAAGTCTCTGAGTTATTTTATGGTTGATGCTGAAAAGTTATTGTTTGAAAAACCAGAATTATTGGGCGAATTATTACATGAAATTTCTGCATTATTTGAAGAAAAGCAACTAGAACCATTGCCATTCAATGTATTCAATATAGCTCAAGCAAAAGAGGCATTTAGGTTAATAAACACTTCAAAGCATATTGGTAAAATTGTTATCAACATAGAGCATCAAGAAGATTTAGAAATTCATAAAAATTCGGAGTTTACAATTGATGAAAAGGCAACTTATTTATTGACTGGTGGCTTAGGCGGCTTGGGTTTACAATTTACGAAAATGTTGGTGGAGCAAGGTGCAAAAAATATCATTTTATTAGGAAGAAAAGCACCAAGTTCTGAGATAGAAAGCATCTTGGAAAATTATAGAAATGTGGGTGTAAATATTATTACCTATCAAGCTGATGTAAGCAATAAAAGACATTTGCAAATTGTTTTTAATAATATCCCTGTTGAAAATCCATTGAAAGGTGTATTTCATTTAGCTGGATTATTAGATGATGCATCTATTATAAATTTGACTGAAGATAAATTCTATAATGTATTACTACCTAAAGTATTTGGTGCATTATATTTACATGAACTAACCAAAAATATTGATTTAGATTATTTTGTATTGTTTAGTTCGTCGGCGGTATTGTTTGCTTCGCCCGGACAAAGTGCCTATGTGGCAGCCAATGCCTATTTAGATGGATTAGCTCAGCAACGTAAAGCTGAAAAATTAGCTGCATTAAGTATTCAATGGAGTACAGTTGCTGATGTTGGTTTAGCAGCAGTTTCCGAAAATCGTTCTGAGCGTCTGAAAGCAGAAGGAATTGAACCTTTATTGGCGGAAGATTGTACTAATCTATTCCAAGATATTGCGAATATTGAAGATGCAAATATTGGTATTTTTAAATTTGATGTTCAAAAATGGCAACAAAATTATAGTACTGCAAAAAATAATCCTTATTTCAGTTTATTAACGGATTCAAAAGATGATAAAACAACAACTGTTTTATCAAATTATATTGATGAACTAAAACTGATTAATGACAAAACAGAATTAGAACATCAAATTGAACAGAAAATAAAAGAAACACTTGCTAAGGTTACTAAGATTTCAATAGATAAAATAAGTACACGCTCTACATTCAAATCTTTAGGAATAGATTCCTTGATGTCTATTCAATTAAAGAATCAATTGGAACAAATTTTTGAAATTAAATTGTCTGTTACTGCTTTTTGGACACATGCAACAATTAAAGCTTATGCCAAGTTTTTGATTGATAAATTGAATTTTGATAAAGAAAATAGTTTTGAAGAAACGGAACATAGGATACAAAAATCTGTTGTTACATCAAATGAAATAGAAACGCCTAAATCCCAAGATGTTATTATAGCACAGTTATCAATTGACGATAACGAACCAACAACAGCAAACGAACAACAGCCTACAATTTTAAACCAATCCAACAACGAAGAAGAGTTAGAAGATTTAAGTAAACTATTAGATGATGAGCTAAAGGATTTATTATGACCGATACAGAGAAATATAGTGAACAAATAAAACAAGCTTTAAGTGCCATCAAAAATTTGAAGGCACAATTGACAATTGAGCGTAATAAACATTCTGAGCCAATTGCAATAGTTGGAATGGCAATGCATTTGCCTGGAAATGTAAAGAATGCTGATGATTTATGGAAATTATTAATTAATAATATTGATGCAATTGAAGATATTCCACAAAGTAGATTTGATAATAGTAAAATTTATGATGAACAAGGTGGTGTTGGAAAAAATATTCTAAAGCAAGGTGGTTATTTAAAAGATATAGATATTTTTGATGCACCTTTTTTTGACTTAACTAGAATTGAAACGGAAAGCCTCGACCCGCAACAACGTTTATTATTAGAATTAACGCAAGAAGCACTAGAAAATGCTGGTATCAATACCGCTGAATTAGTTGATTTAGAAATAGGTGTTTTTGTGGGTATTACAAGTATTGATTATCAGAAAAAACATTTCAGAAGTGGTGATTATAATTTGGTTAATCCATATTCCTATACGGGTTCTGCAGTATGTGCCAATGCAGGACGAATTTCTTATGCTTATGGATTTCAAGGACCTTCAATTTCAATTGATACAGCTTGTTCTTCCTCTTTAGTTGCAACACATTTGGCTGTACAATCATTAAGGAAAGGAGAGAGTAATATGGCAATAGTAGGTGCTGCAAATTTAATTTTAGAACCTGAATTGTCCATTTGTTTTACAGCTTTAAATGGCTTATCTCGTGATGCTCGGTGTCGTCCATTCGCTGATAATGCCAATGGTTTTGTACGCTCGGAAGGAGCTGTCGTTATTGTTCTGAAACGATTATCTGATGCTGAGCAAAATAAAGATAATATTTTGGCAGTGATTAAAGGTTCTGCTGTTAATCAAGATGGAAAAAGTAATGGATTTACAGCACCAAGTGTTTCTGCACAAACTAAATTAATACAAACGGCATTGAAAGATGCTGGATTAAATCCTGAAGCTATTGACTATATTGAGGCACATGGAACTGGAACAAAAATTGGCGACCCAATTGAGTTGGAAGCGTTATCAAATGTTTTTGGAAATAATACAAGTAAAAAAGTCAATATCGCATCTATAAAATCAAATATTGGACATACTGAAAGTGTTGCAGGATTAGCGGGTTTAGTAAAAAATGTTTTAGCTTTAAATCATCAAATATTGCCGAAAAACTTGCATTCTGATACATTAAATAGTTTGGTAGATTGGGATAGTTTACCTGTTCATGTTGTGCAAGAAAATCAATCCAATTCAATACAAAATGTTGGCGTAAGCAGTTTTGGAGTAACAGGAACAAATGCCCACGTAATTGTCCAAAAATATGATGCGGTTTCAAAGGAGCATAATGCTGTAAGAACAGATATTTTTGTGTTGCCAATTTCAGCAAAAAGTGAACAAGCTTTAGTTGAATTGATAAAAAAATACCTGCAATTTATTCAAGAAGGAAAACATACTTTGCAAGATATCTGTGCAATGGCGGCATTAAGGCGTGCTGATTTTAAGTATAGAAAAGTTTTTGTAGCAGTTGATGAACAAGAATTGATTCAACAAATGCATGATACAATAGAATTAGGAGTTCAAGACCAAACTACAATTTTTGATAATGATGATTTTGTAAAAACGATATTTGTATTTCCAGGTCAAGGTGCTCAATGGCTGGGAATGGCTCAAAATTTAATTGTTCAAGAAACAGTTTTTAAAGCATCTTTAGAAGCATTTAATAATGAATTATCTACTTATGTATCTTGGAATTTGTTTGATGTTTTGAATGGAGATAATGAACAATTCTTAAATCAATTAGATGTTGTTCAGCCTATTTTGGTGGCAATTGGTATTGCATTAGCTGATTTATGGAAAAGTAAAGACATTTTTCCAAATGGTGTAATTGGACATAGTTTAGGGGAAGTTGCGGCTG
This sequence comes from uncultured Chitinophagales bacterium, assembly GCA_964472755.1. GTDB lineage: Bacteria > Bacteroidota > Bacteroidia > Chitinophagales > JADIYW01 > JADJSS01. The sequence goes on along the minus strand of CAYYMF010000031.1, from coordinate 28,803 downwards.
CTTATGTTGCAGAGAATATAAGTTTACATGATGCTGTTAAAATTATTTGTAAACGCAGTAAATTAATGAAGCAAGTAAGTGGAAAAGGCTTGATGTTGGCAACTGATTTGACCTTTAGTGAAGCAAAAAAAAGAATTGAAAACCTTCAAGATAAGTTGTCTATTGCAGTTGTAAATAGCGAACAATCTTTAGTGCTTTCAGGCGATAGCGAGTCCATTTGGCATTTGCAATCTACATTGGAACAAGAAGGAAAATTTGCAAGAATGATTAAGGTAGATGTGGCTTCTCATAGTATTCACATGGATAAAATTGATGAGGAATTAGCTATTGCTTTAGATTCAGTTCAACCTATAAATTCTAATATTGCTTTCTATTCCACAGTATATGGAAAAAAGATAGATGGTTCAAGTTTAGATGCCAATTATTGGAAAAATAATTTAAGACAAACTGTTCGATTTAAAGATAGTGTAGAACAAATTATTGAACAGCAAAAATGTGTATTTATTGAAATGAGTCCGCACCCAACTTTATTGCATGCTTTACAACAAAATTTTGATATGCAATCATCTAAATCAATTGCATTGCCTTCTTTTTTGAGAGATAAAAATGATTTTGAATCTTTTTATAAAAACTATGGTGCTTTATATGAAACGAATTATACTATCAATTGGAAAAATATTTATCCTGAGATTGGAAAATTCGTACAATTACCAAATTATGCTTGGCAAAAAGAACGCTATTGGTTTGATGAACAACCTAATTTATCATCAACAAAAAGTACTACTTTACCCGAAATATTAAACAATAATTTACCCTCTTTTGAAATTGTATATGAATCTATAAATATGGATTCTATTGCTTTAAAACATCAAAATATTTTATTATTGAATGGTGAAGGTGTTTCATTTTTACAAGAAATTTTAGAGCAAGAAAATAATGTTAAAGTTCAACAAATTCATCAATCAGATTTTTCTAAAGATATAGATATCGTTGTATTTAATTTATTAGGAACGACCATATCAAAACTTCAAGCGATTACTATTTTACAAAATTTAGTTCGCTTTTATGATAATGAAACTAAACGCCCAAAGATTATTTTACTAAGTAATGGAGCAAATGTTTTAGACGGAGATAAACAATTGAATACAACGGCATCAATCGTACAAGGTATTGTTCAAAGTTTACATAATGAGTATTTAGATATTGATTTTAGAACAATTGACTTGCCTTTTGATTGGAAACAAGATGATATAAAAACCGCTATTCACTTATTCAATACACCAGCTCAAAATAAATCTATTGCGTTAAGAAATGGATTGGTTTATCAACCAAAATTGCAAATTTTTAAAGCTAAATTACCCCATAAAAATTATTTCTTTAATAAAGAACAAACGGTTTTAATTATTGGTGGAACAAGTGGCTTGGGTTTAGAATTAGCAAAATGGCTAAGTACAAAAGGTGTTAATAATATTGCATTAGTAAGTCGTTCAGGATTGAAAGATAAAACTCAAGAAGCTATTGAGTTTATGAAGCAAAATAATACAAAAGTGGCAGTACTGAAAGCTGATTTCTCTAATTTTGTAGAAGCAAAAACCTGCATTTCAACAATAGAAACAGCAATGCCAAAAGTACAAACGATTGTACACGCTGCTGCAGTTTTAGGAGATGCTTTATTTCAGGATATTGATAGACAGAGCATTCAAATTATTCTTAATTCAAAAGTTGAAATTGCTCAAAATATTGATGCTTTATGTCAAGATAGATTACAATCAAAAGTAATTTTCTTTTCATCAGCTGCAAGCATTTTAGGAACATTAGCACAAGCGGTGTATAGTGGAGCAAACTATTATTTGGATAACTTGGCAAAACATAGAATGCAAGTTGGTTTAGATACAATTGCTGTGAATTGGGGAAATATTGGAACAATTGGTTTGGCCGCTCAAGATACAAAGCGTGGTGCAAACTTGAAAGAACAAGGTTTGGATTTAATTATGCCCAATGAATTACCTAAATATTTTGAAGAATTTTTTTCTGTTGAGGCGGCACAATTTATTCCTTTAAAAATTGATTTTACGCTTTGGAAAAAATATTACAATAATGTAAAAAATAATCTATTTTATACTCAATTTGTTGAGCAAGATAAAACTCAATTTGTTGAACAATTGCCTCAAGAAAAGCCAAGCATTTTATCAATAAAAGAAAATATTAAACAACATATCGCTCAGATTACAAAAATTCCATCTTCAAAAATTAAAGAAGATGATACATTCAAATCCATAGGAATCGATTCATTAATGGCATTGCAATTGAAAAATAAAATACAAGTAGATTATCAATTGAATTTGAATATAGCATCAGTTTGGAGCCATCCAACAGTGGAAAAATATGCAAATTTTATCGCTGAAGAATTGAATTTGTTTGAAAAAGAAACAGAGAGGATAGAAGTTGCAGAAATCTCAAAAGATAATAAAAGCATTGAGGCAGAGGTTGATGATTTGAGTTTAGAAGAATTAATGAAGCAGTTGAACGAAAAAATTTAAAAGATGAGTGAAGTACAAATTAAACAAATGCAAGAGCTACTTAAAAAGTCGCTCATTAAAATAAAGCAATTAGAACAAGAGATTGAGTCTAGGCAGTCTTTAATTAAAAATGAAATTATTTCATCTGAAATTCCAAAAAATACAGATGTAGCTGTGGTTGGGTATGCCTTTCGCTTTGCAAATGGAATAGATACTTTACAGAAGTTTTGGAATTTATTGTATGAAAAAAAAGATGCAGTTTCTAAAATTCCAATTGCTCGATTTGATGTTGATGAAATTTATTCCGAAGACCAATATGAAGCAGGAAAAACAAATACAAAATTTGGTACATTTTTAGAACAAGATATTGCTTTATTTGATACAGATTTTTTTGGAATCCCACCTCGTGAAGCAAAATCTATAGATCCAATTCAAAGGATTTTATTAGAATTAACTTATGAAGCATTTGAAAATGCAGGCATTCCTTCTAATCAACTCAAAACAAAAAATGTTGGCGTATTTGTGGCAGTTGGTTTAAGTGATTATGCTCAAGCTCGTTTACGTAGTGGAAATTTAGAAGATATTGATGTTTATGATGCCACTGGAATTCCGTTTGCAACTATTTGTGGTCGAATATCTTATTCATTTGATTTTGTAGGTCAAAGTATTTCGGTAGATACTGCGTGTTCATCAGTTTTAGTAGCTATTCATCAAGCACAACAAGCATTGAATAACGGAGAGATTGATGTTGCGGTTATTGCATCTGCTAATTTATTATTGACACCTGAAATATTTGTTGCATTAACCAAAATGGGTTCGGTTTCTCCAAGTGGAAAAACTAAAGCATTTGATGAAAATGCAGATGGTTACGTTCGTGGAGAGGGTGCATCTGTTTTAGTTTTAAAGAGAAGAGAAGATGCAGAAAATAATAATGATAATATAGAAATTATTATTAAAAGTGTTGCTGTAAAACACAATGGAACCAGCAATGGATTTACTGCACCTAATCCGCAAGTTCAAGTAGATACGATTAAAACAGCCTTGTCTAATGCAAACCTAAGCGTTGATTCAATTGATTATGTAGAAGTTCATGGTATTGGTAATAGATATACCGATGCAATGGAAGTTCAAGCGATTCATCAAGCTTATAAAAATCGACAAAGACCAATTCAAGTAGGTTCTGTCAAAAGTAATATCGGTCATTTAGAAGCATGTACAGGAATGCCAATGCTATTTAAAATAATAGCTGCTATGCAAAATAAAATAATTCCTGCTCAAATCCATTTACACGAATTAAATAAAGATGTAGATTGGCAAAAAATAAAAGTAAATATTACCAAAGAAAATACAGATTGGCTAAAGTTTGATGGTTCTAAAAGATTAGCTGCGATTAACCTTTCTGGTTATAGTGGGACCAATACTCATTTGATTTTAGAAGAAGCTGATATAAAACAAAAATCAGAAGAAGTTAATGCTCCGTTTATTTTTAATTTGAGTGCTAAAACGCCAGATGCGTTAAAGGATGTCGTAATTAAATACTTAGCAGATACAAGCGTTTTTGATAAGCACACTTTATCTGAAATTTGTTATACACTACAACAACGGAATTTGTTTGAGCATAGATTGTCAATTTTTGCAAAAGATAAAAATGATATTATTCAGGCATTACAAGATTTTATAGATTCAAAACAAAATCCTAATTTATTTACATCAAAAAATATTGATAATAACGGACAAATCGTTTTCCAATTTACTGGACAAGGTTCTCAATATTTTGGAATGTGTAGAAATTATTACAAATCATTTGAGTATTTTAAGAATACTATAGATTTTTGTGATGAAGAATTAAAACAATATTTAGGTGAGTCTATCAAAAATGTAATGTGGAAACACGAAGATAAACACTTGATACACCAAACGAAATATACGCAACCTGCAATTTTTATAGTAGAATATGCATTAGCTCAATTATTAATGAAATATGGAATACAACCGACGATGTTGGTTGGACATAGTATTGGTGAATTAGTTGCATTGACAATTTCTGGCGTTTTAGAAATTAAAGATGCGTTGAAGATTGTTTCGATGCGAGGTAATTTAATGCAAAATATTCCTGATAACAATGGCGGAATGGCTGCTGTTTTTGCAAATGCTCAAACAATAGTTGATTTGAATAACGATAATATTGTTGAAATTGCTGGTTATAATACTACAAATAATACAACAATTACAGGCGATAAAGAACAAATCGCTATATTTATAGAAAGATTGAAAGAACAAAATATTCGTGCAGTACCTTTACAAGTTTCTCATGCGTTTCATTCAAAAGATATGGAAAGTATTTTTGTAGATTTTCAAAATATTTGTAATGAAATTAATTTTTCTTTCGCACAAATTCCATTAGCATCAAACATTGATGGAAAAATATTAGACAAACAAAGTATTGATTCATTTTATCTTACACAGCAACTTCGAGTGCCTGTAGATTATTTAAAAAGTATCCAAAATATCCAAAATACAATAGAAGCAGAATTTTATATCGAATGTGGAGCAAATCCAGTTTTGTCCACTTTAGGTAAAAATATTTTGTCTGATAAAAATATTTCATGGCTCTATACAACCAAACCACAAACTGATGATGTACAACAATTTTACAATATATTGCAAACTTTATTCAGTAATGGTTTTAATATAGATTGGAGTTTATTATATATAGGAAAGCGAATTAATCGTGTGAAATTGCCAACTTATGCATGGCAGTGGAAATCCTATTGGTATAATCCAAATAGAATCGGAGATGTTGAGCCAAAATTAAGAAATCAAGATAATAAAAGTATAAAACAAGAAAGCATTGCAAAACCTAAGTACGCTTCAAAAAATATAGTTCAACCACAAGTAAAAAGAGAAACACTTTTAGTGATTATGCAAATTGAAGCAGCTAAAATTTTAGGCTTAGAAGCAGGCGAATCTTTAGATATCCAAAAACCTTATAGAGAGCAAGGATTTGATAGTATGATGAGTGGAGAATTTTTAGCAAAATTAGAAAGTTTAATTGGTAATGGAGAAATTAAAATGGATGTGATTCATAATTATCCAACGCCCAAAGAATTACACCAATATTTAATAGATACTTATTTTGGTGGAGGTGCAGTGAATACCAATGAAGCAATCAGTATGGCAGATTTGATGTTCGGTTCTGATATTAGTAGAGAAGAAGCAGGAGATTGGCATACAGAAAAAGCAGATGATAGTAAACTATTACGGTGGTTTAAACGTTTAGATAATAAATTACCGAAAGCAAAATGAAAAAACTTAAAATAGTTTAATCAGTTACTTTATAAGTTTGTTTTTATTATATTCGAAATGCTGAAACATAAGAACACAAAATATTTGAATAACTTAAAAATAATTAATCATGGCAAATTACAAAATTGAAGAAATTGAAGGTATTGGTTCTGTTTTAGGTAAGCAACTAAGAGATGCAGGTATAAACAATACAGACAAACTTTTAGAAAATTCTAAAACACCTAAACAACGTAAGCAATTAGCAGAAGCATCTGGAATAGCAGAAAAATTAATTCTTAGGTTTGCAAATATGGCTGATTTATTTAGAATTAGTGGTGTTGGTCAAGAATACTCAGAATTATTGGAAAAATCTGGAGTAGATACTGTTGCAGAATTAGCTCAAAGAAAAGCGGATAATTTGACTAAAAAAATGGAAACAGTAAATGCTGAAAAAAACTTAACACGCAGAACACCATCTTTAAAAGAAGTGGAAAAATGGATTGAACAAGCTAAAACACTCCCAAGAGCATTGGAATATTAAAAAAAATAATTACATAGGTATTAATTAAATACAAAAAGGAGTTGTGAAACAGCTCCTTTTCTTTTAAGCCTTTTTTATCTTTATTATTAATAATCATCAATATGTTGAAATACAAATAGTTAGATTATTCTGTAACACAATAGCTTTCTTAATTTACTGACAAATCTCATATTATAGAGTAGTTTATGTCATAATATAGTTAAGATTTACTAAATAATTTTGTATTGATAAAAAAATGTAAGTTTAAAATACAATTTTATGTTTTCAGTTAAAGCCTTTTCAAAGAACTTATCCAAACTATTGGTGTTGATAGTTTTCTTAGGTTTTAATCATTCATCAAAAGCAGTTGAACAAGATTCAGTAAAAAACAACACCTTTTCTATGTCGGGTCAATTTAGACCAAAATTTGAATTGAGAGATGGCGCATTTCGTCCTCTTATGAAAAATGAGAAACCAGCAGCTTTAGTAAGCGACAGAATTCGATTAACTTTTGATTATGCTTATAAGAATGTGTTCTCTTTAAGAATTACACCACAAGCAGTAAGCGTCTGGGGACAAGCTACAATGACACAAGGAGCTGAAGACAAAGGTAGTAAGTTTTCAATTTTTGAAACTTGGGCTCAAGTTTATGCAACACCCGAATGGAGTTTTAAATTAGGTCGTCAAATTATCTCTTTAGATGATGAGCGTTTCTTCGGTGAATTAGATTGGGCACAAGGAGGTCGAGTGCATGATGCATTGAGTATATTGTATAAAAAAGAAAAGTATGAATTAAGAGGATATTTTGCATTTAACCAAAATTACAGAGCATTGTATAATAATAATTTAAGCAATCCAGCAGGAAGTTTGTTTTCTACAAATAATGCGTTGCCATACAAATGGATGCAAACCGTTTGGGCTTCAGTTCCAATTAAAGAACATTCTAAAATTACTTTTTTAGTTTCTAATTTAGGTTTTCAAAATGCTATTGCAACCACTAAAGATACTGTTACAAATTATACTCAAACTTTTGGTACAAATTATAATTATAATGGAAGTAAATTAAATGTAAGTGTTGCTGCCTATTATCAGATGGGAAAAGACTTAGCTAATATCAAAAATCAAGGATATATGTGGAGTGCTGCTTTGGGTTATAATATCAATAAAAAATGGAATATAGGCATTGGTAGTGATATGGTAAGTGGGAATAATGTTGGAGCAACACAAAAGAAAAGTCATATTTTTACTCCATATTTCCACACTGGTCATAAATTCTATGGATTTATGGATTATTTCTATTCAGGAAATCCTCATAAAAATGCAGGACTTTCAGATAATTATTTAAAAGTAAACTTTAAAACAGAAAAAGGCTTAGGGTTAAGTATGGCATTCCATCAATTTGTTACACCAAATAAAATAATTGATGGAGCAACAAAATTTTCAAAAAATTTAGGGCAAGAATTAGATTTGGGAATCTCTTATAAAATACATAAATTTGTGGGATTAATAGGCGGATATTCATTTTATTTAGCAAATTCAAATATTAACTTTTTGAAAAATACACCTAATTCAAAAGTTTATCAACAATGGATGTGGTTAGGCTTAAATATTACACCAACATTTTTTAAAACTAATTTTTAAATCTTTAAATTTCGATTAATATGAGAACAAAACACTTTTTAAACTTAGTTGCTGTAGCTTTTATGCTATTTGCACTATCGAGCTGTAAAACTAATTCAGGCGGCTCAGGATTTGAATCAGGTATAGACATGGTAGCTAGTGGCGAACCTGAAGTATTAGAAGTAACAGGTGCACCTAATGTTCCTGCACCAGTTGGAGAAAGAGGTCCAAAAAAATGGATAGTAAACTTAGAAACAACTGAAATTGAAGGAATTATTGCAGACAGTATTCCTTATACTTTCTGGACTTTCAATAATACAGTTCCAGGTAGTTTTATCAGAGTTAGAATTGGTGATGAGGTTACTTTGAATTTGAAAAATGCAGCTAATAGTGTATTACCACACAATATCGATTTACATGCTGTAACTGGTCCTGGTGGTGGTGCGGAGGCAACTACTGCAGCTCCAGGTCAAACTGCATCATTTACTTTTAAAGCTATAAATGCTGGTTTATATGTGTACCACTGTGCTGCTCCTCCAGTACCTATGCACATCGGAAATGGTATGTATGGTCTTATCTTAGTTGAGCCAGCTGGTGGACTTCCAAAAGTTGATAAAGAATACTATATCATGCAAGGTGATTTTTATACAAAAGCTTCAAACATTAAAAAAGGGTTATTAGAATTTGATAATGATAAAGCAGTTGCAGAAAATCCTGACTATGTATTATTTAATGGTGCAAAAGGTGCCTTATTAGGTGCTAATATGATTGAGGCTAAAGTTGGAGAAACTGTGCGTTTATTTGTAGGTAATGGTGGTCCAAACTTAACTTCTTCTTTCCACGTAATTGGAGAAATCTTTGATAATGTTTATTTAGAAGGCGGTACTACAATATCTCATAATATCCAAACAACTATGATTCCTGCTGGTGGTGCTGCAATTGTAGAGTTCAAATGCGAAGTGCCCGGAGAATTTGTGATTGTTGACCACTCTTTATCAAGAGCATTTAACAAAGGTGCAATCGGTAAATTAAAAGTTACTGGTGATGCTAATCCAACAGTATTTAATAAAATTAAAAAATAATCTAGGTATATTAGCCAAATGAGAAATGTGTATCTTTTTATAATTGCATTGTTTTTATTGTTTGCTTGCAACAAAAATGAAAGTAAACTATCTAAAGAGACAATTGATAATCAAAGTTTACCAGATTCATTGGCTGCTATAAAAACAGATGTAAAGATGGTTTATATTCCCGGTGGGGAATATAAACCGTTTTACGGCTCTGAAAAAGTAAATGTAGAAGTCGCTCCATTTTTGATAGATGAAAGAGCAGTTACCAATCGTGAATTTTTAGAATTTGTAACAGCAAACCCTCAGTGGAGAAAATCTAAAATAAAAAGAATTTATTCGGATACCAGCTACTTACGAGATTGGCCATCTGATTTAGAATTACCAAAAGGTGCAAATCCTGATGCTCCTATTTGTTTTGTATCTTGGTTTGCAGCAAAAGCCTTTGCGGAAAGTGTTGGTAAAAGAATGCCAACTTTAGATGAATGGGAATTTGTTGCCATGGCAGATAATGAAGTGCCGAATGCTCGTGAAAAGAAATCCTATTCAGATGATATCGTAGATTTATATCTACAAAAAGACAGACAATTTAATGCAGTAAAACTAAGCGCTCCTAATTATTATGGCGTATATAATATGTTTGATTTAATTTGGGAGTGGACAGATGATTTTAATTCTGTAATGACAACAGGAGATTCTAGAAAAGGCGATTTTAATGACAAGAGTCTTTTTTGTGCAGGCGGAGCAACTGCCGCAACAGATGTATTGAATTATGCAGCATTTATGCGTTTTGCATTGCGTACTTCTATTAAAGCAAATTTTACAATTGCTAACTTAGGATTTAGATGTGCTAAAGACACGATTGTAGAAACTGATATTAAATAGTATGAAAATTTTTAATTATATATTCTTATTTACTTTGTTATTTACATCTTGTAATAGTAATAGTAAATCAAAAAAGGAAATTTCTGAGAGTTCGATTTTTAATTTGACTTCAGAGTGGGAAAATCAAGATGCGGAGAAATTACAATTGAAAGATTTGCAAGGCAAAACTTTAGTAGTTGTAATGATTTTTACAACATGCAAATCCGCATGTCCAATTTTGGTGGCAAAAATGAGAGGCATTGAAGAGAAAATAAGTAGAAAAGATATTGATAAAGTTTCCTTGGTTTTAGTTTCTATTGATCCTGAGACGGATACTCCAGAGAATCTTAAAAAATTTGCTAAGAAAAATAAGATGGATAGCCCTCAATGGATTTTCCTACGTTCAAGTGAAGCTGCAACTCAAGAGTTTGCCAATGTTTTATCAATGAAATATAAAAGAATTTCTCCAATTGATTTCTCGCATTCAAATATCATTAGTGTTTTTAATGACGGTGGTGATTTAGTGAGTCAAGAAGAAGGTAATATTCAAATAGATGATGTTGTCGCAACCGTAAACAAAACGATTAAAAAATAATCAAACTGATGTTTTGATTTTTATGAACTAGCCTTACTTTTGTAAGGCTTTTTATTTTAATACTTTCTTGATGCTGATATATTTTAAATTGAATTATTTATCTTTGGTTGATTAACTAATTTTATAAATATGACAACTCATCAACTTACTAAACAAATCGGATTATTAACAGGAGTTGCTTTTGTTGTTGGAAGTGTTATAGGTATGGGAGCATTTGTACTGATTCCACTTATTTGTGCTAAAGCTTATGGTGCAGCATGGCTGAGTATTACAATTGCTTTGGTAGTTTGTATGTTAAATGTATTTCCAATTATTCAATTGTCGGCAGCATATCCAGTTGCTGGTGGAGGCTATGAATATGGAAATACTTTTTTTAATAAAACGACTGGCGTTGTGTTTAGTTCTTGGGCATTGGTTGGTGGAGCAGCGTCTGTTGCTTTAGTTGCCTATGGTTTGGTAGAAAGCTTTCAAACTGTATTTCAAATACCATTTTCCAATCATTTATTGTCTTTAATAATAATGGTATTATTTTGGGGCGTTTTTCTTACTGGAGTAAAAACCATTGCAGCGATGCAAGTTGTTTTAGTAGTTCAAACATTATTAGCATTGTTGCTATATGCAATTCCTACATTAGCTAATAATTGGGATCAGGTTGTCTTTTCATTACCATCAGAAGGTGGTAGTTTTTTTATGTCTATTATATTTGCATTCAATATCAGTTTAGGCTTTCAGATTATTATGGAACTAGGAGAGGAGATGGAAAATCCTAAACGCAATATTCCATTATCTTTATTTATCGGTGGAGGAATAGTATGGCTGATTTATATTTTGGTTACTGCCGCATATATTGGAGTGGTAGGCATCGAGAATATTACCACAAAACCTGAAATGGTCAATACCGCAAGTAGTATTTTGCCAAATTGGGCTTTGATACTTATTAGAGTTGGAATAATCAGTGCAGGTTTAACTTGTTTTATTGGTTCCGGAATGGGTATTCCGAGAGAAGTTTTTGCTTTAGCTAGAGCAAAAATTATCCCAGAAAAATATGCAGAAGTAAGTACAAATGGAACACCAAAATATGCAGTAAATATTTTTTTTACCATCGTTTGCTCACTTTTCTTGATAGGAGAGTTATTCCAAAGAATAGGCATTATGGATTATTTTTTTGGAAAAGATGTGATTGAATTTTATAGCTATATTACAATTTTTGGTATTATGGCATTGAGTATTGGTATTTCATTAGCTTCTTTAAAATTAAAAAAAATGATGCCTGATGCTTACGAAAATGCTTATATAAAATTTCACCCAACTAGTTTAATTGTTTTAGTTATTATCGCAGTTATCGCTTCATTATTTTTAATAGTATTGGTAAGTATGAAATGGGTTGTTCCAGTATTATTTATACTAATTACACTTTTTGTAATTATTTGGTATAAACAAAAATCTATTGTTTTATAGTATTGCTTATCCAAGTTTTTAGGTATTAAATTTTATTTTAAGATTGAAATGTGTAACTTTAAGATTGAAATAAATTGATATATGTTTAAGAAACTCCCTGAAACAGGAATCTCTAAGGATATTATAATCTCCGAACTTACCGAACTGAGAAATAAAGATGCCGACTGGCGAAAAGGTAGAGTTTTTAGTTTAGTATTCTATCCAGGTGATGACGCGGCGAATGTTGTCCAAGAGGCGTACAAAATGTTTAGTTCTGAAAATGGATTAAACCCGACAGTATTTAAGAGTTTAAAGCAAATGGAAAGTGATGTGTTGTCATTTACAGCAAGTTTGTTGAATGCTCCAGAATCAGCAGTCGGTACAATGACTTCAGGAGGGACGGAGAGTATAATTTGTGCTGTTAATGCTGCAAAAAAATATGCTTTCAGCAAGAATAACAATATTACAAGAGGAAATATTGTGATGCCAGAATCTGCACACCCTGCTTTTAATAAAGCAGCAGATTATTTTAATTTGGAAGTACGAACTGTTAAATGTATTGATGGTTTAGAACCTGATATGGCTCAATATATTTCTAAGATTGATTACAATACAGTGATGATTGTGGGTTCTGCTCCAGCTTATCCACATGGTCATATTGACCCACTAGAAAAGTTAAATCAATTGGCACTAGAAAGAAGTTTGTGGTTTCATGTTGATGCGTGTGTAGGTGGTTTTATGATTCCATTTTTAGAACAATTAGGCTATAATGTGCCTGTTTTTGATTTTAGAATGGAAGGTGTAAGTTCTATTTCATTAGATATTCATAAATATGGTTATGGTCCAAAAGGTGCATCTGTTGTTTATTATAGAAATGCTGAAAAGCGAAAAAAACAATTTTTTGTATATACTAAATGGATTGGAGGCTTGTATGTATCGCCTTCAATTTCAGGTACACGACCTGGCGGTGCAATAGCTGGTTCTTGGGCAATAATGAATTATTTGGGCAGTTCTGGCTATAAAAAAATGGCAGAAGAAACATATCAGGCAGTTCAGAAAATGAAAAATGCTGTTAATGCTATTGATGGAATTGAAGTTACAGGAAATCCTCTGACAACGATTTTTTCTATTAAATCTTCTGGCAAATTAGATATCTATCGATTAGGTGATGAATTAACAGAGTTGGGTTGGCATTTAGATAGACAATTAACACCTGCAACGCTGCATGTTACTGCAAATTATGTTCATGTTGCTTATGCTGATGAATTTATTAGTGATTTGAATCTCGCTGTCGAACGATTGAAAGAAAATTCATTAGAAAATATTGGCGATGCTTTAAAACAAAAGATTGTTCAGCAAGGAGCAAAAATATTACCAGAGAATTGGATTAAAAAGCTGTCTAAGAAAAGTATTGAAGATGTTTCTAAAGAAACTAATAATACAAAAACTGCACCACTTTATGGTTTAATTGGAGAACTTTCAGGTAGTGGAACACTTGATGAAATGGTTTTAGACTTATTGGATAATATGAATAAACCTAGTCAGGAATAACTAGTCGTCAAAATCGGTTTCTACGTATTCCAACATTCCACCTTTCATGTTGTATAGATTTTCAAAACCTTGAGAAGCCATATACTTACATGCTTGTCCACTTCGGTTACCACTTCTACAATACACGAAGTAAGTTTTGTTTTTATCCAAAGCATTTACCTTCTCTACAAAGCTTGGATGTTGTATATTGATTGCGATGTGTCCTTCAATTGAAATTTCTTCAATCTCATGCGGATTACGAACGTCAATTAATTCTTTTTCTCCTGTTGTATTGTTGTATGCTGCTAAAAATTCTTTAGGGCTTAAATCTTGTACTGCCATAATTTTTATTTTAAAAAGATTATTTTTTTTCTACTATTTTTATTAATGTTCCAGCTGGAATTTGTGTTGTAGTTTCCATTCCATTTAATATCGCCAATTCTTCATAACGATTTGAAGCAATTTTGTGTTGGCTTAAAACTTGACTCAATGAACTAGTATTGTTCACAGTAATCACTTTTACTCTTTCAGGCAAAACATTAATTTTGCTTACATCTGTTAGTTGCTTAAATCCATTTGTAGTGTAAGTAAATTTGGATTTATAAGCATTATAGTCTTTTGAATCTGTAAGTCCTAAGAATATATAAATATTAGAGTTGTATTCAATTAATGTTGTGTGTACAGAAAGTATTTGAACTGCTTCCTGATCTTGTTGTTGTTGACCTTGTTGCTGCTCACCATATTGAGCAATAAAATGATAGGCATTCAATCCATTGATTTTTTGGCTTGAACCTTGAGATAATAATTTTAATTGATATGCACTAATCACTTCATCAGTAGCTTCTTTTAATGTTTTTTTAGAAGACAAACTAAGGGTCATCATTGCTTTACCATCTTCAGAACCCATTTGTACCTGTGAAGGAGAGTTTTGATATTGCCAACCTTTTGTAATTGGGAATTGGAATTTCATTTCTGGTTGATAGAATATATTTGAAGTCTTATCTAAGTAACCTTGTCTTGGGTCCTCACCATAAACGATACCATCTATCATTTTTAAGTATTGGTTTCTATTGACTTTTAGGTTAGAAGCATTATTCGTAGCTTGCCACTTTTTTGCTAAATCTGTAACTTTTACAAATCTGTCACCTGGATCTGGGTGCGTGGACATAAATGTTGGAAGTCTATCACCGTCTTCTTCTCCACCAGAAACTCTATTCAAGGTATTGAAAAATTTTGCCATTTCTATTGCATCATATCCAACTAATGATGAATATTGAACGCCTAAATTATCAGCTTGAGTTTCATCATCTCTAGAGAATTTTAGGAATAATAACTGCATACCTTGCATTGCTTGTTCGCCCATATTTCTCAGTTTTTCAGAAAAAATCATTCCACCAACTAATGCAACTTGTGTTATCATTTGTTTGGTGTATTGTTGAGCTGAATGTCGTGCTGTTATATGTCCAATTTCGTGTCCTAAAACACCAGCAAATTGAGCTTCATTATTAAAATATGCCATAATACCTCGAGTGAAATATACATAACCACCAGGTACTGCAAATGCATTGATGACATTAGCATCTAAAAGTCTAAACGTAAATTTTAAATCAGGTCTGTGGGATACTTTTACCATTGCATCGCCTTCAGATTGAATGAATTTCTGCAATGTATCATTTGGATATACTCCAAATTGTGCTATTACAGCAGGATCAGACTCTAAGCCCATTGCTTTTTCTTGATCTTCGGACATAAAACTCAATTGTTTTTTACCAGTAACTGGGTTAACTGCACAAGAAACTACAATCAATAGTAAAAAAATAAATATAGCTATAAGAGATGAATTTTTTTTCACTTAGTCATTATTTTATTTAAAAAATATAGTACAAATATAATGCCTTTCTTTAAAAAGCTACTTTAAGTTCTTATAATAAGATAAAATTTCTTTTAGAGTTCTTTTGGGTTTAAATTCAAATGTTTTTTCAAATAAACTACCATCAATGATAACAGGATATTTAAAATAATTAATTAAAAACGGCGGAAGTGTCTTCCAATTTAGCATTCTAACAATTCTATCTGTAAGTGTTGGAGGTATAGATGGTATTTGAATAGTAGAACAACCAGCTTCTCGTACGGCATCTTGAAATGCAATATAATCAGCTGGGGCAATATTATAAACGCCAGGTTTATTTTGCTTGTATGCGGTACATATAGCATCTCGCATATCATCAATATGTATAAATTGCATTAATGGCGAAAAACCCCATAATACTGGAGCTCTTTTTTCAGAAAGCAATAATGAGAAGGTATTTCTTACACCTGGTCCTGCAATATTACAAGGTCTTAAAATGGTAATATTTAATTCAGGATACTTATATAAATAGATATTTGCAAGATTTTCTAATTCAACACTATCCACTAAATCCATTGTTAGTTCAGATGCTTTGAGTGGTGTTTTTTCATCTAATAATGAAGGATTGTATGGTGATGCTCCGTAAACAAAATAGGTGGATAGCACAATTGTTTGCTTGACACCATATTTTTTGGCTAAATCAAAGAGCTTTCTCGTTCCAATTACGTTGGCATTATAACGTGCGTGTCTATTAGATTCAGATGCACCTATTCTTCCTAAATGGATGATGCCTTCAAATTGATGTTCTCGAAATATATCTTCAAAAATTCGTTTATTAAAATCTACTTTATAACTTTCAACAGGTATGCCCAAATCAACCTTGCTTCTAAAATCTACTGCGATAATTTTATAATCTTTTTTGAGTTGTTCGATTACTTTTTTTGCTAATGCTCCAGCAGCACCAGTTACCATTATTTTTTTTCTTTCTTCCATAGTTATTTTTGAAAAATTGATTTGCGTTTTTGTAATCCTACTTTTATGAGTTGTTTGATTTCTTCTTTTACAGCATCTACTTTTTCTTTTACTTCCGTTTCAGTAAATTCTCCATCTTCAAAATACATTGGTTTCCCAAAATGTATATATACTTTTGAAGGTAAAATGGCAGGTAAAGCTAAAGGAATATAAGGAACAGCTAAAAATTTTGCTAAACCTTTTATGTCTGCAATTGAAATAATACTTTCTTCAAAACCTACGATGCCTACAGGAATTATGGGTGTTTTGTGTTTGATAGCTAGATGCATAAAACCATTACCAAATCGTTGTAATTGGTATCGTTTATCAAATGTTTTTCCAGAGCCTCGAATGCCTTCTGGAAATACGATAATGGCTTCATCATTATCCAACATTCTTTCGCAATTGACAGCATCGCCTATTACTGCTCCCATCGAATTAATCCAATTTCCAATAAAAGGTAAAGTTGGAAAAAAACGCTCTGCCATAGCTTTTGGAGCTCTTGGTCCATTTGGATTGGTAAGCATAGCATATCCTACCATCACACCGTCAATAGGTAATTGACCACTATGATTTGGTATGATTAAAACTCTTCCTTCTTTTGGTATATTTTCTAAACCAAAAACTTCTACTCTAAAATAATTTTCATACAATATTTTTGCTAATCGAATGGAATTCTTTACACTTTTGATATTAAAACCCCAGGCATCATACCCTTCTGAGCCAACTTTGTTTGGAAATACACGTATATAATCTCGCAAGTCGGATTTGTCCAACAAACTTTTAATAAAATTTTCTCTCTTGTTTTTCATCTTTTACAATTACCTAAAAGTAAGATGAAAAATACTATTTTACAAATTAAAAAATAATTATATATCCAATGTTAAAGAACTTTGCCACCTTTGATACTATCAATGATAGCAGGTTCTAATAATGCAGAAGTATCGCCTAAATTACTTGTATCGCCTTCTGCAATTTTTCTTAAAATTCTACGCATTATTTTTCCACTTCTAGTTTTGGGTAATCCTTTTACAATTTGAATTTTATCAGGTTTGGCAATTGCTCCTATAATTTTAGTAACCACTTGATTCACTTCTTGTTTTATCGTTTGTTCATCAGCATTTTCACTGCTTTGCTGTAAAATGATATAAGCATAAATACCTTGTCCTTTGATGTCGTGTGGGTAGCCAACAACGGCACTTTCAACTATGAGTGGATGTTCGTTTATGGCATTTTCAACTTCAGCAGTTCCAATTCTATGACCACTAACATTTAATACATCATCAACACGACCTGTAATTCTATAATTTCCGTCCGTATCTCTAAGGCAACCATCGCCTGTGAAATATTTATCATCATAAGCGGAAAAGTAATTTAATCGACAACGCTCGTGGTCTCTATAAGTGGTTCGTAACATACCAGGCCACGGAAATTGAATGCATAAATTTCCACTGATAGTTTCTTTTGGTATTTGTGATTTGCTAGCATCACTTCCTTCAATTACATTTGCTTTTTCATCTAATAAAACGGGTTGTATGCCTGGAAGTGGAAAAGTCGCATGTGCTGCTTTCATTGGAGTAATTCCAGCTAAACCTGAAATTAAAACACCGCCATTTTCTGTTTGCCACCAAGTGTCCACAATTGGACATTTTCTTTTACCTACTTTTTCGTAGTACCAATGCCAAGCTTCTTCATTTATAGGTTCGCCAACAGAACCTAAAACTTTTAATGAACTTAAATCTTTGCCATCAAAAATACTATCACCATAAGCCATCAAACTTCTGATTGCAGTAGGTGCAGTATATAAAATATTGACTTTGTATTTATCTACTATATCCCAAAATCTTCCAGCATCAGGGAAAGTTGGAATCCCCTCAAACATTAACGAAGTAGCACCAGCACTTAATGGTCCGTAAACAATATAACTATGTCCAGTAACCCAACCAATATCAGCAGTACAGAAAAATATATCTCCAGGTTGATATTGGAATACATTGACAAAGGTATAGTTAGTATAAACCATGTATCCACCACAAGTATGTACAACTCCTTTAGGTTTTCCAGTGCTTCCACTCGTATATAAAATATATAAAGGGTCTTCGGCATTCATCTCAACTGCAGGAAAATCAGGATTGCCTTGTGCTTCAACTTTTGCAATTTCTTCTTGCCAAATTACATCTCTTCCTGTTTGAATCGTGCAATTATTATTGGTATGTCGAAACACAATTACTTTTGTTACCATCGGACTAGACGATAAAGCTTCGTCCATGATTTTCTTTAATTCAATTTCTTTGTTACCACGATAAGAACCGTCTTGTGTAATGACAAATTCAGCTTGTGTATCTTCTAATCTACTACAAATACTATTTGCACTAAAGCCTCCAAAAATAATACTATGAATTGCACCGATTCTAGCACATGCCAACATTGCAATACTTAATTCAGGAACCATGCCCATATAAATACAAACTCGGTCGCCTTTTTTAACGCCATTGTTTTTTAAAACATGTGCAAATTGACAAACTTTTTGATATAATTCTTTATAAGTAAGTGTAATTGTTTTGTCTTCAGGTGAGTTGGGTTCAAAAATTAATGCAGGAGTATTTCCATTTTTTTCTAAATGCCTATCTAAACAGTTTTCTGTTATATTTAAAGTGCCATCTCTGAACCATTCAATTTTAGGTTCTTTGAAATTCCAATGAAGTGTATTTTCTAAAGTAGGTTGCTTTTCCCATTTAAAATGTTGTGCTATTTCAAACCAAAATTGTTCAGGTTGTTCTATACTTTCTTTGTAAATTTTATGGTAATCTTCTAAAGTTTTAATTTGATAAGGATACATAATTGATACATTTTGCTTAATGATATTTTTGTGTTAAATTAAATATTAAAACACATTAAGACAAATTTTTGTTCTTAAATAAACCAATAAAAATAAAATGTTGTCAATAATCAATAGATTGAACTTTGAGGATTATTGAGCTGGGAGTTTGTGTTTTATTAATTATAGGCAAGTGCAGAAATCTAGAAAATAAAAAAAGTCCTCAAAAATTTGAGGACTTTTTTTGCGGTCCGGACGGGACTCGAACCCGCGACCCCATGCGTGACAGGCATGTATTCTAACCAACTGAACTACCGAACCTTCCGTTTTTAAAACTATTGAAACAATAATCTCAAAAGCGAATGCAAAGATAATATCTTTTTCTTATAAAACAACATTCAGTATTATTTTTTTTGATATTTTTTAGCGTTTCTAAATTTATCATTAGCAATAAGTTTCTAAACTCCATCAATATCAATGGATAAAATATACTCAACAAGCATCAATCAAGTGATAATATACTTTTAAAAAAAAATATTTATTATGGATTTAATGAATAAAATTTAGAAAATTCAAATAATATTTAGAAATTAGGGGTTTATTTAAAACAATTTATGAGTAGTATTAATCTTCGTGGCGTAGGTGTAGCTTTGGTTACCCCATTTAATGAACAAGGTGAGATAGATTTTAATCATTATGAACAACTTTGTAAGCATGTTATTGCAAATAATGTTGATTATGTGGTCGTATTAGGCACTACTGGGGAAGTGGCTACAATGTCTGATGAGGAGAGGCAAGATATGATTCGAGCAACAGTAAATAACGTGGCTGGAAAAGTGCCTGTAATTGCTGGATTTGGTGGGAACTATACCCAAAAAATTGTCGCCGATTTGAATAAGTTTGACTTGTCAGGTGTTGATGCTATTCTTTCAGTTTCGCCTTATTACAATAAGCCAACTCAAGATGGTTTGTATGAACATTATAAAACAATAGCATTAAGTACAGAACTACCTGTGATTTTATACAATGTTCCAGGAAGAACATCTAGCAATATTAAGGCCTCTACGACACTTAAATTGGCTGAAAACTTTAAAAATATTATTGCGATAAAAGAGGCTACTTCTGACTGGTCTCAAATTATAGAATTGGCACACCATAAACCTGATGGATTTTATTTAATTTCTGGAAATGATGATATTATTATTCCTCAAATTTCTTTAGGTTATGATGGCGTTATCTCCGTTATTGCAAATGCTACTCCAAAAATATTCTCTGAGATGGTACATCAAGCACTAAATGGGAATTATGCTGATGCTAGACAAACTGTTTTTGCTTTAGATGACTTAGTGAATATGTTGTTTGAACAAGGTAATCCTGGTGGCGTAAAATGTGCTTTACATCATTTAGGAATTTGTAGTGAAACAGTTAGGTTGCCATTGATGCCAGTAAATGAAGATTTAAGTAATAGAATTAAATCTAAATTGATTGATTTAGGTTTGTTGTATTAATTACAATTCATTTCTTTCTTATATTCTAAAATTATACTAAGTTTGTTTTTATAACAATATCTAAGTTGAGTAATTTTTTTCTTATAGCTGGACCTTGTGTGGTTGAAAATCAAGAAATTGGTTTTGAAGTAGCAGAAACATTAGTTTCTATTACTCGAAAATTAAACATTCCTTTTTACTTTAAAGCTTCCTTTAAAAAAGCGAATCGGACTTCTATCCATTCGTTTTCATCTATCGGAGAAACAAAAGCCTTACAGATTTTAGCTGATATTAAATCAAAGTACCAAGTTCAAATTTTGACCGATGTGCATGAAACTTCTGATATTGAAAAAGTGAAAGATATTGTTGATGTCATTCAAATACCAGCTTTTTTATGTCGTCAAACGGATTTAATATTAACAGCTGCTAAAACAGAAAAAACTATCAATATAAAAAAAGGACAATTTGCCAATGCAACTCAAATGCAATTTGCAGCTGAAAAAGTTCGTAGTGTCGGAAATAATTCTATTTGGCTGACGGAACGTGGAAATTCATTTGGATATCAAGATTTGATAGTTGATTTTAGAAATATCCCACTTTTAAAAGTCAATAATTGTAAAGCAATAATTGATATAACACACAGTATTCAACAACCTAATTCAACAGAAGGTACAACACTCGGCACTCCTGAATTTATTGAACTTATAGCAAAATGTGGCATTGTTGCTGGAGCTGATGGTTTATTCTTAGAAACTCATCCAAATCCAAGTAATGCATTAAGTGATGGCTACAATATGATAGCACTTAATAAAGTAGAAAATTTACTTTCTAAATTGCAAAAAATTGTAGCAGTATTATAGCTATTTCTTTAGTTTATCAATAAATGCACCTAATATACTACGTACAGGTTCACTCCACCATTGTTTTTGAAACATTATCATCTCTTTGTCTGTTAAGCTTTCCATCGTATCTACAACAGATTGTCTAAGTTGTGTTTTGGTCAATCGCCAACCTGATTGTTCATATTGTAAATATTGTTTCAATTTTGCTTCGGCTCTTTCTAATACATTTTCTAAAGGCACCACTTCATCTATCAAACCAATTTCCTGTGCGTGTTTAGGTGAATATAATTTGCCTTCCATTAAATATTGATAAGCATTACGAGTGCCAATCCACATGCTGTATTGGGCATACACACCTTTGGGAACAACAATTCCAACTGGAATTTCATTCAATCCAATCTTATAGTTTCCATCTGCCATAACTCTATAATCACAACCATTGGCAATGATACAACCACCAGCAGGTGCATGTCCTGTAATAGCTGCAACCATTGGCTTATTAAACTTCGATAGTTGCAAAATCATTTGCAAGAATTTTTTCCAAAACACATCAAATTGTGCTTCATCATAACTATATAATTCTGGAATATCTAAACCCGCCGAAAAGAAATTTTCTTTTCCAGTAATAACTATACCTAATACTTTTTCATCTAATAATAATTGATTTAAAGCCTCAATAAATTCATCGACAAATTGCTGGTTGATGGGATTGGATTTGCCTCTATCCATTTGAAGGATAGCATAATTTATTTTCTTATTAATTTTGATAAATTCCATTATAGAATAATTTTAGGCGAAGATATTAATCTTTGAATGTATATTAAAATTAATTTCAATTTATATGTTATAATCAATGTATGTTTGTCGATTTAAATCTGTAAAAGAAATCCCTGCTTCATTCAATAACTTGGAATATATTTTTTGATGTTTATAATCTAAATCTGAAGAAAGTATTAGCTGTTTAAAGTGATAATTTTGTACTAATCTTTCTACATCTAAATAGATATTATCTGTCAATACTAAAATATCAATAGACAATGGTGTTTGATAGCTTTTTTGAATATTATGCTGATGCAAAAAATAAACTGATTTGTTTTTTATAAATTGTAAATCTTGCTTAATTAAATCGTTGTTTACTGTTTGGTTTCTAAAATATCGGCATGTATTACTGACATTAAAATTATAATCCTTTAGGCTTAAAGTGTCTTTAGAATATATTGTTACATTCGATTTTTGATGTAACCCATAAACTAAGTTCTTATTGACAGCATAGAACACCAATTTATCTTGCTGGTAGTTTTGATATTGAATAAAATAAGCAGAAATGATAATAAATACAACAATACTTAATGCATACAAAGCGTATTTGATTTTTTGAGTGAATATATAAATTGTAAAAATTGAAATAGCTAGACAACATAAAATTAATTGCCATTCATTTATAAATAAAGTATTCATTTTTGCATAAGGTAATATCAATAATAACTTTGAAAGATAGATAAAGATGTCTATTAAATAAGAAATTAAATACCCAGTTAATTTTGCCATTATTGGAATGAATTGTAAGGGAAGGAGTGCAACACAAAACCATAAGATTAATGTAGAAAGTGGAATGGCGAATATGTTTGCAATTAGAAAATAAGTTGGAAAATTACCGAAATAATAGATTGCAAATGGTAAAGTAAATATTTGTGCGGCAACACTAGCCGAACATAATTGTGCAAACCAATTGATGAATTTATTTTTGGAATATAAAACATTATAAATAGGTTTATAAAACAAATACAGACCTAGCATTGCTAAATAAGATAATTGAAAACCTATATTGTAAAGTACAAGCGGATTAATCAATAATTGTATAAATGCTGCACCTAATAAAATATTTAGTGGTATCGTATCTTCTTTCAAAATTCTTCCAAGATGTAAAATACTAAATAATAAAGCAGAACGGACGACGGCAGGGGATAAGCCAACTACAAATGCAAATAACCAAATTAATAAAAATGCAGTCAAAAATTTAAGGATATAAATAGTTTTACTTTTATTAGGAATGAAACTTAAACAAAAACTTATAAGCAAATATATAATTCCGACATGTAGCCCTGAAACAGAAAGAATATGCACAATGCCCAAATAAGCAAATGTGTTATATTGTTCAATATCCATTTCAGATTTATGACCCAAAAAAATGCCATCTGCAATATTAAAATTCTCCTTATCTGGAATATATTTTTGTAGCAAACTTTGAGCATATTTAGAAATTTCATCACTCTTTCTTTTGATGAAATATCGTTGATGTTTAGCTAAAATTTTATATTCAAAATTTTTAATATAAGCTTGATGGTAAATATCATTATAAGATAAGTAGGTTTTATAGTCAAATTGTTTTAAGTTTTTTGGAGCTTCTATTTCATTACTTTTTAAGTGTAACAAAATTTCATCTCCAATTTCTAAAGGATTTTTTAGACTATCTTTCTGGATATATAGCAATAATTTTCCTTTGGTATTGATAATATTATGCTCTTGAATAATATTTTTAATTTCTAAGGTAGTTTGATAGGAATTAGTTTTATTTTCAATAGGTGTACGAACAATGCCGATTGCATATTTTCCTTCAAATTTTGAAAAATGATATTTTTGAAATTTCAATTGAAACCTTTGAGTATAAGCCAATCCAAATAGAATTAAACAAACAAAACTTAGAATATATAGCCAACTTTTATTGTATTTTCTATAAAAATGATTAGATAAAAAATAAATGGAAAGAAGTATTAGCAAAAATGCCCAATGAATTTCAAAAGAAATCCATCTACTGCAAATAATACCCAAAAGCAAAGGCAATAAAAATTTCAACCAAGGTAATTGTTGGAGTTGCATAACTTCACAAGTTTACTAAGTTAAATATACTAAAATCAAAATGAATTAAAACTATTGCTTATTAATTAGAATTGATTTAATTTTAATTATAGAATTAAATACTAAATTATTTTTTACGAAAAAGCTAATATATTTTGTTTTTATTTTTAGTTTAACTTTGTCTTGTACAAAAGAAACACTTAAAAAATCTAATATTGTTTTAGTGAAGTCTATTACATCAACTCGTGCAACCAATCCATCATTGAATATGAAATATACATTGTATAGAAACAATAATTATCTTTTAGATAGTGTTGTTATTACAGGTTCAAGTATTAGTGCATACAAAAGGTATGTTTTCTTTCATACAAATAATAGATTGGATAGTGTTTTACAATATAAAGCAAATAATATATTAGTGAGTAGTTCTATTGCTACTTGGTCTAGAAATAATTTAATTGGATTTTGGTCATTGAATTATTTATATGATACTGAAAATAGAATTACCAAGAAAATATATAATGATGGTTCATACTTTCGTATACAGTATTATGCAGATTCAAGTGTTTTATTCTCTAAACATGCAGGAGTAGAGCCAGAATATAAATCTTCTACTAAGTACTATGATAAGTCTACAAAAAATTCTTTTAAAATGTATAAATATGAAAATGCTTATGCAATAAATAATTTTGTATTTAAGAGTATAGCTTCTGAATTTACAGGGCTTTATCCTTATATGAATAAAATTAGCAATATTTATAATAACTTAGGAATTAAGACAGGAATTGAAGAGTATCAGTTTTCTGGTGATTATGAGGGCTATCCTATTTCAATCGAGTATAGCTTTGGCATATTAAATTATACACTTTGAATATGATGATTTAGAGTAAGCAATAAATTAAATTTATCGATTAATTTGGAGTTCTAATTTTTTAAAGTACTTTGTAAATTATTTATTTTAGATTTTTAGAGCTGAGAAAAGAATTGTTTTTAGAAGGTTTGTCCTATAAAAGTATATTTGTATTTAACAACTACATATTCCTTCTGTACTGACCACCCACTTCAAAAAGTGCTTGTGTAATTTGCCCTAAACTGCAATATTTTACAGTTTCCATCAAATCATTAAATACATTTTTATTTTCTAATGCGGTTTGTTGCAATGCTTTTAAAAGTCTAGTAGAATCATCTTCATTTCGTTTATGTAATGCTTTCAAATTATCTATTTGCATATTTTTTTCTTCATCAGTACTTCTGATCACTTCATCTGGAATTATTGTTGGAGAACCTTTTGAAGATAAAAAAGTATTTACGCCTATAATTGGATATTCTCCAGTATGTTTTAAATTCTCATAGTAGATACTTTCCTCTTGGATTTTTCCACGTTGATACATAGTTTCCATTGCACCTAATACACCTCCACGTTCTGTCATTCTTTCAAATTCTGTATAGACTGCTTCTTCAACTAAATCAGTTAATTCCTCAATAATGAATGAACCTTGCAAGGGATTCTCATTTTTAGCTAAACCCAATTCTTTATTGATAATTAATTGAATTGCCATTGCTCTACGCACACTTTCTTCTGTTGGCGTTGTAATGGCTTCATCATAAGCATTTGTATGTAAAGAATTACAGTTATCATAAATGGCATACAATGCTTGCAAAGTTGTACGTATATCATTAAAACTTATTTCTTGAGCATGTAAACTTCTGCCAGAGGTTTGTACATGATACTTTAATTTCTGACTTCTTTCATCGCCTTTGTACAAATATTTCATTGCTTTTGCCCATATTTTTCGAGCAACACGACCAATTACAGCATACTCTGGATCAATTCCATTGGAGAAGAAAAAGGATAGATTTGGTGCAAAATCATCAATATGCATTCCTCTTGATAAATAATATTCTACAAATGTAAAACCATTGGCTAATGTAAATGCCAACTGAGAAATTGGATTTGCTCCTGCTTCAGCAATATGATACCCAGAAATAGAAACAGAATAAAAATTACGCACCTTATTTTGTACAAAATAACTTTGTACATCACCCATTAATTTTAAAGAAAACTCAGTAGAGAATATACATGTATTTTGAGCTTGATCCTCTTTTAAAATATCTGCTTGAACAGTACCACGAACTTGTGATAAAGTATATTGTTTGATTTTTTCATAAACTTCTTTATCTAAAACTTGATCGCCTGTAACGCCCAATAGCATTAAGCCTAAACCATCATTTCCTTCGGGTAGTTGTCCATTGTAAATTGGTCTTTTGGCATTTTTTGCATGGTAAATTGCCTCTATTTTTTGCAGAACAATTTCTTCTAAATTATTTTCTTTAATGTATTTTTCACATTGTTGGTCGATAGCCGCATTCATAAAAAAGGCACAAATGGTTGGTGCTGGACCATTAATCGTCATCGATACAGAAGTTGTTGGACTACACAAATCAAATCCAGAATATAATTTTTTTGCATCATCTAGCGTACAAATAGAGACCCCTGAATTGCCAATTTTTCCGTAAATATCAGGACGCAAATCAGGGTTATTTCCATACAAAGTTACACTATCAAAAGCTGTAGATAAGCGTTTCGCTGGCAGTCCTAAAGAAACATAGTGAAAGCGTTTATTGGTTCTTTCTGGACCACCTTCACCAGCGAACATTCTCGTTGGGTCTTCGTTTTCTCTTTTAAAAGGAAAAACGCCAGCAGTGTAAGGAAAGCTTCCTGGTACATTTTCCTGCAAATTCCATTTCAAAATATCGCCCCAAGCAGAATATTTTGGCAATGCAACTTTTGGTATTTGTTGATGTGATAATGAGGTTGTGTGTGTCTTAATTTTTATTTCTTTATCACGAACTTTAAATATAAAATCATTATTTTTATAAGATTGAACTTTCTCTGCCCAAGTGTCTAAAATTTGTTTGCAATCATTATCCAATTTTAATTTTAGTTGTTGGTCAATAGTTGATAGCCCATTGTCCATAGTATTTTTAACCATTGACCATTGACCATTAACCATTGTCTTCACTTTATCTAAAGCATAAAGAGAATTTGCAATTTCTGCTTGTTCATTTACCCAAATATCATAATCTTTATTGGTCTTTACAATTTCAGATAAATAACGTGTTCTGTTTGGCGGAATAATATAAATCTTTTCTGAATTTCCTGTTTTTAATGCTAATTGACTTTTCCAATCTAATGCGCTTTTTTGAATGATAGTTTGAATTAAATGTTGATATAGTTCATTCGTTCCAGGGTCGTTAAATTGGGCTGCAATGCTCCCAAAAACTGGCATTTCATCAGGATTTTTATTCCATAGATTTCTATTGCGTTGGTATTGTTTTTTGACATCTCTCAAAGCATCTTGAGCTCCTCGCTTATCAAATTTATTGATAGCTACTACATCTGCATAATCCAACATATCTATTTTTTCCAATTGTGTAGCTGCACCAAATTCTGGAGTCATCACATAAAGAAAAACATCAGCAATATCAATAATTTCAGTACCACTCTGTCCAATTCCAGATGTTTCTACAATGATTAAATCAAAAGCTGCAGCTTTTAAAATCTGAATCGCATTTTGTACATCTTTTGAAATAGAAGCATTCGTTTGACGAGTAGCCATAGAACGCATAAAAACTCTATCATTATTGATGCTGTTCATACGTATTCTATCGCCTAATAAAGCTCCACCGGTTTTTCTTCTGGAAGGATCAATAGAAATAATCGCTACGGTTTTATCTGTAAAATCTAACAAAAACCTGCGTACTATCTCATCGGTTAATGATGATTTTCCAGCACCTCCAGTTCCAGTAATTCCGAGAATTGGAGTTTGATTGTGAGTTGTGAGCGATGAGATTTGAGATACTATTTTTTCAAATTCTTTAGGAAAATTTTCGGCACAAGAAATTAATTGAGCAATTTGTTTTTTGTTTTTTTGTTTTAATAATTCAATATCTAAACTAATATTTTTTCCTGTCGGGAAATCACTCATTTCTAAAACTTCATTAATCATACCTTGCAAACCTAACTCACGTCCATCATCAGGGGAATAAATTTTATCTATGCCATATTTTTCTAACTCTTCAATTTCTGAAGGTAAAATAGTTCCACCACCACCGCCAACAATTTTTATTTTATTACTGTTATTTTCTTTTAGCAAATCATACATGTATTTAAAAAAACGAACGTGTCCACCTTGATAGGAAGTAATAGCAATGGCGTTTGCATCTTCTTGTATTGCACAATCTACAATTTCTTTCACACTTCGATTGTGTCCCAAATGAATAACTTCTGCACCTGAAGATTGCATAATTCTACGCATAATATTGATAGCAACATCATGACCATCAAAAAGAGAAGCTGCGGTTACTACTCTAATTTTATTTTTTGGTTGATAGGATGTAGGATTTTGCATATTGTAAAGTTAATGAATATCCAGCAAAAAATGAATACAGATAGCGTAAATTCCTTATTTTCTTTGCAGACAGGTGGATAACACCTGTCTG
>CAYYMF010000030.1:11406-33268 GCA_964472755.1 uncultured Chitinophagales bacterium | reverse complement strand
TAATTACTGGAATCTATAACCTACAAGTCAAATGATTTTCGCAAGAGGTCTAATACAAGAATTATTACTCCGATGATGATTATTGCAGTCTTGCGTCTTTAAACCTTTGTTTTTAATGGTATAAAACATTATTGATGCTTTTGGGCAAAAACGAATGTGCTGCAAAGCGTTGGTTTTGTGCATTAGCTTGAACCTCTTTCATTTTTGCCGAAGTGATAGTTTGTTCGTTCATAATCCTATTTGTTTAATTTTATCACAGTCGTCCATAAGAATGACACACATCTCCTCTATACACATAAATATAGTAAATGATTATAAATTATCAAAAGAAACATTAAAAAAATGCTGACAAATAATTGGCTTGAAAAAATTAGTCCCCCTCAAAATTTAGTAGGAATTCCACTATTAATGTAATAACTACGGTATAAAAATAAATGAAAGCCTCGAATATTTTAGAAATTTTAGTTTTGCAAGGGTCTTTTATATTAGCATTTGAATCATAAAACATTTAGAAACAATTAAGTGATTTATCTGATGTCTAAAATATTTATTTTCTACCTAATTTTGAATTACTTTTGTTATTATGATTGAAAATCAGCTACCCATTATTACAAAAGAAGAACTTACACATATTAATATATTTGGTGCGAAAGTACATAATCTAAAAAATATTGATGTTCATATTCCAAGGAATCAATTTGTTGTTATTACTGGCTTGAGTGGTAGTGGCAAATCATCATTAGCATTTGATACAATATTTGCAGAAGGACAAAGAAGATATTTGGATAGTTTTTCAAATTATCTTAGGAATTTCATAGGTAATATGGAGCGTCCTGATGTAGAAAAAATATCTGGTTTGTCCCCAGTTATTTCTATCGAACAGAAAACAACTAACAGAAATCCACGAAGTACTGTAGGAACAACAACTGAAATATATGATTTTTTACGTTTACTTTTTGCAC
This sequence comes from uncultured Chitinophagales bacterium, assembly GCA_964472755.1. GTDB lineage: Bacteria > Bacteroidota > Bacteroidia > Chitinophagales > JADIYW01 > JADJSS01. Next base: position 32,306 of record CAYYMF010000030.1, on the reverse strand, counting down.
GTGCTGGAGAAGCTTATTCTTATAATACTGGAAAAAAAATGGTTCGTTTCTCTGAAGATCAAATTATTAGCAATGTCATTTCAAAATTTAAAGATAAAAAAATTGCAATTCTTGCACCTTTAGTACGTGGACGTAAAGGTCATTATCGTGAGTTATTTGAAGATATTAGAAAAAAAGGGTTATTAAAGGTTCGTGTAGATGGCGAAACACAAGAGATACAGCCCAAAATGCAAGTAGATCGATATAAAATTCATGATATAGAAGCGGTAATCGACAGATTAACTGTACAAGAAAAGGATTTGCAACGCATAAGAAAATCTGTACAAGAAGCTTTAAAACTAGGCGATAATCTTATTTTTATTGAAAATTTAGAAACTAAAAAAGTAAGTATTTATAGTAAATCTTTGATGTGCGTGCATACTGGTATCTCTTATGAAATTCCATCACCTAATACATTTTCGTTTAATTCGCCTTATGGATATTGCCCAACTTGTAGAGGTTTAGGTGTATTAAATGCACCAGATTTAAAGAAGATTATACCTGATAACAACAAGTCATTAGCAGAAGAAGGCATTGTGCCACTTGGAGAGGTTAGAGATACTTATACATTCAAAATCATTAATCAATATTTAAAAAGATATAAAGTTAATCAACAAACACCTATAAAAGATTACCCTAAAGAATTATTAGATATTATATTGTATGGTAGTGATGAAAAAATAAAAATTGAGGCAAAAGAGAACAAAGACCGAAAATCAAACAATACGCATTGGCAACTTTCATTTGATGGTGTTTTCAATCAAATAGAACGAACAATGGAAGATGGAAATGCAGGAAATGCTTTGCAAAATTGGGCTTCTCAATATATATCAACCATTCAATGTCCAGATTGTCATGGTACAAGATTGAAAAATGAATCACTTTGGTTTAAATTAGATGATAAAAATATTGCTGAAGTTGCTTCAATGGATATCCAAATATTAAAAAGTTGGGTAGAACAATTAGAAAGTAAATTAGATACTCAACAACAATTAATAGCAAAAGATATTTTAAAAGAATTACGAGATAGAATTGGATTTTTATTTGATGTTGGATTAAGTTATTTGAATTTGAATCGTCCGACAGGTACTTTATCAGGAGGAGAATCACAAAGAATTCGTTTAGCCTCCCAAATCGGCTCACAATTAATGGGCATTACTTATATATTAGATGAACCGAGTATTGGTTTACACCAAAGAGATAATCATCGTTTAATTGATGCACTTTGTAATTTGACGAATATTGGAAATACCGTAATTGTTGTAGAGCATGATAAAGATATTATGTTAGCATCGGATTATATAATTGATATGGGTCCAGCGGCTGGAGAATATGGCGGTGCTATTGTTGGGCAAGGCACTCCAAAGGAATTTTTAAAACAAAATTCTCTAACTGCACAATATTTAAGTAATCAACTAAAAATAGAAATACCCAAAGAAAGAAGGAAAGGAAATGGTAAATTCCTTGAATTATTTGGTGCAAGTGGTAATAATCTAAAAAATGTAGATTTAAAAATTCCCTTAGGTGCTTTGGTTGGCATTTCGGGCGTATCAGGTTCTGGAAAATCTACTCTTATTAACAATACCTTATATAAAATATTAAATAAGCATTTTTATAGAACACCCTATCAGCCGATGGCTTATAAGAAAATCAAAGGCTTGGAACATATTGACAAAGTGATAGAAATTGACCAATCACCAATTGGTCGAACTCCTAGAAGCAATCCGGCAACTTATGTTGGTGTTTTTGATGCCATACGCAATTTATATGCATCATTACCTGAATCTCAAATACGTGGATTTAAACCTGGACGATTTTCTTTTAATGTAAAAGGTGGTAGATGTGAAGAATGTCAAGGCGGTGGCATGAAATTAATTGAAATGAATTTTTTGCCTGATGTATATGTGGATTGTCCACGATGTTTAGGAAAGCGTTATAATAGAGAAACGTTAGAAGTAAAATATAAGGGCAAATCTATTTATGATGTATTAGAAATGCCCATTGTAGATGCTGTTATCTTTTTTGAGCATATCCCTCAAATCTTTAGAAAATTAAAGACATTAAATGAAGTTGGTTTAGGTTATATACGTTTAGGTCAATCCTCCACGACATTAAGTGGCGGTGAAGCTCAGCGAGTGAAACTTTCAGAAGAACTGAGTAAGCGAGATACTGGCAATACATTTTATATTTTAGATGAACCAACCACTGGATTACACTTTAAAGACATAAAAATATTATTAGATGTCTTACAACAAATTGTTGATAAAGGCAATACTGTGGTCGTGATTGAACACAACTTAGATGTCCTAAAAGTAGCAGATTATATTATAGATATGGGTCCAGAAGGCGGGAACGGAGGAGGAGATATAGTTGCAGAAGGCACCCCAGAGACAATAGCCAAAAATAAAAAAAGCATTACAGGAAAATACTTAAAAGAGGAATTCTCAATATAGAATTACTAAACATCTGTAATATTATTGTATATTAGTATGAATGAAAAACATTGTTGTATTGTCAGGAGCGGGAATCAGTGCAGAAAGTGGCATAAAAACGTTTCGTGATAGTGATGGTTTATGGGAAAATCATAGAATAGAAGATGTTGCTACTTTTGATGCGTGGGCTAGAAATCCAAAGCTGGTGCTAGATTTCTATAATGAGCGAAGACAACAATTATTATCTAGCAAACCCAATATTGCACATGAACTTTTGGCTAAATTAGAAACTAAATATGATGTAGAAATTATTACCCAGAATGTTGATGATTTACACGAGCGTGCTGGTTCATCAAAAGTAATACATTTACATGGCGAACTATTAAAAGTAAGAAGTACCAAAGATGAAAAACTAGTTTATTCTTGGAAAAAAGATTTAAAGATTGGAGATACTTGTGAAAAATCTTCACAATTAAGACCTCATATTGTATGGTTTGGAGAACAAGTACCAATGATAGAAACTGCGGTAGAAATATGTAAGCGTGCCGATATATTTATTGTAATTGGAACTTCATTGGTCGTTTATCCAGCAGCTGGCTTGATACATTATAGTGATTTTACTGTTCCAAAATATGTAATAGACCCAAACAGACCTAATGTTAGCCACACTCAAAATATTAACTTCATTACTGAAAAAGCGAGTGTTGGAATGAAACAACTGTTTGATGAGCTAATGTAAAACGAATATTAATTAAAAATTTCTTTAAAAAAATAAAAATGATTGACGAGATAAAAAATCCATTTCAAACTATTGATGAAACAATTGTATATGATACCAAATGGATAAGTGTAAAACACGCCAATATTATTACCCCGAGTCAAACGAAAGGTATTTACGGGACAGTACATTTTAAAAATTATGCAATAGGCATTATTCCTATTGACAAAGATGGCAATACCTATTTAGTTGGACAATATCGATATGCTTTGAATTCGTATAGTTGGGAAATTCCTGAAGGTGGTGGTCCACTAGAACAAGATATATTAGAATCAGCAAAGAGAGAACTACAAGAAGAAGTAGGATTTTATGCAAATCGATGGACAAAAATTGCAGAATTAAATACCTCTAATTCCGTTACGGACGAAGTTGGAATTATTTTTGTTGCACAAGATTTAATACCAACAAATACAGACTATGACGAAACAGAGGAAATTCAAATAAAAAAAATACCTATAAACGAAGCCATTGATTGGGCAATAACTGGAAAGATAAAAGATGCAATAGCTTTAATTGGCTTACTCAAACTAAAAGTATTAATAGAAAAAAAAGAAATTAAACTATGACAGAAAAATTTATACCTATAAAATATATTATTGCTGAATCATTATCCGAATTGGACGAACAAGAACAAAAATTAATTGAACAAGCAAAATTGGCAAGAAAAGGCAGTCATGCACCCTACTCCAATTTTAATGTTGGTGCTGCCTTGTTAATGGCAAACGACAAAATTGTCCAAGGTAGTAATCAAGAAAATGCAGCCTATCCAATCGGTTTTTGTGCTGAACGAACAGCCATAAGTGCGAGTGTTTCATTATTTCCCTCAGAAAAAATTAAAACTATAGTTATTGTTGCCAGCAGTCAAAATATGAACGTTCCATTTCCTATTGCTCCTTGTGGTATTTGCCGTCAAACGCTATTAGAATCTGAATCTAAACAAAAAAGCAATATCCGAATTTTATTACATGGCAATAATGGCACTACCTTTATATTTAATTCTATAAAAGAGTTATTGCCATTACATTTTGATGCTGAATATTTATAATGATATATTTCTAAAGTTTTAATTAAACTAAAGTGCAGTTATCTAATAAATTCTTAAAATAAAAGCAACAAAAAAAGCTGTACCTTCGTGTGTTAGAAATTGCACAATCATGACTTTAGTAAAACACAACGAATCAGAAGTATCTTCAAAAAAGAAAATTATAGTTTTAGGTGCTGGACCAAACCGAATTGGACAAGGTATCGAATTTGATTATTGTTGTGTTCATGGCTTACTAGCTATTAAAGAGGTTGGTTATGAGGCTATTATGGTCAATTGCAATCCAGAAACAGTTTCTACAGATTTTGATATTGCTGATAAGTTATATTTTGAGCCTGTATTTTGGGAGCATCTTTGGGAAATTATCGAACACGAGCAACCTGAAGGCGTTATTGTACAATTAGGCGGACAAACAGCATTAAAATTATCTAAGAAATTACACGAAAAAGGTATAAAAATCATAGGTACTTCATTTGAAGATATGGATACTGCCGAAGATAGAGGACGATTTTCAGATTTATTAAAAGAAATTGGTATTCCATATCCTGATTATGGCACAGCTATCAATGCTGATGAGGCTTTAGAAGTTGCAAACCGTGTGGGTTATCCAGTTTTAGTACGTCCAAGCTATGTTTTGGGTGGACAAAGAATGCGTATCGTTATTAATGATGATGAATGTGAAACGGCAGTTATTAATCTATTGAGAGATATTCCAGACAATGTAATTCTAATTGACCATTTCTTAGATAGAGCAAAAGAAGCTGAAATTGATGCTATTTATGACGGCGAACAAATGCAAATTTTAGGCGTGATGGAACATATTGAGCCAGCTGGTATTCATAGTGGCGACAGCAATAGCGTTTTGCCTCCATATTCTTTAGGTCCAATGATTGTGGAAACGATGAAAGAATATACAGAAAAAATCTGCAAAGCATTAAATATAAAAGGCTTAATCAATATACAATTTGCAATAAAAGGCGATAAAGTTTATGTTATTGAAGCCAATCCACGTGCTTCAAGAACAACACCATTTATTTGTAAAGCTTATAATATTCCATTTTTAAATGTGGCTACCAAAGTAATGCTAGGTACAAACAAATTAAAAGATTTTAAATTAGAACCTAAATTAGAAGGCTTTGCTATCAAAGAACCTGTTTTCTCTTTTGATAAATTCCCAAATGTAGATAAGGAATTAGGTCCTGAAATGAAATCGACTGGAGAATCTATTTATTTTATTAAGAGCTTGAGTGATCCTTATTTCAGACAATTGTATAAGGAAAAATCTATGTTTTTGAGTAAATAATTTCACTTTAATAGGAAATACAACCATAACCTAAAAGTCTATTTGTCCTTTTATCTTCTAAAAATATTTAGATAAATATTGTATTTTTGGAATAATGAAACAGTTACAAACAAACAAAACACTATACTATTTATTGGCATTAGTGTTTGTAAGTCGCTTGTTGCTATTGTTCATCTTTAAACCTTGGTTACCAGCAATGCAAGACCAAGTTGTTTTACTTTACGATGCTGTTGGCTATCATAAATTGGCATTAATACTCCTTGAAACATGTAGAATTAAAAATGAAATTCTGAGAACGCCAATATATCCTGCATTTATTGCTGGGATTTATGCACTTTTTGGGGTAAAGCCATTTATTGTTTTGTTTGCACAAATTTTCATAAGTGTTGCAATAGGGTATTTTTTTTATAAGATTGTTGCTCAATTAAGCAATCGAACAATTGCCAATATTGCCTTATTTATCTTTGCTATTGAACCGACACTTATATTATATACTTCATTTTTGTATTCTGAGGTATTGTTTATGTTTTTCACAATGTTCAGTTTATATTTATTAATAAATGGAATAAAGCAAAATAAAATTAGCTTATTCATTTTTTCAGGAATTGCATTAGGATTGGCTACCTTAACTCGCCCCGCTGGTCAGTATCTTATTATTGTTTATGTATTATTGATTTTATTTTATGCCATACAAAAACCTCTAAAAATAAAGTATACTGCCTTACTTACGGTTTTTTATTTATTGAGTATTGCACCTTGGGCAATTCGAAATTATATTTATTATGGAAGGTTTCAGCTTTCCAATACGATGGACCACAATGCTTTAATTTTAAGTAGTTTTTACACTGAATTTCAAAATTCATCATTGCCACGAGATACAATTGTTCAACATTTCTTAAATCAACTCAAAGCGGCTGCACCTGCAAATTTAAAAGATAGTATGCCCTCGAATCTTTTCGAACTTAATAAAAGACAAAGTTTTGAAAACACAGATGTATTTGCAAAAGTGGCAAAAAACTATCTTCTTTCGCATAAAAAAGAATTCATTCTCGCACAAATTCAAGGTGCTATTAATTTGCATATCAATATGGGTACAGAGCAATATATGTTGCGTTTACATCAAGAAACCAAAAGATGGAATATCAAAGATAAAGTTGGGTTAAGTTTATTTTCTGCTGCAAAAAAGTTTTTTAAAACTAAAACGACAACTGAAATAATTTTGGGTATTTTTATTTTGAGTTTATTAATTATAATATATGGATATACGATAATTGGTATTGGCTATACATTCAAAAATAAAGCCTTTTATATTTTAATTTTTTGCATTTTGAATATTGGTTATTATGTTGCGTTGTCAAGTATTTACCCAACACCAAGATTTAGAAATCCATTTATTCCGTTCTATATATTTTTAGCTGCCTATGGCTTTTTCAATTTTCATCAAAAGCTATTTGGAAGAAACAACATAAACGTGAATAATCGCTAATTCATCTTTTGTAAAATTCTGATATTTTTTATTCAATGTTATAGTATCAATTAAGCTGACATCATAATCCCAAATTTTTTGGTCAGTGATTGGAATATTCAATTTGCTATACATTTCTAAATAATCTCTAAAACGCAAACGACTTTGAGGTAATATCTCGTTGTCTATACGATGCCAAAACTTATCACTGAATTTTAAAAAATTATAGACATTGATTTTATTATCAAAGTGTGCAAAGTGATCAGTCATATCAATAAAGTGAGACATTATACCATTAGGCTCTAGTATTCTTTGAAATTCCTTCAAAATTCCTTCTAAAATTTCAGGATATATATGCTCAAAAGTATTATTAGAAGTGATAAAATCAAAAGTATTATCTGGATATTTAGTTTTTCTTGCATCAGCAATATAAATTTCTGTTCCAAAGTTTTTCAAAATTTTGTGAATGTCATCTTGTTGAGCAAAATTGACTAAAGTATCCGTAAGTATTTTCCATCTATCTTCTATAATTGAACTGAATTTTTCAGGAAATTTTTTTCTATATTCAATAAAAAAATTCAAAGTATCTTCAATTCTATCTTTGGTCATAAAACTAACCACATCGATAGATGTAATATGATTCATACCATTGAGGAAATAAAAAATTGGCACAATTGGAAATTGTCCTGTTCCTAATTCCAAACAGTTTAGTTCGTCCAATGACTTATTGCTATGTTTTTTGAAAAAGGCAATATGGTCGCTTGCATGTAAAATTTTATACCCAAATTTTTCTTCATTCAATTTATCTTTTCCAGTAAGATATTTTTGAAAAAGGCGATTAATCTTTTCAGGATTTTTAGAAATTGAAAAAGAACGCTGCAATAATGCCTTGATAAACCATTTACTCATCTGTTATATTTTATTTTTTATATACCACCAATAAACTTACATCTGCACTACATTTGGTTGTATAAAGTCCTTTAATTAAATATTGTTTGGCGGTTTTGCTTCTATAAAAACCACCTTTTGTCATACCTAAACACCATTTCGCTTTTTCGGGTAATAAATCTTGATAGACAAATTGCTCATCGACAAAACTAATCTTGTAATCTTTTGTATCAAAGTTTCCTGAAACTGTTGCTTTGCTTTTATAAACTTTCCCATTTGCGTGTTTAAATGAGATTTCTATCGTTCCTGCAAATTGATTACTCGAAGAAATAGAACTTATATTTAGTGTACAAGATAAAAATATTGGGTTATCTGTTTCATATTTTTGTACTATAAAACCATTCCAATCACCTATTAATAACGGATTTGCAAAGAGCGTAATCGTTCCAATAAAAAGAATAAGAAATAATACATTTCGCACGAAATAAAGATAGAAAAAATTATACCAAAATAAATGCATCTAAAATTACAAGAACAAAACAAAATTATCTAGAAACAGTAAGTTTTTAGAAAATTAGAATTACTTCATTTTATTTTGCAAGATTAAAATAATACAACTATTTTTGTGCCATTCAACCAATGCCCAGATGATGAAATTGGTAGACATGCTACTTTGAGGTGGTAGTGGCTTTACGGCTGTGCAGGTTCGAATCCTGTTCTGGGCACTTAACATTTTTCTACTGTTAAAAAGATTAAAAATATTTGTTTTTGAAGCTTATTCTATTTATCTTTGTTAATATAAGTTTAAGCACGTTCTATGAGGAACGTGTTTTATTTTTTTAAAAGCAAAAATTAGATTTATGTCAGAAATTGTATATGTTACAGAAGAAAGTTTAGAGAAAATGCGACAAGAATTACAGCATTTGGTTGCTATTGAACGCCCAAATGCCTCTAAAGCAATTGCTGAAGCAAGAGAAAAAGGCGACCTCTCTGAGAATGCAGAATATGATGCTGCCAAGGAAGCTCAAGGCCATTTAGAATCAAAAATCAGAAAATTAGAAGCCGCAATTGGTAATGCAAGAGTAGTTGATACAAGTACGATTGATACTTCAAAAGCATCTGTACTTTGCAAAGTAAAAGTCAAAAATTTAAAGATAAAAAAGGAGTTTACTTATCAACTAGTTTCTGAGAATGAAGCAGATATTAAACAAATGAAAATTTCTGTAAAATCACCAATTGGTGCGGCATTGCTTGGAAAAAGTAAGGGCGAAAAAGTACTCGTTCAAATTCCTGCTGGAGCAATGGAATTAGAAATATTAGAAATTTCAATTTAAAAATATTCTATATCCCAATAAAAAAAGCGTTCAATAGAACGCTTTTTTTATTTATATCTTAGGCAAATTTGGCTTAAATCGCTCTCTTGCCCCAAGACGATACCCTAAAGTTCCTTGAAAAAAAACATTTCTATAAATTCCTGGTGGTGCTGTAAAACTTCTTTTAAACATTGAAGCAATACCCATATTGACTTTTAAATCGAAATTAAAACCGTTTGGCAATTGTGCATTTGTACCAAAGTTCATTCCATAATCAAATTTTGCAAATTGATCACCTTGGTCAAACGGAACATCATCAGAAACTTGAAAATCTGAACTTGAGCCATCACCTAAAACTACATCTGTTGCCATACCTGTCATTCCACCTTTTAATAAAATAGCAAAATAAGCACCTGCATTTAAACTCCAAACCTTATTGATATGTAAGTTGCCTTGAATTGGGAATCCTAAATATTTATTGCTAAACAATCCATCTTTCACTACCGCATAATAAATATTTACAGTATCAAATTTTTGAACCGTAGAACCATCTGGCATTGAAATATCAATAGCACCAACATAAGAAAAATTAGCATAAGGCGTTTCAAATCGAGTTTGGTTCCAATAATAGTTTATACCTGCTTGCACAGAAAACTTATTGGAAAAATAGTATCTTGTATTGATGCCAATCGATGGGCCAGGAAAAGGCATTCCTTTCGCTCCTTCCACCAATACACCTAATGGAAATGCTAAGGTCATTCCGACATTAATGCCATAATCTACTTTGCTCATTTTTACTTTTGGTTCATAAAATGGTTTTTTAGCAACAATAGTATCTGAGAAACCATATATATAAATTCCAAATGTCAATATAACTAAACCAAAAATATTTTTCATAAGCTTATATTTAGTAATAAGTTATAGAAATATCATCAATAATTAAAGTATTCCCAACTTGTCCTTTTAGTTCACTTCCAGCTTCACTAGATGCAAAGTACAAAACTAATACGTTAGGTTCATCATCTTTTCTATACACAGGTGTTAATACAAATTCAGTCCAATTAGGTTGAGAAACATTCGTTACAATTCTTGAAAAATTGATAGTATCCACTTGGCTACCCACTTTTTTAAGCTGATAACAATAAAAACTACAAGAATCTTGCTTTACAGATTGGAACTTATACCAACCTCTTACTTCTTTAATTTTCTTATTAAAAGGCTGACCAAACTGAATAGATTGCAATGGATTTTTAAAATCAGGCGAAAATTTTCCTGCTGCTACTGTACCAGAAGTAAATAAAGAACCCCAAGCTTGTGATTGAATTTTACAACCATATTTACCAGAATGGGCATCTTCGCCAGTTACTTTTGATACCGTGATTGGAATTGCCGAAATAATATCATTTGCTTTAGATGGTGTTGCCCAAAAACAAGTCAATGATGGCTCTTCGTATCTTTTAGAACTAGATGGTGTCCAATTTTCAAAATCTAAATTTGGGATTTCTACAAATACACCACCTTTTCTAATGCTATCACAAGTCATTAGATTATTTTTCAATTTGGGTTTCTCTATCTTTATTTTATTACAAGCCGTAAAAACCACTATCGTTGTTATAAAAACTAAAACCAAATAGTATAGTCGTTTCATCAAATTCTTTTGTTAATTTATTCAACACAAAATTACATACAGTTTTGCTTTTAGGCATCACTAAAAATAGGTAGTAGAAATCTTGTTTAAATTCTGAGTTATTATCAATATCTTTACTCCAATGCGATTTGTATATTTATTTCTATTGATAATTCTAGTTAGCTGTCAAGAAAATGATATGGCTAAAATTGATGCATTAATCAATGAAAAAGAAGCCAATATTGAGGTTGCAGACAGCGTAAAATTAACTTATAAAGAAGACGCCTCTTTAAAAGCTGAAATTTTTGGGAAATCAGTATCTAGATATTTAAAAGGTGATAATAAATTAATTTTTGAGAAAGGTATTGAAGTGCGATTTTATGATTCTGGACAACTAAGTTCTGTATTATCAGCAGACTCTGCATCGTATGATGACAATGGAAGAATAATACTTATTAAAGGAAATGTGGATATGTATAATTACAAACACGAAGAACTATCGACAGATGAATTACTTTGGGATATGAATACCAAAACAATTTTTGCTAAAAATTATATCAAAATAAAAACACCACACGACATCGTACGTGGTTCAGGAATGATTGCCAAAGAAGATTTTAGCCAATATTCTATAAAAAGAGTTATTGGAACAGTTGCATATAATGAAGAAGAACGCTTTAGATAATATAAATATATTTTTATAACTTTACTTTTCTAGAATATCAAATGCTTTTTCTTTTTCTATTAATAATATTACTTACTTCAATTCTATCTGGAGTCGAAGCAATATTTCAAACGACCAACCGATTAAAAATTGAATTAAGTTATCAAAAAGGAGATTATACAGGAATTATTTTGAATGATTACATCAAGAATCCATCAAAATATGACGTTGCAATTACCTTAGGTATTTATTTACTATTAGTCATTTTTAGCTTAGTTTCGTTTAGTTATTTTCAACCTTTACTAGATAATTTAGGTGTGCCTTTTGTGTTTGCCTGTTTAATTCAAATTACAATCAACACAAGTGTTTTTCTATTAATGGGCGTTTATATTCCCAAATCTATTTTTAAATTATTTTCAGACCATCTTTTTCCATTTTTTATTTATCCGTTCAATGTGTTGCACTGGATTTTGCAACCCATTTCACTAATTGTACAAGGTTTAATAAAATTTGCTTTAAGTCTGTTTAGTATAAAAAACAATTCTACATCACTTTTTTATGCAGGAATAGATACAGATTCTTTTATAAAAGAACATAATATCGAAGAAGATAACGAAGCCGATAACAATGTAGAACAGGAGTTTCTAGAAAATGTTTTAGATTTAAAAAACTTAAAAGCAAGAGATTGCATGGTGCCACGTCGTGAAATAAGTGCCATATCAAAAACTGGAACAATTGATGCCTTAAAAGAAATTATTGTCAAAACAAACCATTCACGAATTTTAGTGTATGATGGAAATATAGATAAAATCATAGGCTACATTCATCATTTTGATTTACATAAAAAACCAAAAGATATACTTTCGATATTAATACCCATAAAAATTATTCCTGAAACAATACATATCCAAAAACTATTAAATGATTTTATTAAAGACCAAAAGAGTATAGCTTGGGTAGTTGATGAATATGGTGGTACAGCTGGTGTCATTACATTAGAAGATATTTTAGAAGAAATTTTTGGTGAAATTGATGATGAATACGACAAAGATGAGTTTATTGAAAATCAATTATCTGCCAATGAATATATCCTTTCCGGCAGGTTAGAAATTGATTATATCAATAAAGAATTTGGCCTAAACTTACCTGAAGGCGATTACGATACCTTGTCCGGTTTTATTATTGAACATTATGAAACCATACCAAAGCAAAATGAAATTATTGAGATTGAAAATTATATATTTAAAATACTCAATGTTTCCGAAACCAAAATTGAAACCGTAAAATTAGAAGTCAAACAGAAATAAGTTTTTTATCTAAAGTTCAATGCGTGCATTGAATTTTTATCTATATTAGCACCTATTAATATCAAATATTATGGCGAATCAATATCCAATACTATTATCCGAATTAGATTTAGGCTTTACAAAGCTAAAAAACAGAATTATAATGGGTTCTATGCATACCAATTTAGAAGAATCTAAAGATGGATTTCAAAGATTGGCAACATTTTATGCAGAAAGAGCCAAAGGTGGTGTCGGATTAATTGTTACTGGTGGAATTGCACCAAATTGGGAAGGTTGGTTGAAGCCATTTGCTGAAAGAATGACCAATAGAAGTCACGTAAAAAAACATAAAATTGTAACTGATGCTGTACACAATGCTGGCGGAAAAATTGCTATGCAAATTTTACATGCGGGCAGATATGCATATCACCCATTAAGTGTTGCACCATCAAGAATTCAAGCACCAATTAATCCATTTAAACCTAGAGCTTTAACCACTTGGGGCGTAAGAAGAACAATCAATGACTTTGCAGATTCTGCAGCATTGGCAAAAGAAGCTGGTTATGATGGTGTAGAAATTATGGGTAGCGAAGGTTATCTAATCAATCAATTTTTAGTAAAGCATACGAATCAAAGAACTGATGAATTTGGCGGAAGTTATGAAAACAGAATGCGATTCCCAGTAGAAATTGTTAGAAAGGTAAGAGAAAAAGTAGGTCCAAATTTTATTATTATTTACAGACTTTCGATGTTAGATTTAATTGACGATGGAAGTTCTTGGGAAGAAATTGTACAACTAGCCAAAGCCATTGAAAAAGCTGGTGCAACCATTATCAATACTGGAATTGGCTGGCACGAAGCAAGAGTACCAACAATTGCAACTTCTGTTCCACGAGCTGCGTTTTCGTGGGTAACTCAAAAGCTAAAAAGTGAAGTAAAAATTCCTTTGTGTACTTCCAACAGAATTAATATGCCAAGTGTGGCTGAAAAAGTTTTAGCTGATGGTTGTGCAGATATGGTCAGTATGGCACGACCAATGTTGGCTGATGAAAATTGGGTACAAAAAGCAATTGATGGAAAAGAAGAGGAAATCAATACTTGTATTGCTTGTAACCAAGCCTGTTTAGATCATACTTTTTCTAATAAATTATCTTCTTGCTTAGTAAATCCTAGAGCTTGTACAGAAACAGAATTAAATTATACAAAAACCAACAATAAGAAGAAAATTGCTGTTGTTGGTGCAGGACCAGCTGGTTTGACATTTGCAAAAGTGGCTGCTGAGCGTGGACATCAAGTTTCTTTATTTGACAGTGAAAAAGAAATTGGCGGTCAATTCAATATGGCAAAAACAATTCCTGGTAAAGAGGAATTTTACGAAACCATTCGTTATTATGATGTACATTTAAAAAAATACAAGGTTGATGTCCAATTAGGCAAACGTGTTAATGCTGATGATTTAAAAGATTTTGATGAAATAGCCATTGCAACAGGTATCACACCGCGACATATTAATTTAGAAGGTGCTGACCACCCAAAAGTTTTATCATACATTGATGTATTGAAAAATAAAGCTAAAGTGGGTAAAAGAGTTGCAGTAATTGGAGCAGGTGGAATTGGATTTGATGTTTCAGAATATCTAACACATAAAGGCGAAAGTTTAACGCTCAACCGTGAAGAATGGCTGAAAGAATGGGGCGTCGATAGAACAAATGAAACTCGTGGTGGTATTATTCCTCAAGTCATTGCACCGCCAGCAAGAGAAATCGTGATGTTTCAAAGAACCGCAGGGAAAGTTGGTGCAAAACTAGGCAAAACAACAGGCTGGATTCATAGGGCAACTTTAAAAATGAAGAAAGTAAAAATGATTGCTGGAGTAGAATATACCAAAATTGACGACCAAGGGTTACATTTTATTGATAAAAATAAAACACCGCAAGTTTATGAATGTGATAATGTGGTAGTTTGTGCAGGACAAATTTCTTTGCGAGAATTAGAACAACCATTATTAGCTTTAGGTAAAACAGTACATGTGATTGGTGGGGCTTATGAAGCTGGTGAATTAGATGCAAAACGTGCTATCAACCAAGCAGCATACGTTGCAGCAAGTGTATAATCCTACAAATAATATGTATCTTTGGTGCGTTGAGTATTGAAAAAATTATAGCACAAAGAATCGCACACGGAGAAGATAAATCATTCTCTCGGTTTATCATTCGGATAGCCATAATTGCGATAACATTGAGTGTTACCATTATGATTTGTTCTATCTGTATGGTAGGTGGATTTACACGTGAAATAAAAGAGAAAATTTTTGGATTTTGGGGAGAAATTCACATTCATAATTTAGATAATAAAAGTTCTTTTGAAGCCGAGCCAATTGATGTTTCTACAATAAATATCAATAAAATAAAAAGTTTATCTGATGTAAAAATAGTTTCGCCATATATTACCAAAGCAGGTATATTAAAATCAAAAACAGAGATTGAAGGCATTGCTGTAAAAGGCATTGACCAACATACAGATTGGACATTTATCAATGATTATATTATTGATGGGAAAGCCATAAACTACACAGATACTGCATTTAGTAAAGATGTTCTGATTTCAAAAGTTTTAGCCAACAAACTCAACCTAAAAGTTGATGATAATATTATTGTTTATTTTCTAAAAAAACAAACGACACAGCCTATTGGGCGGAAAGTACATATTTCAGGAATTTACAAAACTGGCTTATATGAATATGATGAAAAGTTTGTATTGTGTGATTTAAGGTTATTGCAACAAATCAATATGTGGCAACCTAATGAAGTAACGGGTTTAGAAGTTCGTCTGAAAGACATGGGAAAAATGGATGCAATAAAAGATAAAATCTACTACACAATTATTGACAACACAAAATATGCAGAAACCATTAAAGAAGTGTATCCCAGTATTTTTGAATGGTTGAACTTACAAAAAACAAACGAATACATCATCTTATTAATTATGGCAGTAGTGGCTTTGTTAAATATGGTTTCAGCACTTATTATCCTGATTTTAGACAGAACGCAAATGATAGGCATTTTAAAAGCATTGGGTGCCAGCACTAGAAAAATAGAGAAAATATTTATTTATCAGGCTTCTTATATTATTTTTTATGGTCTAATTCTTGGTAATTCGTTGGCAATGATTTTGTGCTTAATTCAAAGATATACAGGCATTATCAAACTTAACGAAGAGAATTATTACTTATCCGAAGTTCCTGTTTATTTTGATATTCCAAAAATATTAATTGTCAATATATTGACTTTTGTAATTTGCTTTTTAGTATTATATATTCCATCAAGAATAATTGGAAGAATCTCTCCAATTAAAGCAATTCGCTTTGATTAGTAAACAAAAAGACAATAAAATACTATCCTAGTAACTCTTTAACAACCGCAGATATTCTGCCACCTTCGGCTTTGCCTTGTAATTGTTTAGATGCTGCACCCATTACTTTGCCCATTTCTTTTATGGAGGTAACACCCAAATTTTGGATAATTTGTTGAATAGTAGATTTTAATTCTTCATCAGAAAGTTGTGCAGGTAGATATGCTCCAATAATGTCCATTTCTTCTTTTTCTTTTGCAGCCAATTCTGCTCTATTTTCTTTGGTAAAAATCTCAAAAGATTCTTTCCTTTGATTGAATAGCTTTTGTAAAACTTTCAATTCTTGTTCTTCTGATATTTGCCCATTTCCCCCTTTTTCAGTTTTTGCTAATAAAAAAGCAGATTTTATGGCTCTAAGTGTTCTCAACGTTGCTTCTTCTTTTTGAAGCATAGCGTTTTTAATTTCATTATTCAAATTGGCATCTAAACTCATAGTGCAAAGTTATAATATAAAAATGAGAAATAAAATTTATATTAAAATCATTCCAAAAGCAATTAAAGCATTACTGGCAATATTTGTTCACAATTGGGACACGTCTTCCGCTACCAAAAGCTCTTGGAGAAATTCTTAAAATGGGCGGTGTTTGATGTCGTTTAAACTCTGCTCTATTAACCAATCTTAATATTCGAGCTATTAAAACTTCTTCAAAACCTAATATTTGTTTTATTTCTTCTGGTCCTTTTATATTTTCAATATATTCAAATAAAACACGATCTAAAATCTCATAATCAGGTAAAGAATCAGAATCCTTTTGGTTTGGACGCAATTCTGCACTTGGTGCTTTCTCAATAATATTTTTAGGGATTATTTCTCCATTTCTATTTATCCATCTACACAAATCATAAACTTGTGTTTTATAAATATCAGCTAATACGGCTAAACCTCCACACATATCGCCATATAAAGTTCCGTAACCAACAGCAGCTTCACTTTTATTGGTGGTATTTAATAATACATAGCCATGTTTATTACTCAAAGCCATTAAATAAATTGCTCTAATTCTTGCCTGCATATTTTCTTCGGTTACATCAAATGGGTTGCCGTCAAAATGTGGTTGAAGTATCTTGTCAATTACATCAAATGCTTCTTTAATAGGAATTATTTTATATGAAGTATCTAAATTTTCTACTAACTTCAAGCTATCATCTACAGAATGATTGGTAGAATATTGTGAAGGCATAAGCACACTCAATACATTTTGATTACCTAACGCCTTGGCCGCAAAATATAAGGTCAAAGCAGAATCAATACCTCCACTCAATCCCAAAATTGCTCTTTTCAATCCCAATTTTTCAAAATAATCTTTTATACCACAAATAATTGCATCGTGAATTAAATGATTCGTGTCATCAATAACTTCATGTTTTTTAATATTTTGATGATTAATACAAGTAATTTGATTATCCTCACACAGCTGATAAATCCTTAGATCTTCTTTAAAATAAGGCATTTCATCAATTAATTTGCCTTCTGAATCTACCACCAAACTTCCTCCATCAAAAATTAATTCCGTCTGAGCACCAACTGTATTGCAATAAAAAATTGGTAATTTAAAAGCAAGTGCATTTTTTTTGACAATAGCTTTTCTTTTTTTAGCTTGTTGATAACTAAATGGTGATGCCGACAAGTTTAAAACAATATCAGGATTAAGTTTTGCCAATTCTTCAACTGGATTTACATTGTATAATGGATTTTTTTCACCCGTATCCCAAATATCTTCGCAAATCGTTAAGGCAATTTTTTTTCCTTTAAATTCTACGATATCAAAAGCTGTATTCGGTTCAAAATATCTGTATTCATCAAAAACATCATAAGTTGGCAACAATGTTTTATGAGCAATATATTTTATTTTTCCATTTTCTATAAAATAAGCTGAATTATATAAATCTTTTCCATCAACAATAGGATTTTTGCTTGGAGCACCAATAACAACAGCAATTTTACCTTGAGTTAAGGTTTCTATTTTTTGAATGTATGTTTCGCATTGTTGTATAAAATGATTGAAATTCAATAAATCTCTTGGCGGATAGCCACAAATTGCCAATTCCGAAAATAAAATTAAATCAACTTGTTGTTGTTGGGCTTCTTCTATCGCATTTTGTATTTTTGTATAATTTCCTTCAAAATCTCCTATAATATAATTTTGTTGTGCTAATGCAATTTTCATTTTGTAAAAGTAAGTAATTTTTAATCACTTAAAAAGATAACAAAGATAGTTTTTGGCGATATTTATATTCATTAATATCATTTAAGAAATTAATACTTTCAATATTTATTTCTTGTTCGTATCTTGTTCCAAGTATGCAAAGAGTTATTTATTTGTCCCTTTTTTGTCTGTTGCTATCAAGCTGTACATGCAATAGAAATAAAAATCAACCTAAGAAAGAAACAGAGGTCAAACGCTCTGAAGTAAATATTAAAATACATCGTTTTGAGGAAGATTGGTATGCGATGAATCCGAATAATATTGAAAATGAATTGCATCAATTAAAAGCAAAAGACCCATTAATATATAATGCTTATTATAATTATGTAATGGATTTTCCTAGAATGGGAACTGAGGCAGAACAGCAACAAATTATTGCTGATTTTATTACTAAGCCACAAATGCGAGGTTTGTATGATTCCGTAATGAAAAAATACCCAAATCTAGATTTCTTAGAAAAAGAATTGACCGATGCGTTTATAAATTTCAAAAGTTATTTTCCAGAAAAACCAATTCCAAAAGTTTATACTTGTATCACAGAATTTGCTGGATTTCCAGCATTTACTTATGGCGATAGTTTATTAGGGATTTGTATCGATGATTATCTTGGTCCAAAGTATATTTACTATCCTAATTTCTTTTATGATTATCAATTGTATAGTTTGGATAAACCGTTTATAACGATACAAGCAATGCATACTTTAGCAACGAATACGATTGATGCTCCAACAGCACAATCTACTTTGTTAGATAAAATGTTGATTTATGGGAAAATCATATATTTTGTGGAGGCAATGTTGCCTAATGAGAAAGAAGCCAATATTATGCGCTATACACCTCAACAATACAAGTGGTGTGAGGATAATGTAAAACAAATTTGGGGGCATTTTTTAGAGAAAAAAATCCTTTACGATACAAAACCTGAATATATTAAATATGTAGAAGAAGCACCGAGTACTTATGGTATGCCTGCATCTTCTCCAGGAAGAGTGGGTGCTTGGTTGGGTTGGCAAATCATTCGCAGTTATATGAAAAACAATTCAAATACAACTTTAAAACAACTCATTGCCAACAAAGACAGTCAGAAAATTTTAGAATTAGCAAATTTTAAACCATAAAAAAATCTTATTTTTAAGCACAATATTTTTTAAAATGCAAACTATAAACAATATCAATTTTAATCAAGAGAAAGCTTTAATTAGAGTCGATTTTAATGTTCCATTAGATAAACAATTTAATATTACTGATGATACTAGAATCCGTGCAGCATTACCAACTATCGAAAAAATTTTGAATGATGGCGGTAGCGTTGTTTTAATGTCGCATTTAGGCAGACCTCTTAAAAAATTAAAAGAAGATGGCACAATAGATTTCGAGAAATTTAGTCTGAAACATTTAGTAACTCATCTTTCTAATTTATTAAATAGACCTGTTCAATTTGCTACAAATTGCATTGGAGAACAAACACTTCAAACAGCACAAAACTTGAAGGCTGGCGAGGTTTTATTATTAGAAAACACTAGATTCCATAAAGAAGAAGAAAAAGGCGGAGTTGAATTTGCTGAACAATTATCAAAGTTGGGAACAATTTATGTCAATGATGCTTTTGGAACTGCACATAGAGCTCATGCAAGTACAACTATTGTCGCAAATTATTTTGATAAAGAGCATAAATGTTTTGGTTTATTAATGGCAGCAGAATTAGAAAATGCAGATAAAGTATTGAAAAATGCAGAGAAACCATTAACAGCAATTTTAGGTGGAGCAAAAGTTTCTGACAAAATTTTGATTATTGAAAATTTATTGAATATTGCTAACAATATTATTATTGGAGGCGGCATGGCTTATACTTTTTTTAAAGCACAAGGCGGACAAATTGGAAATTCTTTAGTGGAGGAAGATAAATTAGAATTAGCCTTAGAAATTTTAGAGCAAGCGAAACAAAAAGGTGTTCAAATTATACTACCAGAAGATAGCGTAATTGCTGATAAATTTGACAATGAGGCACAAACACAGATTGCCAATAATTTCAATATTCCTGAAGAATGGATGGGTTTAGATATTGGGAAAAATTCAATAGTTACATTTTCAGAAGTAATCCAAAAATCAAAAACTATTTTATGGAATGGCCCTATGGGTGTTTTTGAAATGGAGAGCTTCCAAAACGGGACAAAATCCATTGCATTAGCAATAGTTGAAGCAACAAAAAAAGGTGCATTCAGTTTAGTGGGTGGTGGAGATAGCGTAGCTGCCGTAAATAAATTTAATTTGGCAAACGAAGTGAGTTTTGTAAGTACAGGTGGTGGTGCAATGCTCGAATATTTCGAAGGGAAAACATTGCCTGGTGTTGCTGCGTTATTATAATAGATAAGAGATTTTCAGAGCCAAGAATCAAGAGCCAAGATTTCTGATTTGCGAGGTATTTTCGTCTCGGTTCTTGTCTTT
>CAYYMF010000030.1:0-11306 GCA_964472755.1 uncultured Chitinophagales bacterium | reverse complement strand
ATAAAAGAATAGTTTGTGAGGACACGAACCACTGCGTAAAATAGTTATTTTATTATATTTGCACTAATGCCTTTCCTTTAATAACTATTTTATGAATAAAGCAATGATTTTTGCAGCTGGTTTAGGTACTCGCTTGCGTCCAATAACGGATAAGATTCCTAAAGCTTTGGTGGCAATCAATGGTAAACCAATGTTGCAAATTGTTATCGAACAACTAAAGCAGCAAGGTATTAACGAAATTATTATTAATGTGCATTATTTGGCAGAACAAATCATTAATTTTATTCAGCAAAATAATCAATTTGGAATTAAGATTGAGATTTCTGATGAACGAGATTTAATTTTAGAAACTGGTGGAGGATTGTTAAAAGTACAGCCTTTTTTTACAGAAAGCAATGAACCCTTTTTAGTTTGCAATGCTGATATTTATACAAACATCAACCTACAAAATTTTTTAGCAAAACATCAAGAAAATAAGAGTTTGGCAACTTTGGCTGTTCGCAATAGAAATTCATCAAGGTATTTATTATTTGACGATGAACAAACTTTATTTGGTTGGGAAAATGTAAAAACACATGTTTTCAAAATTCCACGAAAATCTCCTCGGGAATATTTTATCGATTCAGATGGCGAAGAAAAATTGAAAGAACATCCATTACATGAATTTGCTTTCAGCGGATACCATATTATTGAACCAGAGATATTTAAGTATTGCAATCGAAGTGGTGTTTTTTCAATGACGGATTGGTATTTAGATTTATGCCCTACCCATTTAATAAAAAGTTATATTCATAACGATGATATTTGGATAGATATTGGTAGTCAAGAAAAATTAGCTGAGGCTGAAAAAATAACCCTTTAGTTTATCTAATTAATATTAAAGAACCGATTACTGATTTTTTACCACTACTTTCATCTAACATTCCTTCCCAAAAAGTACCATTGTCAAAAATTGCTCTTATTTTCCATACATAAACATCTTGTGGCATTGGCACACCTTTGAATGTACCATCCCATGCTTCAACTGGGCTACCATTTACTAACTTTGTTGATTCCCAAATCAATTGACCATAAGTTGAATAAATCTGAATCTGATATTCTTTTAATTTATTGCCTTTGGGCATAAATAAAGCATTTTCTCCAGTTCCGTTAGGTGTAAAAATATTAGGCATATAAAGCCCTCCACTTGGATTGATATTAATATTTTTTTCAATAGTATCTCTACAATTTTTATCACTGATAGCTTCTAAAATAATTTTATAACCCTTATTGAATTGAAATGTATGATTTGGATTTTTTTCTTTTGAGGAATTTCCATCTCCAAATTGCCATGCAAATTGAGTAGCATTTGTAGAAATATTTGTAAACTGAACTGGACTTCTTAAATCATTATCTATAATCTTTACATTAAAATCAGCATTTGGTTTAGGGTTTACACGTACCGCATTATTTAAACGAACACTATCTGCACAATAAGTATTTTTTGCAACTAAATAAACATTAAAAATTCCTGGATTTGGAAAGGAATGCTGAGGATTAATATCATTTGAAATTTCATTATCACCAAAATGCCAAATATAATTAAAGGCATTTGTACTTTCGTTATTGAATTGAACTGGTTCCGGGAAACAAACTTCAGGATTTAATATAGAAAACTTTGCTTTAGGTGTAGATTGAATAAGTATATCTTGCACTATCGTATCTGCACAGAAAGTATTTCTTGCAATAAGTTGAACCTGATAAGCACCATCATTTGTATATTTATATATAGGATTAGAATTTGTAGAAGTCGCATTGGGAATCCCAAAATTCCATATAAAGCTATTAGCATCAGTACTTTTATTTTGAAATAAAGCATTTTGATTAACACAAGGATTTGTAATTTCAAAGTTAGCATCAGGAGTACCAAAAACTGTAACATTTCTTTTAATCGTATCGCTTCCACAACTACCATTTGCAACCAACATGACAGGGTATATCCCTGACTTATCAAATGTAAATGTTGGTTTTTTGTCAAAACTTATACTACTATCTGCATCATTGAAATTCCAAATGAAGTTATTCGCTCCGACAACAGTAGATATAAAATCTACAGTTAAAGGGGCGCAGCCTGCATCTTTTGACATAGTAAATGCCGTATAAACCTCATTAGCATTTACAATAATTTTCTTTTTTGCTGTGTCAGATGCACAAATATTATGCGTTAATAATGTAATGGTATAAGTTGTGTCTGCTCTCGTTGGATTATAATATTTTGGAGTTTGTTGAGGTTGAGCCATTGAACTAGTTTGTCCATTACCAAAAAACCACCTTATACTATCAATTTGACCTAATGAATTATTGAGTATTTGAGTTGAAAATGGAGCACAGCCTTTATCCGATAATAAAAAAATATCTGCCTTTGGATTGGCTTTAACTTTCAAATCTAAAGTTTGTGCATAATCCACACATTGATATTTTGTAATTAATTTTATTGAATATATTGTATCGTTTACTAAAGGTTTTGTAAAATTTAGCATTGGTATAATTTTTTGATTACTAATGAGCGAATCATTATCATAATACCATTTATAGGTTTGTGCGATATCATGATTTGGTGGAAAAGAAATTACAAAATCATTGCCGACACATGAAATAGCTTTATTAATAAAAAACTCATGATTCTGTTCTCCTAAAACTTTTATTGGAATATTAAAAGTATCAGAACAATGGTTTGTATTTTCCGCCTTTAAACGAATAATATAATCTCCAGAATTAGTATAAAAATAACTCGGATACGGAATATTGGCACTACCACCATCCCCAAAATCCCAATCTGCATCTATCAAATTACCGCCTACAAAACTAAAATCAAAAGTTTGTTGAGTGCATAAATTTGGAAGTTGCGTATTAATACTCACAGCTGGGTGAACAACAATATTTTTACTAGAAACATCTTTACAACCTCTTACTGAATCTGTATAAGTATATTGAACAGCATAAATTCCTGGTATCAAATTATCTGGACTAAAAATGCCTGTGGAAGAATTAACAATACCAGGTCCAGACCAGGAACCACCTGTAAATAATGGATTACTAATTAATTGTAAACTTACATGTTGATTCCCATTTAACTTACAAATAGATTGCTCAGGACCTGCAGATATACCAGTTGGCAAAACTGTAACTATTAATGAATCAGTTGGAGGACATTCCGAATTAATATGTGTGGTATAAAAAATTGTATAACTTCCTGCAGACACACTTTTTGGATCAAAAATACCTAATACACTATCAATAATTCCCAATCCACGCCAAATACCTCCACTAGGTGTTCCAATTAATGTAATAGGGTTTGAAATACCACATAAAGTTGTATCTTTTCCTGCATCAGGCTGCGGATTATCAAATAATATAATATTGGGGGAAAGTGAAGTATCTCCACATACATTTGATATTGTTAAAGTCATTGGATAAGTACCACTAGCATTATAAGTTACTACTTCAGGAATCTTGGTTTGCTGAGTGCTAGGTGCTCCACCAATAAATGTCCAATTAAATTGTGCTTGCTTATCACCCCCATTTACACGTTTGGATTCCCAAATAAAATATTCTAAAGGATTAATTGTTGCGGGATAGGCACAAATACTCGGAATTGGAAGCGTATCAAATGATCCCTTAGATGCTATCCTAACTTTACGTGTAATCGTAGCTGTTTCGCAAATAGTTTCATAGTTTAAGATTATATCATAACTTCTCCAAGCATCAAATCGGATTAACATATTTTGAGTTGTTGTATTTCCTGAAATAATTTGATAGTTAGGTACATTTATAGGGGCAGAATTATCAGGAACTATTGTCCAAGCTATCTTTTTAATGCCTGAAGGATTCCCTTCTTTAATTTCTAAATTAACAGGCACATCTACAAAACTCCCTTCAATATTAGGCATACAAACAACAGATGGTAGATTAAAATCTAAAACCAATTTTTCAACTACACTTACATGAAATGTAGTATCCGCTTTATCTTGACAAATTCCTGAAGACGCATCTAAAGACAAAAGAATTGTATATGTACCAATGCTATCAAATTGAACATCAAAGTTTTTATTGCTAGTACCATTTTTTAAGGTATATCCAATGGGTTCTAGAATACTCCATTTGTAAATAGGATCTTTACATTGTGTTCCTGCAATATAGTTATCATTTTTTTCATTTCCATTGGTAAAAGATTCTGTCATAGTTTGACATACTACATCTTTTCCTGTGATATACGGTTTTAAAGAGTCTGTAATAAAAACACATGTATTTAGAATAGCGGGTGTACAACTCCCATTATAGGCTTCTAAATAAAAACTAACTGAACTTTGTCCGCATTGAGGAGACGACTTCCCACATGAGCCTTCTTCAAAATAATAATTTAAGATAGTTGGCAAATTGTTTTGATTATAGGTTTGGATTAATTCATCATTGACATAAAATTTATAATTTGTATTTGGAGTATTTCTATTCATTACACTAGTGTCAGGATAAATCTCATAATAACCAGGTGCACAAAATGAAGTTTGTGTAGAAGGCAAGAAAGATATTCTAGGAGATATTCCACCTATTTTTACATAGTATTCTTTTTCTGAAATATTACAAGTTGTATTTGGCTTATTACCAACAACTTTATATTTAATAACATAATCACCAATAGCATAAGTATGTACAACTTCATCAAATTGAGTTGCCACAAAAATAGGGCTTCCATCTCCCCAATCAATTTCATATTGAGTATTGCTATTTTTGGTTTGAGATTTGTTTAGAATCTTTATTTCTTTAGGATTTCTTTCATTGCAATAAGAAAAATTATTTTCTTCAGTAATTTGTGGATCTGGTGTTGGATTAACTCTGACAACTACTCTTTTCCCACAAGGAATTCCTGGATTAGGAAAGACACTTTCTGCTAATTGAATAGTATAATCTTGTAAATTATTCTTTCCACGAAATCTAATTTTTACGACATTATCATTAGCCGAATAAGGCGGAACAATATAGAAGTCATTAGAAGTTGCATCTGATAAAAATGGAAAAGTTCCTTTTGATACGATAACTTTATGATAGGCACTATAGGGTTTATCTAAAATGATAGTAACATCTTCATCTGCACAAACATTTGTTTTATCTACCTGAAAACCACAAACAGCATAACTACTTAGTATCCAAAAGAAGAAAGTGTAGAAAAAAAATAATCTTTTAAATAAGCTATCAAACATACAACTTACAAAGCTAAAATTATTTTTGCAATCCTATGTTATAATCCATCTTTCTATTTCGGAGTAAATTCCAACGAAAATAGAATAATTATAAAAAGTAGTAGATAACAAACTTGATAAAATAAAAAAAAAGAGTTTCATTTCTGAAACTCTTTTCTGCGTAGGCCGATAAGGATTCGAACCTTAACTAAAGGCACCAAAAACCTCTGTGCTACCGTTACACCATCAGCCTATAACGGACTGCAAAGATAGAAATATTTTTTATTACCACAAAGCATTTTTTTATTAGATAAACATTTTTTAAAATTGCTGTATAAAAAAATAGAGATTGAAAAAATTTAGTCGTTAATAAATACTAATAAAATTAGTATCATTATTGATATTTATTTTATTATCACTATTATTGTTTGAAAATTAAATAGCATTTAAACAGAATGAAAAAAATCACAATTATCGCTTTATTCAGCATCATTTTATTTACGAGCTGTAAGCAGAAAACAAAAGTAGAATTTAAGAAAGTTGCCGATATTGACATGGGTAATTTAAAAAAACCTACTGCAAATCTTTTATCTGTTTTTGTATTTGAAAATTTGGCTGAAGAAGAATTTGATGTTAGAAATTTAAAAGTACATTTAAAAATAGATGGAAAAGATATTGGAACTATTTTTAACAAAGAAGCAAAAAATATAAGAGGGCATTCAGAGTTTTCAATTCCAGTAAAATATGAATACAAAACAGAACCTGTAATTGGCAATAATGAAGATCCTGAAAATGTGTATTTAATTGAAATGGAAGGCATTTTAATCCTGAGAGATAAAGCTGGCAAAGAATTTGAAGTACCTTTAAAACACAAATCTAGTTATACATACAAAACAAAAAAAGAAGAGCGAAAAGAAAAGAGAGAACAAAGAAAAGCGGAAAAAGCACTACAAAAAGCAGAGAAAGAAAGATTAAAGTCAGAAAGCTAAATGCAAAGATACCTACTATTAATATTAATTATTTTCATTGGATTTTCTTCCAAACTTAATGCCGAAGAGAAGAAAGAACCTTATTTAGTTCGCACTAAAGATTTCAAAGTCTTAGATTTTGGCATAAAACAAATTAGTTTAGGAATTACAGCTTGTATTTATAGTCCATATAAAGTAAAGGCAAAAATTGAAGAAGTTGTTGTTGATGTTTTTGTAGAAGACAAAAAATTAGGTACTATTTTTGAACATCCAGATTATGTGAAAGTTCCTAAAATGGATACTTTTGATTTACCACTTCGAATTGATGTAAATACTGGTGCGACTTTATCCAAGTTTGTTACAGAATCTGCAAGATTGGCAATTGGAAAAGCAGTAAAAGTTTCTTACAAAGGCTATATCAAAATTGTGGCTATGGGTTTTATTCCAATTAAAGTCAAAATTGATGAAACTGAATATTTTACACGTGCTGATTTATTTAAGAAAGATGTCGAATTTCCAGAAGATGTAATTGCTCCTCCTTTAAAATTAGAACACAAAAAAGAGAAAAAATAATTAAAGATTTAGCGTTTTGATTTGTTGCGTAGTGGAATATCCTTCTAATACAGGAATAATAATTGTTTGTTTTGCTAGCTTATTTCCAACGATATTTTCGATTTGATAATCTCCGCCTTTTACTAAAAAATCTGGTTTTATTAACTCAATAAGTTGAATTGGGGTGTTTTCATCAAAAGTTATTATATAATCGACTATTGACTTCGTATTTATTGCATCAATTCTCTCTGATAATTTTTGAATAGGTCTTGAATCTCCTTTTAATTTTTTGATAGAACTATCCGTGTTAATTCCTAATATTAATATCTCGCCTAATTTTTTAGATTCATTTAATAAATATAAATGGCCATTGTGTAATAAATCAAAACAACCATTTGTAAACACAATAGTTTGATTTACAGCTCTATGATGTTTAACTATTACTGTAAGTTCTTCTAAAGAATTAATGAGTACTGACATTAGAATTTGAAATATTTCTGTTGGTTAAGTTAAGCAATACCAATGAAATAATTCCACCTAAAAGAACACCAACAGTTTGAACACACCATGCAATCATACCTATTGCCAAACCAATACTTGGTTCAACTTTGAAAGTAGCTAAAACCATTTGAATAACAATTGGATAAACACCAATTCCACCAGGCGTAATTATCACTGCAAATGAGCCAAATAATAAACAAACTAATGCAGAGAAAAGTGACAAATCTGATGTTTCTGGCAAGGCTAAATAGTTGATATAAAACATGATTAAATATAATAGCCACATTCCAATTGTAAGGAATATAAATTGTGGCTTTTCCGCAACATCTTTTACTGAAAATATTGATTTAAAAAGACTACCAATTTTGTCTTTGAATAAATCTAATAACTTATTTAATCCATTTTTCTTAATATAGATAATAGAAAAAACACCTCCTCCTATAATAATTAAAGTAGGAATACTAAATTTTAAAATTTGAAAAAAAGCACCATTTCCAAACCCAGAAGTACGTTCATTAAAATTGGCTTTTAATATATCATAATTTTCTTGTCCTAAGAATAAAAATACAATAACAAATACAACGCCTAAGCACAATACATCTAAAACTCGTTCCGTTACCATAGTCCCGATAGATTTTTCAACAGGAACGTTTTCATATTTTGCTAAAATGGAACAACGCATTACTTCGCCCAATCTAGGTACAAATAGATTGAAAAAATACATAGTCATAACCGAGTAAAAAGTATTGGCATATTGTGGATTATAGCCTACTGGACGCAATAACAACCGCCATCTTTGTGTTCGTACAAAATTGGCCAAAAAACCAATAATTGGTGCCAATATCACCCAAAAATAATTTGCTCTCTTAAATGCAAAAATTGTTTGTTCTTGGTCTTCTAGGGTCATAGAATTCCAAAACCAAATCATTGCTCCAATTCCTATACCAAGAGAAAGTAATACTTTTAAGATTGAGCCTAAGTTTTTCAAATTATAAAATAATTTTAGGCAATAATTTGATTATTTCCGTCCACGTGAACAGTTTTGGGTCTATGTACTTTTGCTTCTTCAGCCGAATAAAACCCATAAGCAATGACAATAAGAATATCACTTACTTGTACCTTTCGAGCAGCAGGGCCGTTTAAGCAAATAACTCCTGAGCCTCTCTCTCCTTTTATAACATAAGTCTCAAAACGCTCGCCATTATTGACGTTTACTATCTGAACACGCTCGTTTTCTACAATACCTGAAGCATCTAAAAGTGCTTCGTCTATCGTAATACTTCCTCTATAATTAAGGTCTGCTTGTGTTACAGTAACTCTGTGTAATTTTGCTCGGAATAAATTTAAAAACATAGGATAAAGTTACTAAGTCTATTTTTAGGAAAAAGTTAAATTATTTCCATTCAAATGCATCGAATTTAACGTTATAGCTTATCGACAAATAGTTTAATATCATCAAATACGCTCATACCATTAGGTGCAATTTGAGGAATATTCACAAACCCATGAACTAAGCCTTCATAATCTTTATAGATTACATTATTCCCAGCATTTTTTAGCTTTTCAGCATATTGATAACCTTCTTCTTTTAAAGGATCAAACGCTGCTGTAATTACAAATGCTGGCGGCAAATTAGAAAAATCAGTATGATGAGTTGGTGCGGATAATGGATTTAGTCTATCTTCTATGTTTGGTGTATAAACACTTTGAAACCACAATATAGCAGCTTTTGTGAGCATATAACCCGTGCTAAACTGTTCAATAGTGGAGGATTGAACTCGCCCATCAACCCAAGGATAAATAAGTATTTGTCCTGCAATTTTAATTTGAGGATGATTTTTGAAATGATGTGTAGCACATGCCGATAAGGTTCCACC
The DNA here is from genome assembly GCA_964472755.1 of uncultured Chitinophagales bacterium. Classification (GTDB taxonomy): domain Bacteria; phylum Bacteroidota; class Bacteroidia; order Chitinophagales; family JADIYW01; genus JADJSS01. The sequence goes on along the minus strand of CAYYMF010000030.1, from coordinate 2,192 downwards.
AGCACTATCTCCAGCAACTATTATTTTATTTGCATCGATACCAAACTCTTTTGCATGTTCATAAATATAATTGATAGCTAAAAATGCATCTTCTTGAGCTGATGGAAAAACATGTTCAGGTGCTAATCTATAATCTACAGAGATGACTGTACATTCATTCATCTTGCTCAATCTTCTACAAATATAATCATGAGATTCTATGCCATAAAAACAAAAACCGCCTCCATGAAAATATATAATTACTTTCTGATCTTCGTTCTTATTGTTTTTATAGATTCTAATGGGGAGATGTTCTATTTTACTATCTACAATAGAGTTGACATTTACTTTGTAATCAAATAAAAACTGACCTAGAGCAGATACCCGATTGTTCTTCTTTCTTTCTTCTTTTATTTCTGAAAGTTCTACTTGCCTTGTCGGACCAATGTAGTTGATAACTTTTAAAAGTGCTTTTAATTTCCAATGCATATCATAAGGTTATAAAAAATAAATATACATCTTCTTGCTTATAAAAAGAATATACAATAGAAAACAAATTAATATTAAAGGGGATAAGCATATTGAATTATTCATCTGGAACAATTTGCTCCAATATTAAATTTTAACAAAAAATTTTGTTGATTAATTAAATGGTGTTATTTTAGTTAAATAATCTTAAAGTTATGAGAAGAATCATTGTATCTATCGTATGGATTTGCATGTTTTTTATCAATACAAAAGCACAGCAAATTAATATTCCAAATGGTAAATTAATTCCGGCTCCAAAAGTAAATGGAACACTAGATGATTTAACAGATTTTGCACAAAGAGTGCAAGTTCCATTCATGATGCCAGATAGTACAATTTTATATACCGATATCTATTTGCCTATACTACAAGATAGTTTAACTTTTGATATTACAATTCCCATTATTAATCAGGATATAAAACTAACCGTTTTAGGAAAAGGCTTTCAATATATAATTTATGACTCAATCAATGGACAACTCAATCCAAATCCCTATCAGTTGCCTATGATTTTAGAAAGAACGCCTTATAACAAGAATGGAGGTGATGTGATGATTGGCTCAGCAATGGCTTTATTAGGTTACTCAGCAGCAGTACAAGACATGCGTGGACGCTATACTTCCCAAGGTGCATATTTGCCATTGTATTCTGATAGTTGGAAAAAGACGCCTTATCATAATAACAATCACTTATTAGATATAACCTCTCCTGATGATCCAAGAAATGGCAATAATCACGAAGATGGCTACAATACCATTGAATTCATTAAAAATAATTTAGTTAGAAAATTTGATTTAGATAAAAATGGTACTTTAGAAACAACTGATTTAGTATATAATGGTTCTATTGGAATGTTTGGTGCATCTGCCTTAGGTTATAATCAACACCAAGCGGCAGCGGCACATAAAATTGACCCGACTCAACCAGGTCTAAAAAGTTTATTTCCGATTGTTGGGCCACTAGAATTTTATAAAAGTACTGGCTATCATAATGGTTGCTTTAGAAATATGCTAGTGAAGGGTTGGTTAAAAGGACAGATTTATGATTTAGAAGATGATAAAATGGCTTTAGACCAAGGCATTAATGATAGTATTCATAGTGCTAAGGATTATAATTTGCCCAATAAATTTGTAGCAGCCGAAACCGCTGTTGATCACTTTTCTACCTACAAGTACCCAGGAAGTACGCCTGGTTATTTTCCTAATTCTATAAATAGAGATAATATGGATGGAAGTGTTGCTATGGTAGATGAAAATGGCGAAGGTGATAAAAACGGAAAATTCTCACGATATACGAATATGGAAGTTGCATCTTTTCAAGTTGCTGGTTGGTGGGATTTATTTGTCGATGGACAAATTGAAACTAACAATTTTGCCAGACAGTTTTTAACCCATAAGAAGAATTTACAAAAAATTGTAATTGGACCATGGGCTCACCAAACAATAGGCTCTAGAAAGACTGGTGATAAAACATATCCAGTAAATGTAACAGATTTTACTAAAGTGGATATTTCTAATTTTGGAGATGATTTAGATATTGGTTCAATTGCTGAATCTGAAATATTGACGTGGTTTAGATATAACTTAAATTATTTTGGACAAAACAATGTTGGCGAACCAAAGATTTTAATTCCTAAAAGTAATACTTGGCAAACTATCGCTGGAGATTTAAAAGTACAATTTCCT
>CAYYMF010000029.1:0-33687 GCA_964472755.1 uncultured Chitinophagales bacterium | reverse complement strand
TTTTTTTTAAATACCAAGATTCTGGTATTTAATTTTGTGAGTTATTTCAAATTTAATATTTATCTTTAAGCCAAAACTATTTAAATTTATTCTTGTTTATGAAGTATTTATCTATTCTATCTAATTTTTCAATTGCTTATGAAGTTTTTTTAAAAAGACAAAAAGTTTACTAAATATAAATCCCCATTTATGACAGAAAACTACTATAATTCCAAAAATCTTGCAATTTTGGCTAGACTTAGCGGTATTATTTTTATAGAAGTGTTAAATGACGACAAAAGTCATGTTAATTTGTATGCTTGCCCATTTTATAAATCTAAAAATATACAACAAAAGGAAGTTACGCCAATTTCTACCATTAGTGAATTTTTTATCACTAAAATTGCTATCAATGATTTAGGAGATGCTCTTAATAATTCAGGAAAAGTAAGCAAAATTACTTTGCTTTTTCCAAATATTGGTTTTTGTAGAAATATGTTTTATCAATTAGTAGAAATTATTAATGATAGCGGTATTAATTTTGAACTTTTTTTTAATTTTAAAGTAAATAATAATTATTTACAATATTCATTTGATGAATTAAAGAATATCGTATCAATATCTAATCTTCATAAATTAGAAGCTAATAATACAGATTATAAAATCAGAAATATAAAATGCGAGGGAATTAATTTTCTTATAAAGCGATTTATTGATATAACTGCGTCCTTATGTGCAATGTTTATTTTATGGCCTATTTTTCTAATTACTGCTTTATTCATCAAATTTCATGGTGCAAAGTCTGTCTTTTATAAGCCAACTCGTATTGGTTTGCATGGGAAACCTTTTAAAATGTTTAAGTTTAAAAGTATGTATGATGATGATTTTTCAGGACTAAAATCTACAATAGAAAATGATCCTAGAATTACACCTATTGGACGATTTATAAGAAGACATAATATAGATGAATTGCCACAACTATATAACGTTTTAAAAGGGGATATGAGCTTAGTTGGTCCAAGACCACATAGAGTTTTCTTAAGTGAAAGTTTACATTCAGAAATTCCTAATTATTCACTTAGATACTTAGTAAAGCCAGGAATTACAGGTTGGGCACAAGCGAATGGTTGGCGTGGTCCAACTGAAACTGAAATACAGAAAAGAGAAAGAACATTACACGACATTTTTTATGTTGGGAATTGGAATATCTTCTTTGATATTAAAATTATTATTATGACTATTTTAGGAACTAAGTCTAAAAAGAATGCTTTTTAAGATATTGACATCTATTATAGCAAAAATGGAAATATTGCTTTACGTTCTTTAGGATAATCATAAAAATTTTGTTTATACCATTTGTGGTGATGAAGTGCTCTTGGTAATAAATTGGATACTGTCCATATAAAAAAGGCAATTCCTGCCCAATTCCAAACCATCAACATAAAACCAAACCATTCTATCATTTCTCCAAAATGATTAGGGCAAGATATATATTTAAACAAAAATCCTTTAGGAATTTTATAATCCGTTTCTCCAGGTTTTCTTAGATGAATAAGAATATCATCAGATTTAAAATTGATGACAAATCCACTTATAAATAAAAATATTCCTAAAATGAAATTCCAATGCTGAAAATAATCTTCTGGATATATACTTACTTTTGATAGGTAATAACCAATTAATCCAGCATTGATTGAATTAAAAGTCATCGCAAAAAGAACAATTAATATAGGATTCAATTTCCCTTTTGTTCTTGTTCTCATTGGATAAATAAATCCTCTGTGTACATAATGTAAGGCATATAAAATGACAAAGAGTAATGAATAAATATTAGGATTAAAATATTTTATATAAAAAAAGAGGATAGCAACCAATGCCCAACCTTCCATTAATATCCAACCTAATCTATTTGGAACCATCGGTCCCCAAGTTGTTTTAGAATGTCTGCCATAAGGTGCAGAAACAAATAGCTGTATTGGGAAAATAATGAGTGCAATGCCTATCCAAATAAAGAGAAATTGCTGAATTGTAAAACTATCAAACATTGTTAAAACTATGAATTCTATTAAAAATATTAATGTGAAGGAAATTAATTTATATAGTTGTAAAGTTAAATACTGTAATCTCTGGAGGAATACCTAGTCTTCCGGGATAGCCAACATACCCCATGCCTCTATTTACATATAATTGTTGTTCTTTAATTTGATATAAACCAGCCCAGTGCGGATAAACAAATTTTGATGGAGACCATTGAAAATTTAATTTAGGAATTTCAACACCAAATTGAAAACCGTGTGTATGTCCTGAAAATGTAACATCTATAGATTTATAAGCTTCATTGCTTATAATTTCTTTGTCCCAATGTGATGGATCATGGCTAAGTAATAAATGTAAATCTGCTTCTTCTGCTCCAGAATAGGCTTTTTTAACATTTCCTTTTTTACCGAATCGCATAGAGTGTCCCCAATATTCCACACCAATAATTGCCATTTGATACCCACGATAATCCAATAGCTCATGTTCATCTCTCAATAATCGCCAGCCTAATTCTTTTTCTTGCATAGCTACCAAATCTTGTAGGTTCTTTTCTTTAGCAATTGTGTTTTCCCAATCGTAATATTCACCATAATCATGGTTGCCTAATATGGAATAAATACGTCGATTTGCATTTAGTTTTTTTAAAATTGGTAAAAATGGTATTAATTCATCACTTTTAAAATTGACTAAATCGCCAGTAATAAATATAAAATCAGGTTTTTCTGCATTGATTTTTTCAATCATATTTTCAATGTGATGAGTGCTGGGAAAGTTACCTACATGTAAATCAGAAATCTGAACAATTTTTAACTGTTTAAATTCATCGGGTAAGTTTTTTATTTTGATTTTTATATAATTCGTGCGAATATTATAAGCTCCTTTTAAAACACCATAGATAAAACCACCAAATAATGAACCTCCTAAAGCCAACGCAGATTTATAGAAAAAAGTTAATCGGCTTATGCCATTTTTTTGTTGTATTTCCTTGTCAAACTTTTTATCTGCAAACCAAAAAAATAAGCGAATTAAGTCTAAAAGCAATAATATTGGGAGAATGAGGAATCGTGCTAAAAAAAAGGAAATAGAAAAACCAAACAATAAATTTTTAAACCAACTTCCTGCCCAATCTTTGTATCCAATAAAATTGGCAATAATTAATGTAATGTACGTTATGCTACATAAAAATAAATAGCCGAGAAGTATCTTTTTCTTATGTTTTGATTGGGCAAAGATATTTTTACTTAAATTGAAATAAAGGTATATATCAACAATAAAAATTACAGCAAAGAAGATATAGGGTATAAATGCTCTCATTTTGGTAAAAATAAGACGAAAGAATCTAATCTTTTTCTTAAATATAATTAAATCAAATTATAATAAGCATTTAATCTCAAACCAATAGTTAATCTTCCCAAGTAATGGTGAGATGACGTTTCTTAGATTTCTTAATAGGAGCTATTTCTAAAATACTACTTCCAGGATTTTCTAAGTCAATTTTATTATACTTTGCCTTTCCCTGAATATTTAAGTTTTTAGTATATGGTAAGAAAATTAAATTTTTAGATTTAGATTTTTTAGCTTCCTGCCAATCGATTTTAAAGGTATTTCCTTGAATAGTTTGTTTCAATATTTGTCCAGTAGCCACTTGCATATATGGACGAAGTAAAACTTTTTGGAATAAAATCTGATTACCCATTTCTTTATAATAACTCCAATAAAAATCTCCAAATAATAAAGAATCTATTCCATCAGTCATTAATTTTGCGGCACCCATTAACTCCTTTCCTCCTGAATAGAAAGCACCCCACTCTCCAATTATGGTAGGTAAGTTTAGTTTTTTTCTTGATGTTGCTAATTGATGAAACATATATTCTCCTCTATTTCCATCTGCTTCACCTGATAGTTCAGTATCTAATACAATATCATATAAATGTGGCATATAAGCCTGTTGCGTACCTGCCTCAGAAACTGTACTTATAGAAGATGGAATACCATTATTGCTAGAAACACTTGGTTCCCAAAATAAAATATGTTCTGTATTTACTTTACGAACAGCTTTAGCAAAATTAGTATAAAATAGCATCAAAGCACTTTTTTCAAAATGGCTATATATTGGTTCCATTTTCTCTAATACTTTAACAAAAACATCTTTATGTGTTAGATTTTGTAAGATAAAATTCTTTCCTTGTTCATCTATCCACATTCCTCCCACTTCTTTTACTGAGTATTGCTTTTCAGGATTAATTTTATTCAAAGCGTCCGTCATCTCCATCAACATCACTCCTAAAACTTGTTCTACAGAAGTTCCAATAAAAGGTTCATTCATCACATCAAAACCAATAATATTTTTATCCTCTTTATAGCGTTCTGCCAACATCGCCCAAGTCTTGATATAATGATCTTGTACGCCAATTTCATCTGCTGCAGGTGTATTCTTCCAAAAATTATCAAAAGAAGTTTGAACAGCTGGACTAATATAATAAGCATCACTCCAAACGCCTCCTGTATAATGAGGGAGGTCGTTGTCTAAGGTTGCCCATAAAGGAGCACCATTCCCAAATTTAATACTATACAAATCCTGATGCATATCTAAGATTACATAAATTCCATGTTGTCTTGCATATTCCAAACGAGTATCCAAATCTTTCAAATAAGTGGTATCATATTGTCCAGGATGAGGCTCTAATCCTGACCAATTTACGCCCATTCTTACAGTATTATATCCCCATTTTTTTAAATTGACAAATGCTTCATCTTTTGTTAAATTCAGAAAATTATTCGCCTTGTCCTTATTGACATAGTTCATGCCACGTAGCATCAACATACGACCTTACGCATCTCTAAAAATTGTTCCGTCAACTCTTACATAATCTTTTTGAGCTAATAATTGTAAGCTTACTCCAAGTAATACGAATGTAATAATTACTCTAAATTTTAATAAATTTCTAAGAATCAACATATTATATTTCAATTTTGTATATTTTTTAAGTATAAAAAATAGGAAGAGAATTAGATATCTCTTCCTATTCTACAAAGTTAAGTCTATTAAAAGGATTTAAAAAATTTTAGTAATTTAAAACTTTTCAACTACTATATATGCATTGCTCTATTTTCAGTTGCAGCCAAACAAGCTTCTTTCATTGCTTCTGTATAGGTTGGGTGAGCGTGGCTCATTCTGCTAATATCTTCAGCACTTGCACGATATTCCATTGCAACGACTGCTTCTGCAATCATATCAGCCGCTCTTGCTCCGATAATATGTACACCTAGAATTTCATCTGTATTTTCATCAGCTAATACCTTTACAAAACCATCAATATCCATACTCGCTCTCGATCTTCCTAAGGCACGCATTGGAAAACTTCCGGATTTATATTTTACGCCATTAGCTTTTAATTGAGCTTCAGTTTGTCCAACTGCAGCTACTTCTGGCCATGTATATACAACTCCTGGAATTAAATTATAATTGATATGTGGTTTTTGACCAGCAATGGTTTCCGCTACAAAAACGCCTTCCTCTTCTGCCTTGTGTGCCAACATCGCACCACGAATCACATCGCCAATGGCATAAATATTAGGTATTGAAGTTTGCAAATGTTCATTCACTTCAATTTGTCCACGTTGGTTGGGTTGAATTCCAATATTTTCTAGACCTAAATTTTCGGTAAAAGGTTTACGACCTACAGCTACTAAGCAATAATCTGCTTCTATAGTAATTTCTTGTTCTTTTTTATCTAATGCGGTAACTGTTACAGATTTTCCTTTGTTTTTTGCACCAGTTACTTTGTGTGAAAGATAAAATTTAACACCTAATTTTTTCAGATTCCTTTGAAGTTCTTTCCCTAAATCATCATCCATTGTTGGAATTATTTTATCCATATACTCAACAACAGAAACTTGTGTGCCTAATCTTTGATAAACAGAACCTAATTCTAAACCAATAACTCCACCACCAATAATTACCATTGATTTTGGTAATTCTGGTAATGCTAAAGCTTCTGTTGAGGTAATAATTCTTTTTTTATCAATAGGTAAAGAGGGCAGTGATGAGGGTTTTGAGCCAGTCGCAATAATTGTATATTTTGTTTCTAGGATTTCTTCTGTTTTATCTTCTTTTTTTACAATAATCGTGTTTTTATCTTTAAATGAACCGTAGCCTTGATAAACAGTTACTTTATTTTTTTTCATTAGAAAATCGATACCACCACACGTTGTTTCCACCACTTTTGCTTTGCGGTCTATCATTTGTTTAAAATTAACCGTAGGAGCTTTCTCTAATTCAATGCCATGTTCTTTAAATGTTGAAACAGCGTTGTGATAATGCTCTGATGAATCTAATAATGCTTTTGAGGGAATACATCCTACATTTAAACAAGTTCCGCCAAGAGTTTTATATCTCTCAATTAATGCGGTATTAAAACCTAATTGTGCACAACGAATTGCCGCCACATAACCGCCAGGACCACTTCCAATAATTACAATATCATGTTTGTTCATATTCTTTTTTTTTATAAATTAGGGTCGTTGAAAGTATCAGCTTGTTTTAGGTCGCCAGTTTTAAATCCTTTCATAAACCAATACATTCTTTGTTCAGAAGTGCCATGTGTAAATGCATCAGGCACAACATAACCTTGTGATTGTTTTTGTAATCTATCATCACCAATAGCATTTGCAGCAGTTAGTGCAGATTTTATATCTTCTTGAGTTAAATTTAAGTTCTGTGCATAGTGTGCCCAATAGCCAGCTAAGAAATCCGCTTGTAATTCCAACATTACACTTAATCGGTTGGCTTCTCTTTTATCTACTCTTTGTTGCATACCATTGATTTTTGCAGTGATACCCATCATATCTTGCACATGATGTCCAACTTCATGAGCAATTACATAAGCATCAGCAAAATTTCCTTCCACACCAAAACGTTGGTTGAGTTCCGCAAAGAAACTATAATCTAAATAAACTTTTTTGTCTGAGGGACAATAGAATGGACCAGTTGCACTATTTGCACCACCACAGCCTGAGACTGTTTGATTTGTAAAAAGTACTAATGTTGGTTCTTTATACTGACTGCCCATTTCAGCAAATGTTTTGTTCCAAACATCTTCTGTACTAGCCAATACAACAGAGACAAACTCTTTTGCTTTTGCATCTTGTGGACTATTTGCACTTTGTTCAGTGCTAACTTCTTGTTGTCCTATATTTAAAACTTGAGTTGGGTCTCCACCTAAAAAGAAAATAATTAATGCAATGATTATTGTGCCAATTCCGCCACCAATAGCCACTTTTCTTCCCCCACCACCTCTACGGTCTTCAATATTTCCACTTTGTCTTTTGCCTTGAATATCCATAAATTATTTTTTATATAAACAAATATAGTTAGGATTCTCCTATCTTTTCTCCTCGAATTTGCTCCAACATTGTTCGCACTGTTGAGAAAGAAACAATTTTATCTTTAAAATAGTTTAGGGCATAATCTTTTTCTGACTCTGTAGCATGATAATGATTTAAGATATTAAATAAATGCATTTTCATGTGTCCCTGTTGGATTCCAACAGTTGTCATCGCACGCAAAGCTGCAAAATTTTGTGCTAAACCTGCAACAGCACAAATTTGCATCAATTCTTCTGCATTTGGATATTCTAAAATTTGCATGGCAATTTTTACTAAAGGATGCAATTGTGTTAATCCACCAACAGTACCAACAGCCAATGGCAAATCTATCCAAAATTTGAATATTCCATTATCAATGGAGCAATGCGTAAGTGAACTATATTGTCCATTTCTTGAAGCATAAGTATGCCCACAAGCTTCTACTGCTCTAAAATCATTTCCTGTTGCAATAATCATTGCATCAACACCATTGTAGATGCCTTTATTGTGCGTTGTTGCTCTGTGAGGATCAACTTCTGCAATTCTTACCGCTAGTCTGAATTTTTCAGCAAAAATTTCTGGGGACATTTGACCAAAAAATCCTAAATTTTCAATTGGACATTCTACTGTTGCCCTTGCGGTACAATTGGGCGTATAATTAGAAACAATACACAAAATGATACTTATATTCCCCCAATTTTTTTCTGCGACAATAGCTTTAAGTTGATGCCCAAACTCTTCTAAACAAGTATTGATAAAATTGGCTCCCATAGAATCTTTTGTATCAAAAGAAGCTTTAAGTTGGAAATAATTTGGTTCGTGCTGGGTCATATCCATCAGCTCAATATCTTGGATACCACCACCACGTTGCTCCATATTATGAGTGATATATTTTGTAGCTTCTAATAACTGCTTCTTAATATCTGGAAATAGATTTTTAAGTTCCTGATGGTTTGCATCTAAAGTAAAATGCACTTGTCCAATTTTGGTTGTACCTAAAATCTCAGTTTTAAAGCCACCTCTTTCACTCCAAAATTTTCCGCTCATAGACATTGCAGCGACAACTGAACTTTCTTCAATAGCCATTGGCAAAGCATACCATTTGTTATTGATTAAAAAATTAGGTGCTATCGAAAAAGGAAAAAAGTAATTGGTGATTGTATTTTCTGAAAATTCATCTAATTTCTTTTGTGTATTAATGTCTCTATGCCAAAAAGAGATTAATTCCTCTTTTGTTGCTTGATTACCTTCCAAATAATTATCAACTAACCAATCAATTTTTTGGTCTTTTGTTAATTTAGAGTATCCGTTTATTTGTTTCATTTTTTAGTATTTAGTATTAAGTAGCAAGTATTAAGACTTCTGTAAATTAGGTATTAGTCTTACAACCTATTACTTACAACTACTATTTATCCATTAACCACTGTTTGAATGTAGTATAATCATTACTCATTTCGATAGATTGTTTATTGGTGCCGATTGCTTTTTTCAGGCGTTCTGGAATTTCTGGTGTAAAACCTAATATTGGTTCTACGACTTCACCAAATTTTACAGGATGTGCCGTTGATAAGATAATATTATTAGTATTTTCAGTTTTATTTTGATTCACAAAAGATTGCATAGCTAAATAACCAACAGCAGTGTGCGGGCAAATAACATATTTGTAATCATCATACACTTGTTTGATGGCTTGTTTGGTTTGTTCGTCATTGACGCTAAATGCCTCAATATTTTCTTTTACAGCATTATAATCATTTCCAAAGAAATCTAAAACACGGAAAAAATTACTTGGATTACCAACATCCATAGCATTCGATATTGTTTGAACAGAAGGCTTGGGTTTAAATTCTCCTGTTTGAATATAATGTGTAAAAATATCGTTGTTGTTGGTTGCTGCAATCATTTTAGTGATTGGTAAGCCCATTTTTTTAGCAAATAAACCAGCAGTTAAATTGCCAAAATTACCAGAAGGAACAGTAAAATAAAGGTCTTTATTTTTATCTGCTAATTGTTTGTAAGCATAGAAATAATAAAAACTTTGTGGAATTAATCTTGAAATATTGATAGAATTTGCAGAAGATAAAGTTCTTCTTTCATTCAATTCTTGGTCTAAAAAAGCATTTTTTACAATAGACTGACAATCGTCAAAAGTCCCATCAATTTCTATTGCAGTAATATTTGCACCTAAAGTAGTGAATTGTTTTTCTTGGATATCGCTTACTTTTCCTTTTGGATAAAGAATCGTTACATTGATACCTTCTACATTCAAAAATCCGTGAGCAACCGCAGAGCCAGTATCGCCAGATGTTGCTACTAAGATATCCACTTCCTTATTGTTGTTTTTCAAGAAATAGCCCATCAATTGACCCATAAATCTTGCACCGAAGTCTTTGAAAGCTAAGGTTGGTCCTTGAAATAATTCTAAGAAAGCACTATTGCCACAATAATGTAATGGTGCATCAAAATGATACGCTAGGTCGATGATATTTTTTAAATCTTCGGAAGGAATTGCATTGCCAATCATATTTTTGGCAACTTCTAAAGCCATTTCATTAAAGCTGTAATTATCTAAATTATTCCAAAAACTATCTGCTAATTTTGGAATTTCATAAGGCATATACAAACCATTATCGGGTGGTAATCCTTTCAAAACGGCTTCTCTCAAATCTACATCAGGGGAAACGTGTTTGGTGGAATATAATTTCATACTATTGTTTTTTTACTTCGTTTAATTTTATGATACGAAGATGCTAAAATAAAGATAGAAATTTTATTTTAGGATATTAAGAGATATTTAGGTTTTTAATGACTGAGGTCGGTTTTTTGACTAATATGCAATTTGTAAAAATTGGATATTTCGTTTGTTTTGGCTTGGAATCATTAAAGTATTGGCATCTAATTGAACTGCTTTTTTTGGAATAAGGTTGAGTTTTTCCTTTTCTGAATTGAAGATGCTGACATGTTTTGAATTACCTAAAGGATTTATATTGTACTCTACAAAATTGCCAGTAGTAAAGATATCTTCGTTATAGATAAATTTTAATACATTTTCAGCCTCAAATAATGTAAAAGAAGAAAATATAGCGTCGTCATCTTCGCTTTGTTGAGATTTGTAAATATTCTTTTTCCAAAGTAAACTGCCATCCCTATTAATTGAAAAAATCATAATATCACCGATGGTATTGTATTGAGTAGAGCGAACTAGTTGTGGAATATTACTAATAAATGGATTATAGAAATTAGAATAATTATTGGAACGTTCTTGTCTAAGATAGGTAAATTCTCCCTCAACAATAAATAATAAACCGCCATCACTTCGAGGAATGATTTTTTTAGGCATTAATGTATAGATTTTATCTCTCCAGTTTTTAAAATCGTAAGTTTTGCTGTCTTTTACATCATCTTCTGTGAGATTGAAATATTTTTGAACCAAAACTTGATTGCTTTTTAAATCTAAAATATGATAATAAAACCCAAGATTATCTTTGTTTGTTGTATTTCTAAAGCCACTTAAAATATATAATTTATCATCATCTAAATCAGTTTCAGTGATTAGCTTTTTATATACTGTATTGGTGTTTTTTATTTCAACTTCATAAATTGTTTTATTAGTTGGATTGTAATAATTGACTAGATAGCTACTGAAATCGTAATCATCATTACTCCATTTATCTTGATATCCAAATACCGCACTGACAAACCCATGATTGTTGATTTTTACAGAACGAACAGAAACATTTTCTTTATCCGTTACTGTAAAAATACTTCTTGAGCTTAATTCAATGTCTTGGTTGAATGTTACAAATTGAATATGAAAATTCCCTTTGTTTCTTACTAAAGTAAAAGTCAATAATTTTGTTCTGTCGGCAGAAGTTTTAGCATAAAATGTGTTTTTATTATCCAAATGAACAGACAAAGAATCCAAAATGAGTGTACTTATTTCATTCAGATGCTCATTTAAAACTTTAGCTTTTAGATATTGTAAATTTGAAGAATTTTGAACATACAATACGACAATTTTATCATCTAAAAGTTGAACAGATTGAATACTTTTATTCTGAACACTGATGTCTTTTCGAGCTTTAGTATTCATTTTATCATCTAAAATGGCTAATTGATTGTTATTGTCTCCATAATAGTATATGATTGTACCAATATTATTTTTTCCTAAAATATCGACATCTAATATTTTGCTGGGCAATTTCTCTTCAGATGATAAACTAATTTTTTGAGCAAAAACAGTTGATGAAATACTCATCATTAATATCAACACGTAAATTGAAATAATACGTTTTAATTTTAATATTGATATTATAAATTTATGAGCCATAGAATTTGCATCTAAATTATATTATTTTTTTTGTCTTGGGTCTAATGCATCGGTTAAACCTTCACCAATTAAGTTAAATAAAGTTACGGTCAAGAAAATTGCAAATCCAGGAAATATAGCTACCCATAATTCTGATTTTCCACCACCTGCTAATGATAACAATTTTCCCCAAGTTAATGTTTCAGGCGGAATGCCTAAGCCCAGAAATGACAAAAAAGATTCGATTAAAATTGCTGCAGCAATACCAAACGCTATCGTGATTAATACAGGTCCAACTGAATTTGGGATTGCATGACGTAATAAAATTCTCCATTTTGGATAACCTAATGCTTCGGCTGCTTCAATAAATTCTAAGCTTCTAACCTTTAATAATTCAGCACGAATAAATCTTGCAATTTCAGTCCAAGAAGTCAAGCCAATTACGACCATCACCAAGAAAATACTAGGTTTGGCAATTGCAATGATGGCAATAATTAAAAATAATCCAGGAATGGAAACTAAAACCTCTATCAATCTTTGGATTAAAATATCAACAGGAATTGCTATTTTTTTCTTGAAAAAAGGAATCGGTTTTAGTATAAATCCTAATAAATAAGCCAAAATAAATGAAACTAAAATTATAATTAATCCTAACAATATTTTTCCGAAAGTAAAAGCATAAAAGAAGCCAAAAAAACCAGTAATAATAAACATAAATAAAGTTGCACGAGATGCTTTTAGTCTGTTATCTCCAAAAAAACCAGCAATAGAGCCTAATAAAATACCAATAACACTCGCAATTGACATAGAAACTAAGCCAACCATAAATGCAATTCGTGTGCCATGAATTAAAGCAGAAAGCACATCTCGACCAATACTTTCAGTTCCTAGCCAATGTCGCCATCTTAAATTTTTTACATCTTGCTTTTCAAAAGGAGAAACAAACCCAAAATTTAAAATATCTTGTGTATTTGGAGAATAAGGAATTGGCGGTCGTATAGCAAAATCAAAATCAGCATCTATCCAAGAAATATTATTCAGTTCAGCATAAGGTTTCCCAATTTTTAAATCGACTAAATACTCATTGAAAATAGGAAAATAAGTTTTGCCTTCATATTTACATACAATTGGTTTTTCATTAGCCAAAACATCAGCAAAAATGGCTATCAGTGCCATAAATCCGACAACATAAAGTGAAAATAATGCTCTTTTATTCTTTTTAAATTGACGTTTTACATACGACCAATAATCTTGTTTAAGTTCTATAGAATTTGCTATTGTCATGGCTTATTTTTTATCAAACTTAATTCTTGGATCAACCCAAGCATACAAAATATCTGCAATTAAATAACCAATTAAGGTCAATATTGCAGAAAACATTACGATGGTATAAACAACAGGATAATCTCTTGCTAATAATGCTTCATACGCAGTTTTTCCCATGCCTGGAATGGTAAATTTAAACTCTATAATTACAGCACCACTGATTAATAATGGAAATACGTTTGCAAATAAAGTAATGATTGGAATTAAAGAGTTTTTCAAGCTATGTTTCCACAAAACAGCTTCTTCATTCAACCCTTTCGCTCTTGCTGTTCGGATATAATCTTGCGACAGCGTATTAATCATTGCACCACGCATTTGTCTAGATAAAAATGCTAGACCACCATAAGTAAAACAGATTATGGGTAGAATTAGAAAATGTGTCCTAGTCCAAAATTGTTGTATCCAAGACATTGTTGGCTCTAATTGACCAACACCATTTGCTGGATAAATATCAAAGAAATCACCACCACCAAAGAATAAAATTAATAAGGTTGCCACCCAAAAATTTGGCAAAGAATAGAGTATAAATAAGGTAGTTGAAATCCCTTGGTCCATCAAGCTATCTTTTTTTGCAGCTGAAAAAATTCCTAAAGGAACGGCGATTAAATAAGTTAAAATAATAGAAATTACACTCAAGATTAATGTCCATCGGACAGCTTTCCAAATCACTGTTTTTACTGGCCTTCCATCTTGATAAGAAATACCAAAATCACCTCTAAAAAAATTTGTAATCCATTGGTGAAATTGATTTTGTGTACCATACCAATGCAATGCAGGAATTAATTTTTTGTTGGGTGTTGCTTTTTCTTTAATTTGATTATAATCAAAATTAGTTTGTTGTAAAGCAGTTGCTAAACTACTTTCCAAAATGCTGTCTTTTGAAATATTACTTTTTAAATTAGTAAAAGTATATTGTAATAATTTATCATCATTTTCTAAAAATAGATTTTGAACATCGCCTTTTATATTAATTAAAATGTCTGCATTTGCTGAATCACTTGGAATATCAGAAACTAAATAAGAAAACTTTTTTATTTGTTCGTAATAAGTACTTATCTCATTCCAATTGCCATATTTATCGATAAGTTGATTTAAGTTTTGTCTTTGAAATTTTTTTGGTATTTCATATAAATTCTTTGGCATTGCTTGGTTGGAAATTGAAAAATAAAAGACTGGTAAATCTAATCCCAATTCGTGTCTTTTATCAATATAAGCTTGTTCAGATGCTTTTTGACCAGCACTACTTCCTGCATCGTTGTTGGAATTGAGCATTTGTTCGACAGGATCGCCTGGAACATTCACACTCAAATAGAAAGTAGCTAATGCTATCACAAACAAAGTTGGAATAAAAATCAATAATCTTTTTAGAATATATTTTAGCATCTTTTTATTTTTCTACTTTATAATCGTCTTTTACTTGCAAAGTTCCAAACCAAATTCCAGGATATACAGAACTTTCGATTACGCCTTTAAATCTTTTATGAATAATATTTCTGTATTTTTGAACATATAAATAAATATATGGCAATTCCTCATGTTGTATAACTTGCCATTTTTTCACCAATTCAATTCTTTTATTTTTATCCATTTCTAAACGAATTGCATCTAATAATTTATCTGTGGCAGCACTTCCATAACTCATATAATTTGAACCATCTATAGCACTCGAAGTATGATAAATTTGCTTGTCATCGCTTAAACCTGGTGCAGACACCCAGCCTTGATACCATAATTGAACGTTGTGTTTTTGCAATTCATTCAAATAGAGCGACCAATCCAATGGTTGAACGATGATATTTATGCCAGCTTGTTTGTAGCTTTTTTGAATTAACAAACCAATCATTTCACGAATTGGATTACCACTATTATAGCAATATTTTAATTCAAATTTTATTTTTTTTCCATCAATTACTTTATCTAGAATGCCGTCATCATCGGTGTCAGCCCAACCTGCATTTTTTAATAATTGCCCAGCTTTTTTTGGATCAAAAGGATAAGGTTTAATGGTATCGTTATAATATTCAGTATGTGGTTGGATAGATGCACTAGTTCTTTCTGCCATATTATAAAAAACTTTTTCTATCATTTGGTCGATATTGGTTAAATAAGCTAATGCTAATCGCACATTTTGGTCTTTTAAAATCGGGTCTTTGTGGTTCATACCGATACATTGATAGCCAAACATTACAGGATTTGATTTGATAAAATTCTCAGTAAACTTTGGAGAATTGTCTAAATCAATATAAGGTTTAATAGGCGTGGAGTACATGAAATCTAATTGTTCATTTTTCAAAGCAGTAAATGCAGTATTAAAATCATTAATGACTTCATAAATCAATCGCTTTGGATACATTTCAAAGTGATGGTTTATTTTGTTCATTTTATCGCCCCACCAATCTTTTTTACGTTCTAAAATAACACGTTGTCCTGTTTGGAATGCAGCTAATTTATAAGCACCCGAGCCTTGCATCATGGCTTCATCTCTAGCGGCTTTGTCAGAATTAAATAATTTTACAAATTCATCAATATCTTTTGCGTTTTTAGTTTGTTCGGTTGCATTTTTTAATTGTTCAAACGAATATTTTCTAAGAATATTTTTGGGGTCAAAAATATATTCTGGAAGAATTTCTATTTCATAAGGAAAAGCCGTCAAGAGTTCCATATATCTATCACAGATAAATGTAATTTTCCTGGAATCTTCTGGGTAAGTAACAATAGATTGAATAAAATCGCAAGCAGATTGTATATGAACCGTATTGGCTTTTGGAGCCATGACTGCTTTAATAGAAAATGCCACATCTTTTGCAGTAATTGGAGAGCCATTGTTCCAAGTTGCCTCTGGACGTATATAAAATGTAACTTCTAATTGATTGCCTTTTTCTAATACTTTTGGTACTTCTGTGGCTAAAACAGGCACTAAATCTAAAGTCTTATAATCAAAATTTATTAATGTTTGAAAAATATAAGGAGCAATGTAATTATTGGTTACGGCATCTGAAACGGTTAAAGGATTGATGCCTTTGGGATCGGAAAGATTATGAATAACAACTTGGTCTTTATAGACTTTATTTTTACGACCTCCATAAAAATGAAATGTACCAAATACAAACCATGCAAAAAATATAAATAGAATTATATATAAAATTTTCTTTATGCTCATTAAATGTAGTCTTCCTTACAAATGTAATAAGTTTATGGAATTTAATTTAATTTATATTACCTAAAAGTAAAAAACGAAAGATAAATTACTTAAAATCAAAAAAATGAATAGAATAAAGACAGCTGTCTTTTGATTAACGCTGTAAAGATTCCCATTCGCTCATGAGTTTTTCCAATTCTTTTTGAGCAGTACTTAAACCATTAATTAGATTTTCATCATATTGATTTTTATCGGACAATAATTCAATTTGTGTTTCAATATTTTTAATATCCAATTCTTTTAAAGCAATGGCTTCTTCAATTTTTGAAATTTGATTTTTAATTCTTTTCGCTTCTTTATCATCTACTTTGACTACTTCAATTTTTTTGGATTCTACTTTTGGAACTGGATTTAATTCAACTTCTCTGAATGATGCTAATCTTCTTTCTTCAAAGAAATCGTTTACATCACCCACAAATTCTTTTACAATACCATCATTAAATTCAAATACTTTATTAGTCATTCCTACTAAAAAATCTCTATCGTGCGAAACCACGATAACAGTACCTGGGTATTTTGCAATTGCTTCCTTTAATACGTCTTTAGCTTTTAAATCTAAGTGATTGGTTGGCTCATCGAGTATCAAAACATTGCTTGGATTTAATAATAAATTTGCCAAACAAACTCTTGCACGTTCGCCACCACTTAATATCCCAATTTTTTTTGTAGCATCATCGCCTGTAAACATAAATGCACCCAAAATATTTCGCACTTGAGCTCGAATTTCATTTGGTGCAGTATCTTCCATATATTGTAAAATGGTCAATGCTTTTGGCAATTGCTCTGCATGATGTTGTGCAAAAAATGAAATATTGACATTGTGTCCAATGGTTAATTCGCCACTATTGTATTCAATTTCCTTGGCAATAATTTTTGCCATTGTGGTTTTTCCCATTCCATTTTTTCCAATGAATGCTACTTTATCACCACGTTCAATTTCTAAATTTACATCATGGAAAACATCTTTTTCTCCGTAGCTTTTGGCTAAATTTTTTGCTAAGACAACGATTTTGCCACTTTGTTGCCCCATCGGAAATTGAAAACGCATCGAGCGGACATCATCTTGTTCCACTTCCACAACGTCCATTCTATCTAGTTTTTTTACCAAACTTTGAGCCATACTTGCTTTGCTTGCTTTGGCTTTAAATCGTTCAATGTTTCGTTCGATTTGTTTAATTTGGTCTTGCTGGTTTTTAAAAGTTTGCAACTGTTTTTCTCTTCTTTCCTCTTTTAAAACTAAGTATTTAGTATAGTTGGCTTTGTACTCATACATTTTACCTAGTTCTAATTCTACAGTTTTATTACAAACATTATCTAAAAAAGTTTTATCGTGAGAAACTAAAATAATTGCACCTTCGTATTTTTGAAAAAACTCCTCTAGCCAAAGTATAGATTCTATATCCAAATGGTTAGTTGGCTCATCGAGCATTAATAAATCAGGATTTTGTAACAATAATTTTGCTAACTCCAAACGCATCGCCCAACCTCCAGAAAAAGTACTTGGAGCTTTTTCAAAGTCTTCTCTTTTATAACCTAATCCTAATAAAACGAGTTCTGTTTTTTTGTCTTTATCGTCAATATCTAAATGAACCAATCTATCGTTCAAATCACAGAAAGATTGAGAAAGATTCATATAATCATCAGTATCGTAATCCGTTCTAGTTTCTAATTCATGTTGAATTTTATCCAATTGTTCTTGCAATGCATTAATTTCTTTAAATGCAGTCTGAGCTTCCAACCAAACAGTTGGTTCATGTTGTCCACGAATTTCTTGTTTCAAAAATCCAATTGTATAGCCATTTGGTTTGGAAATACCACCTTCTTGAGGAGAAATTTCACTGTTTAGAACCTTTAATAAAGTAGATTTTCCAACACCATTTCGACCTACTAAACCAATTCTATCACGTGGTTGAATGGTAAAAGTAACATTATCAAATAAAATACGGCTTCCAAAAATAATGGACAAATTTGTTGCTTGTAACATTCGGCAAAAATAGCGTTTTCCTTACACCAAATAAAAACTAAACGATTGAATGAGTTGAATTTATTTGTTTTTTAATATTTGAAGACATACGATTCCGCTTCTATTCAACTGAAAAATTATTCAGATAACATGAAATAAAAATTTTAATTATTAATTAGGCTTTGATTTTTTTGTCTCAAACAATTAACTCATTTTCTTTCCCAATAATTTCTTTCTTTAATATTCTTAACAATATTAAGATAATTTTCATAGCGTGTTGGAGCTAATCTTCCATCGTCTAATGCCGATAGAACTGCACAATCAGGCTCATTGATGTGCATACAATTATTAAATTTACAAAATTTTGCATATTCTTTAATATCTACAAAATAACCAGAAACTTCTTCAGGTTCTACATGAAGAATAGAAAATTCTTTAATTCCTGGTGTATCAATTACAAAAGTATTTTCAAAAATTGGATAAAGCGTTGCAAAAGTGGTGGTATGCATTCCTTTTTCCCATTTGCTTGAAATTTTGCCTGTCTTTAGTCGTAAATTTCCATTTACTGCATTTAATAAAGTAGATTTTCCAACGCCAGAATGTCCTGAAATTAAAGTAGTTTTGTCTTTTAGAATAATTTTCAAAGCTTCAATATCAGTTGAGTCATTAGCACTTATTACAAGAATTGGATAGCCTATAGAATGATAAATATGTTGCCATTCTTGTAATTTTTCTAAATCTTTTTTTCTCAATAAATCTTTCTTATTGATAAGGATATGTACAGGAATATGATAACACTCGGCAGCAGCAATACATCTATCCACAAAACCTAATGAAGTTCTAGGTTGTGATATTGTAGCTACAATAAAAAATTGGTCAATATTCGATGCAATAATATGGCGTTGGTGTTCTTTTCTTGGCGATTGACGAATGATATAATTGTTGCGTTCTAATATTTCAGTAATCACAAACTCATTGTTTTCTAATGTATTTTCGATGAATACAAAATCGCCAACAGCTATGGGATTTGTGGTGTCTAAATCTTGTAATTTTATTTTACCTCTCAAGCGACATTGAATAGAATTGCCATTTTCCAACAATACAGTGTACCAACTTCCTGTTGTTTGTATGACCTTGCCTTTTTGTTGTACTTTAGATTCCATTATGCAGATTAAAGATAACTTGACACTTTATGAAGAAGTGGCAATCAATTTATTGAGCGTATTTTTTTTGTCTGCTCTTTAAATATATAAATCCAAATATAGCTATAAAAAATATAGGAATTGCAAAATTTAAAAACTGCCAAAGTTCCTTTTTCTCTAATAATTGTGCTTTGTCGAGTAAACGCATTTTTACTTCTCGATTTCTAGCTTCAATTAAATTATTATCATCAACTAAATATTCTACACAATTAAGAATAAAATCTTTATTCGCATATTGTTGTTGTCCATATCTGTCGTAACCAAGTGGAATTACTGAGCCTTTACTGTCTAAATCATTAGCAATTACATCGCCATCGGCAATAACGATCATTTTATTCTTATAACTTTTTCCTCTAAAATCTACGTTTTGTTTATCTAGCAAATTTTGTAAGTCAGATGTATATTGATTGAGGTAAAGAGAAGTAAATTCGCCTTCTAAAAGTGTTGCTAATACCACATCTTTTCTATTGAATAAATTTGGATTTGGTTTTTGTTTTGCACCTAAAAGATATATTTCAAAAGGCAATGCTTGTGTTCTAGAATAAGTTGAAGTTGCTGCTAAAATTATAGGATTAATATTTGGATTTTTAAGTATACCTATAGAGCTTGCAAATCGAAACCAAATGGGGTCAATATTTTTTACAATAGGATGATTGTTTCGAGAAACTGCTAGTGGATAAAATACCCAAGGAAATAATTTCGGCTGAGGATTGCCTCCTACGGTTTCAATAATTGGAATTTGAGAACAATATAAATCTAATGCTAAATCATAATTGATACGGACACCATATCTAAATAAAATATCTTCAATATTTAATTCTAATGGTGTTGCCAAATATGTTGGACTTTGTTGGAAGTTTTGCAAGTCTGCGGTGTGGTTATCAATCAACCAAATAACTTTGCCACCATGCATTACAAATTGGTCGATTAAAAATTTCTCTTCTTCTAAAAATACTGTTCTAGGTTTAGCAATAATTAAAATATCAATATTGTTTTTAAATAAAGGTTCTTCGCCTAAATTGATAACGCCAACTTCAAAATTCTGAAGCGTTAAAGTATTGACAATATCTTGTAATTTTTCGTAAGGCAATTCATCATGTCCTTGTAAAAATGCAATTCTAGGTGGTGTTTTCTTAATGAGTTTTTGAATTGAATTAGCAACTTTGTATTCTAAAAAATTAATAGAATTATCAATAGAACCTTGAGCACCAAAAGCAAATTGATTTTCTAAAATTTGTATTGGAATTTCTCTATTATTTGCTTTGACAATTGCTCCTGGGAAAATTAGTTTTTCGACAAACCCACTATTGGTATTTACTTCTAAATTGATTGGCTTTACACCTTTTTGAACCAATGCTTCAATTTTCTTTTCCTTATCTTTCTTTATTGCATTAACATCAATAAATTTATAGGTAATCTTTCCATTGGAATAGGAACGAAATTCTTGTAACAATTCACGCGTTTCTTTTTTTAGTCTTTTCATTCCAGCTGGCAAATCTTTGCCTTCTAAATAGACTTCTACTTCCACATTTTGCTTTAAGTTGCTTAGCAATTTTTTCGTGGCTGGTGTTAATGTATATCGTTTCTCTGCAGTTAAATCCCATCTTAAGAAAACATTATTAGAAATAATATTTATAACTATTACAACGAGTAATGATAAGATTAAAGTATAGATAGATTTTTTTAAGTAATAATTCATTTTGCTACTTTATTATAGAAGTAATTCAACATAACACTTCTAATGCTTTTAAACTTTTTTATTTAATTAATTCCATTTTCTAGATTCTAATGAGGTTCTGCATAAAATTAAGAATAAGGTTACAATACTTATAAAATAAATGATATCTCTTGAATCTACGACACCTCTGCTGATGGATTCATAATGTGCCCCTAACCCGAAGGATTGTATATAATAATCTAATTTTCCAGAAAATACAGACAATGAACTTAATTGAAAAAAGGCATCATACATCAGGTAGCATAAAAAAACGCCTAATAAAAATGCAACTATTTGACTTTTGGAAATTGAAGAACTGAATAAGCCAATCGCAATAAATACACTACCTAAGAAAAATAAGCCGATATAAGAACCTAAAGTTGCTCCAATATCTAAAGGAGCATTTTCTAAACTCAACAATTTGATGCAGAAAAAGTAAGTAAAGGTCAATATAAAAATAAATAACCAAAGTGTAAGTGCTGCAAAATATTTACCTAAAATAATTTGTGTGTCTGTTATTGGTTTCGTTAATAAAAATTCTAAAGTCCCAGCTTGTTTTTCATCAGCAAAACTACGCATCGTGATTGCTGGAATTAAAAAAATCAAAATCCATGGAGCGAGCGTAAAGAAATTTTCCAATGTAGCATATCCGCCTTCAAAAATATTACCTTGAAAGATAAACAGATTTAGTCCTAATACAATGAAAAAAACCAACATGGTTAAATAACCAATAATGGAACTGAAAAATAGATTAATTTCTTTTTTATAGATTGCGGTCATTGATGAAATTTATTGTGTCAATTGTCTGAAAATATTTTCAAGGCTCAGGCTCTCTTCTTGTAATGTCAAGATTGAATTGTTGCCACTAACTGCAATATCAAAGATAGATTTTTTTGTTTGCAATGTGTCTTCAGATTCTATTTTGAATAAAGTGTTGTTTTCTTCAGCAACAGCAGATTTTACAGCATTGCAATTTTCAATCACTTCAAGAGGAATTGCTTGTTCAAATTTTACTATTATTTTAGTTAATGGATTTACTTGTTTTTGTAATTCTGACACTGAATTATTTGCCACAATTTTTCCTTGATTAATAATGACAACCTGATTGCAAACAGAAGTTACTTCTTGCATAATATGCGTTGAGAAGATAATTGTTTTTTCTTTACCTAAATATCTTATTAATTGCCTAATATCTGCTAATTGGTTGGGATCTAAACCAGAAGTTGGTTCATCTAATATTAAAATTTCTGGATTGTGTAATAGAGCTTGGGCAATGCCAACTCTTTGTTTATAGCCTTTGGAAAGTTGTCCAATTTTTTTATGTTGTTCTTTTCCAAGACCGACCATTTCAATAACTTGTTCAATTCTATGTGTCTTATTTTGAGCACTTTTAACTTGTAATTGATAAGCAAAATCTAAAAACTCTTTCACATACATATCAAAATATAAAGGATTGCTTTCTGGCAAATAGCCAATTTTTGATTGTACTTCTTTAGTTTGTGTAGTAATATCTAAGCCACAAATCTCAATTTTCCCTGAGCTTGGTGGCAAAAATCCTGTAAGCATTTTCATAGTGGTTGATTTTCCAGCACCATTTGGACCTAAAAAACCCAATATTTCTCCTCGACCAACAGAAAAGGAAATGTCATCTACTGCTCTTTGTTTATCGAAAATTTTTGTTAAATGCTCAACTTGAATAGCCATTGCACAAAATTAACATCTTTGGTACAATTAATTTTATTAATTTTAGTGAATATTTAAAATACATGAAAACCCTAAAGAGTTATTTTTTATTTATATATTTAGGTTTATTTTGTTGTAACTTTGGATTTGCTTCTATCCAAAATGAACCAATTGGTCTTTTTAATAAAATTTGGATTCGTGATGGCATTCAGGTTGTTTTGCAAAAAGGGATTGTTCCAAAAGTGGAAGTTTCATCTGACAAGGATACTGAAAAGTCTATCGGCATCCAAAACACGAATGGGAAATTGATTATCAAACAAAAAGATTCTTGGTCAAATTTCCTTTTACGGAAATTAAAGCCATCAAAGGTGCCTTTAAAAGTAATAGTTACTTTCACCAATATCAATGAGATTTTTATTTCAGGAGCTTCTTCTGTTGAAGCCACAGACATCATTGATTCAGAAAATTTATTAATTTTAGTAAGTGGAGCAAGTAGAGCTAGTATACAAACCAAATCAAATTGGTTAAGTTTAAATTTATCAGGTTCTAGTTATTGTAAAGTAACAGGTAGTTGTACCAAACTAAATATTAAATCTACTGGAGCTTCAAGAGTTTTTACAAAAAATTTATTAAGCAGTGATGTTAGTATCCATTTAACTGAAGCTTCAAATGCTGAAATTTATGCTAAAAACAATCTTGCACTAAATATCACTGGAGCAAGTATTTTAAAGTATAAAACCGAAACGACAACAAAAATATCTAAGACAATCAGTGGTGCAAGCACCATTATTAAATTATAATCCCTTTATGAGAAAACAAGTTTTACCTATTTTTATTATTTCAATTTTAATTTCTTTTTTTGCAATATCTGCGTGTTCTTATAAAAATACACCTATTCCAGATATTGAAAAATATACAATAGATACAGTTATAACCGATGCTGATACTTCTGGATTTATATATGGTAAAATATATGAAAATCAAGCAGAAAATGGACGTATTTTTGAAGCTTATACATCAGATATTTATACGAATGGCGATACGATTCTTTCAATCAGTAATACCTATAAAAATCAGAAATTATTTATTTTATTAAACGCAAGCCAATTAGGAAATTATACTTCTGCTCCAAATGTAAGCACACCAATGTCTTGTTTTGTACTATTTGATAGTAATGTATCTAACTTAACTGATATGTTGGTTAATCTTAGAGTGGGTGAAATTAAAATACTTTCTTTTGATAGTATTAATAAAATTTATAGAGGGACAATCAATGTAAGCAATATCGGATTTGGGTCAAAGACTTACGATATAAGAGGTGTTTTTGCATTTAAAATCCGAACAACTACGCCACCTATATTATAATTGTTTCAAAATACTGCCAAATCACATCTTCTTTTGGAACTGGAGCAACGATAGAAATTTCTTTCATACTTATTGGATGAATAAATTCTATTCTTCTTGCATGCAAATGAATAGATGCATTATCATTTGGTCGCTCAAAACCATATTTCAAATCTCCTTTAATTGGCGAACCAATTTTGCTTAATTGTGCGCGAATTTGATGAAATCTACCTGTTGCAGGATACACTTCCAATAAATGGTATTTATCTGATGAGGCTAAATATTTATACTCTAGTTCACAAATTTTAGAATGGGCAACTTCTTTATTAAAAAGCTTCGCTCTTTTTCGTGCCTCATCTTTTTGATGATAATGAATTAATGTAGCCGTGTTTTCTTGTGGCTTGTTTTTTACAACAGCCCAATAGGTCTTTTTTACATCTCGAGTTCTAAATAAGTTTGTCATTCGAGAAAGTGCTTTGCTTGTTTTAGCAAATACAACGACACCACTTACTGGTCGGTCAATTCGGTGAACAACTCCCAAAAAAACTTCACCAGGCTTATTATATTTTTCTTTCAAAAAGCGTTTTACAGGTTCTGTTAATGGTTCATCTTGGGTAATATCTGCTTGTACAATATCTCCTGATTTTTTATTTACAATGATAATATGATTATCTTCGTATAATACTTCTAAAGCCATAGCCCAAAAATAAGTAAAAATGAATAAACAGCCAGTTATAATTTTAGGTATGCATCGTAGCGGAACGACTATGATAACTAAAATATTGGAAAATTTAGGCTTATATGTTGGTGCAGAGAAAGAAGAAAACCACGAAGCATTATTCTTTTGGGAAATAAACAATTGGATTTTTGACTTGCATACAGCTCGACCTGAGTTGCCACACAATATGCAATATACCAATCCAAAAACAAGACAGATTATTGAAGAATCTTTGCAATATTTTGTTCAATCACCAAGAAAAAAGAAATATTTAGGCAACCTAAACTCCAACTATAAATCTCTTCAAGCATTAGATTTTAACTTTGGTTGGAAAGATCCTAAAAATACTTTTACCTTAGAGTTTTGGAAATCTATTTTTCCTAATCCAAAAATTATTCATGTATATAGAAATCCCATCGATTGTATTTCTAGTTATATTGAAAGAGATTTGGTGATGAAAAATCAATTCCAGTGGGATTGGAAGAAGAAACTGAAAAGAAGATTTCTAATAACACATAAATTCAATTACAATTTCCGCTTATTTGATTTAGAACAAGGGTTTCAACTTTGGGAAGAATATGTACAAAAGGCAATCGATTTAAAAAAAGATAATGCAAATTATTTAGCAATTAAATACGAACAGCTACTTCAAAATCCAGAAGCGGAAATTAATAATATGCTACAATTTTGCGAATTAACACCAACAAAGGAAGCCATACATCAACAAATTAATACCCTACAAAAAGACAGAGCTTATGCATTTGTAAAAAACGAACAATATGTATCCTTTTATAAAAAGATTCAAAACAATGAACTCCTGAAAATATTAGGATATCAAAATATCGTATAATTGATGCAGGAAAAAGTAGATATATTATTGGCGACTTATAATGGAGAAAGGTTTCTTCAACAACAGATAAATTCTATTTTTGAACAAACACATACTAATTTTTTTATCTACATAAGAGATGATGGCTCAAAAGATAATACTGTTTCAATTATTAAAGAATATGTACAAAAATATCCAGATAAAATAGCAATTATAGAGGATAACTTTGGCAATTTGGGTGTTACACAGAATTTTAATGAGTTGATGAAATACAGTACGGCTAATTATATTGCATTTTCTGATCAAGATGATATTTGGTTGCCACAAAAAATTGAAAAATCTTTTAATCTTTTAAAAGAAATAGAAGAAAAGCATAATAATTTACCTGCTTTTGTTTATTCTGATATGAAAATTATTGATGAAAATGACCAATTAACACATCCATCTTTTTGGAAATTAGCATCATTAGCTCCAAAATATTTTACATTTAATAGGCTTCTGATGCAAAGTATTCCACACGGCTGCACTATTTTAATGAATAAAAAACTAAAAGAAATAGCTTTTCCTATTCCACAAAATGCTATTTTACACGACCATTGGCTGTCCTTGGTTTCTGTAAATTTTGGTATTGCTGTTCCTATTTTAGAACCACTAACTTTATTAAGAAATCACGGAGCGAATGTAACGCAACGGAAAACCAGTAATTGGAAAAGGCTCAAGCGATTTTATAAAAATTTTGATATTAAAGCAGATTATTTAAAACAACTTCATCTAAGAATTGAACAAGGCAAAGCTTTTCATCAACAATATTTTAAACAACTAAACCCTGAAAATCAATATATTTTAGAGCAGTTTTTATTATTAGAAACAATGTCTGGTTGGAAGCGTAAAATGATTTATATCAAAAATAAATTTTATAGAACAACATTTTTCCATACGCTGAAAATGATTTGGAGAGCATAATTTAGTAATTTTAAATAATGGGAAATATAAAAAAATGTGATTGGTGTTTGGGGAAGCCACTTTATGAAAAATACCATGATGAAGAATGGGGCATTCCTATTTTTGACGACCAAAAGCAGTTTGAATTTTTAGTACTAGAATCCGCACAAGCAGGATTGAGTTGGTACACTATTTTACAAAGAAGAGAAGGTTATAGAAAAGCTTTTTTAAATTTTGATTATAAAAAGGTTGCCAAGTTTTCATCAGAAAAAATAGAAGAATTAATGCAGTTTGAAGGCATTATCCGTAATCGTAAAAAAATTGAATCTGCCATCAATAATGCCCAAAGATTTATCGAAATTCAAAAAGAATTTGGTTCATTTTCCAATTATATATGGCGTTTTGTTGATGGAAAACCTATTGTAAATCTATTTAAAATCTTAAAAGATGTTCCTGCTACTACACCAATTTCAGATGCTTTAGCAAAAGATATGAAAAAAAGAGGATTCAAGTTTTTAGGCTCAACAACATTATATGCACACATGCAAGCAACGGGTTTGGTAAATGACCATCTAGTAGATTGCCATCGACATCAACAATGTAAAATTAAATAAATGCAAATTCCATTTTTCGATATCCGCAGACAATATCAATCTATAAAACAAGAAATAGATGAAGCTGTTTTGTTATGCTTAGAAAATGGACAATTTATTGGAGGAGAAGAAGTAAAGAAATTTGAGTATAAATTAGCAGAATATATTGGAATAAAGAATGTAATTGGTTGTGGAAATGGAACCGATGCTTTGCAATTGGCTCTAATGAGTTTAGATTTTCCGATAGGCTCAAAAATTATCATTCCAGCTTTTACATATATTGCACCTATCGAAGTTGCCAAGTTTTTAGGATATGAAATTATTTTTGCTGATGTTGATGAACAGACCTTTAATATTAAATTAGAACATATTCAGAAAGTATATACCAATGAAGTTAGAGCGGTTGTCATTGTTCATTTATTTGGACAAATTTGCTCAGATATTGATAAGATAAGTCAATTTTGTTTGGACAAAAATATTTTTTTAATTGAAGACAATGCTCAAAGTTTGGGAGCTGAAAAACAGATTCTAAGAAAATCAATAATAACGACTTCATTTTTTCCTACAAAAAATTTAGGTGCTTTTGGAGATGGTGGTGCAGTATTAACCAACGACGAAATTTTATCAAAAAAAATTAGAAATATTGCTTCACATGGTCAAACAAAAAAATATGAACATTCAATGATTGGTATCAATTCTCGTTTAGATACTTTACAAGCTGCAATTTTGAATATTAAATTACAATTTTTAGACAAAAATATTGAAAAGAGAAAAGAAATTGCAAGCCTATATAATAATGCCTTTGCATCTATTCCTAAGATTGAAACACCAAAAAATTTTGGGTTGCATACTTATCATCAATATACCTTAAAAGTAGATGAGCAACATCGAGATAATTTAAAAGCATATTTGAAAGAATATGGAATTGAAACCAATATTTATTACCCAATTCCTGCTCATTTACAAACCGCATATTTTCAAAATATTTCATTGCCCAATACAGAGATATTATGTAAAACAGTGCTTTCCTTGCCTATTTTTCCTGAATTAAAACCTAATGAGCAATTATATATTATCAAAAATATTCTTGATTATTTTTAAAAATAGTCTTATACATTGCTTTTAGATTGTTTAACACAGCCTATAAGCTTCAATAACTTTTATTTAAGTAACTTTGCAACATTGAAATTAAACGATACTCAACAAAAGCATAGCTGAGTTTTTTTAGTTTTAAACTATTTTTTTAATTAATAATATTGTATAATATGAAATTCGGTGTAGTGATTTTTCCAGGTTCCAATTGTGATCAAGATGTGGTACACGTTTGTAGTCAAGTTTTGGGTGCTGAAACTGTTAAACTTTGGCATAAAGACACAGATTTACAAGGCTTAACAAATGAAGATTGCATTATCATTCCAGGCGGTTTTTCCTATGGTGATTATTTACGTTGTGGTGCAATTGCCAAGCAATCTCCAATTATGCAGTCTGTAGCAAAACATGCTGCTGATGGTGGAATTGTTTGGGGAATTTGTAATGGATTTCAGATTTTATGTGAAGCCGGATTGCTTCCAGGTGCTTTATTGATGAACGACCATCAAAAATTTGTTTGTCAAAATCAATATATTAAACCAAAAACGCTAAATAGTTTAATTACAAGAAATTTGGATTTGAATAAAGCGTATAATGTTCCAATTGCTCATGGCGAAGGTAGGTATTTTGCAGATGAAGCAACTTTGAATGAATTGATAGCCAATGACCAAGTTTTGTTTCACTATTGTGATGAAAATGGAAATATAAACGAACAAAGCAATCCTAACGGTTCAACTATGAATATCGCTGGAATTTGTAATAAAAACAGAAATGTATTTGGAATGATGCCACACCCAGAACGTGCTTCTGAAAAAGTATTGGGAAATACAGATGGACTGGCTCTTTTCGAATCGTTACTTTTGTTACAAACAACAATATAAAAACATCGGATATTTGTATCATTAAAATTTTTCTAAATGAAACGTATATTACAATATACTAACTTCCTTATTTTATTATTTTTTAGTCTATACTTGAATGCACAAGGAATGCAAAGCCACTTGTCTTTTAAAACTTCAGTAGAGACGCTTGGCAATAATGAATATAATTTAAAAATCACTTGCACTTTGGATAAAGATTGGCATGTGTTCTCACAATTCACTGATGATGGCGGACCATTGCCGACTCGATTTGTATTTAAAAATAATAAAGACATACAACTTATTGGAGGTGTAAAAGAAGTTGGAAACTTGCACAAAAAATTTGATGAATTATTTGGCGTAAATGTCTCTTCATTTGACAATCAAGTAACATTTGTACAAAAGGTAAAAGTAAATAACCCCAAAGCAATTTTTGAAGGAGAATTTGATGGACAAGTTTGTAAAGATGAAGAAGGTTGTATGCCTTTTGGTCCTGAAAAATTAGCTTTTAAATTTGACAATACAATAGAGGAACCTGAAATCAATGATACAATTGGTTCTAGTTTAGTACCAGCAAATACATCAAAATCTGAAGATTCAATTTTAAAAAGCTCAAAATTTGATTGGCAGCATGCAGACAATGGATGTAGCGTTCAATCAGAAAAAAAGGATAAAAGTATGTTATTGATTTTTCTTTTTGGATTTATTGGTGGCTTAGTTGCTTTGTTGACACCTTGTGTTTTTCCGATGGTTCCTTTAACTGTAAGTTTCTTTACCAAAGGAGGAAAAGATAAAAAACAAGGAATTAGAAAGGCACTCACTTATGGCTTATCAATTATTGTTATTTATGTATTTTTAGGATTGGTCATAACATCATTATTTGGCTCAGATGCATTAAATGCAATGAGTACCAACGTTTGGTTTAACTTAGCTTTCTTTGTTATTTTTGTTGTATTTGCATTTTCTTTCTTTGGATTTTATGAAATTACTTTGCCTTCATCTTGGGCAAATCAGTCAGATAGTCTAGCAAGTAAAGGCGGAAATTTAGGAATTTTCTTCATGGCATTTACATTAGCTTTAGTTTCTTTTTCCTGCACTGGCCCAATTATTGGTACTTTATTAGTGGAAGCTGCAACTGGTGGAGGTCCAACAATTTTTGGAAGAGTTCCAATAAAGCCAACAATAGGAATGTTAGGCTTCTCAACAGCATTAGCATTGCCATTTACATTGTTTGCATTATTCCCACAATGGCTACAATCTTTGCCAAAATCTGGTGGTTGGATGAGTACAGTGAAAGTTACCTTAGGATTTATTGAATTAGCATTAGCACTCAAATTCTTATCTATTGCAGATATGACGATGAATTGGGGAATTTTGAGAATAGAACCATTTTTGATTATTTGGATAATATTATTTGTTGGCTTAGCGATGTATTTATTGGGTATTTTTCAATATTTCAAAAAAGAAGGAAAAGAAAATATTTCTTTACCTAGAAAATTATTTGGACTCGCTTCATTGACTTTCGCTATTTATATGACTTATGGCTTATTTACTTATCAACCACTAAAATTATTAAGTGGATTGGCGCCGCCAGTAGGCTATAATTTCAAAAACGATAAAAGTGAAACCTTTATACATTTTAAAGATTATGAGGAAGGTTTAGCTTATGCCAAAACACAAAATCTGCCAATATTATTAGACTTTACAGGATTTGGCTGTGTGAATTGCCGAAAAGTAGAGGAACATGTTTGGACAAATCCTGCTATTGATAAATTATTACATAAATATGTCATCATTTCACTTTATGTTGATGATAGAAAGGAATTCCCAAAAGAACAATGGTATGAATCTGACGCGACTGGAAAGTTGAGAGAAGTTAAAACTATAGGTCAAAAGTGGAGTGATTTTCAAGCTTTACATTTCAAAACGAATGCACAACCTTACTATGTTTTGATAGATAAAGAAGAACGAATTTTAAACCAACCAGTAGATTATTCTTTTTCTTCATCAGTAGATAATTATAAAAAATTCTTAGAATGTGGTTTGAATATGGAAAAACAACTGAATAACTAATTCCTATTTTTTTAAGGATTAACAGCTTGTTATAAATCATAAAAAACAGATAAAAAAGTAGTAAATTAAAGATTTTGTTTTTAATTTGTTAACTTTGTGTACTTAAAGTGGAAAAGTGCAAACACGTTTTTGTAAGAAATATATATTTATAGTAATTTTTGTTTTTGTCGGAATGATGAAAGGCTATGCTCAAGACCCATCTTTTGCACAGTTCTTAAATTTTAGACAATATCTCAATCCAGCATTAACAGGCTCAGAAAAAGGCTTGAATGTTGCAATGATATACAAAAATCAGTGGTTTTATGTTCCTGGTGGTTTCAATACTTATGGAATCGCTGCTGATGTACAGAGTTCAAGGCTTTCTTCAGGAATTGGAATTATTGCTTATCGTGATGTAGAAGCTAAAGCACTCACTAGAAATTATGTTGGAGCATCTTATGCTTATATCGTTCGCTTATCTAAAAATGCTAATTTACATTTTGGAATTAGAGCAGCGTTTGTAAATAATGGATTAGACCGTACAAAATTATTATTTTCCGACCAAATAGATCCTGAAATTGGGGCGAGTGGAGGAACGCCGTCGATTACAACTATTCCAAACCGTACAGTAAATTATTTTGACTTAGATGCTGGAACAGTTATGCGATTTAGATTTGATATCAATGACCGTCCAGTGCATAACTCTATAGGTTTTGCAGTGAGCCACCTTACACGACCAGACGAATCTTTTTTAAATATAGAATCAAAAATTCCTATGCGATTTACTTTGCATTACGGAAGTATGTTCCCAATTTATTCAAAAAGAATGTACAATCGTGATCCAATGTTCTATATTTCTCCAGTCTTTAAATTTGATTATCAATCAAAATTGAGGGTGTATAATGCTGGATTTTATACGACATTCAAACCAATTTATACTGGAATAATGTATCAATTAAATAAATACCGATTTGACAATACACATGGACTAATTATCTTAGGTGGTATTGATTGGGATTTAGGTTATGACGAAATGATGACTTTAAATATTGGTTACAGTTATCAAATTGATTTCTCCGGAGTAGGTACAAAAAGCCGTGGACAACACGAAATTACACTCAGAATGAATTTCAACAATGTGGCAATCAAAAATCCAAAGAAGAAAGCAAAAGCCATAGATTGCTATTCTTTCCCAGGCAGAAAAGCGGTAAAAATTTTCTAATTCTTTTCTTTTTTACAGATAGTTGTTCGGGAGATTGTTGAATCCGACAATATTTTTTAATTTTACAAGAGTGATTACTCAAGATACCATACGGAAAATTATAGATACGGCACAAGCATTAGATGTGGTGGCAGATTTTGTAACCCTAAAAAAATCAGGAAGTATTTATAAAGGTAATTGCCCATTTCATCAAGAGCGAACGCCTTCATTTGTGGTTAATCCAAATAAAAATATCTTTAAATGTTTTGGTTGTGGGAAAGGTGGCGATGCGATTGGTTTTATTATGGAATATGAGAAACTCTCCTATCCAGAAGCACTTAGATATTTGGCACAAAAATATAATATTGAGGTTGAAGAAACACATACCCAGAGTGAAGAAAGTAAGGAAGAACAGTCTAAAATAGAGAGTTTGTATATTGCTTTAAATTTTGCATCAAAGTTTTATCAACAACAATTGACAGAAACAGAAGATGGCAGAAATATTGCTTTGAACTATTGTAAAGAAAGAGGCTTTTCAAACGAAATAATTTCTACCTTTCAAATTGGTTATTCGCCAGATAGTTATGATACATTTTATAAAGAAGCCAAATCCAATGCCTTTAATGAAGATATCTTACTTAAAGCAGGATTAATCAAAGAAAAGAATGAAAAACGATACGATTTTTTTAGAGACCGATTAATGTTCCCGATTTGGAATGTTTCAGGAAAAGTAATTGCTTTTGGCGGTAGAATTTTAAAAAAAGTTGACAATCAACCAAAATATATCAATACTGCCGAAACTGATGTGTATCATAAATCACAGATTTTGTATGGTATTTTTCAAGCAAAGTCTGATATTCGAAAAAATGATGCTTGCTTTTTGGTGGAAGGTTATACCGATGTCATTTCTTTACACCAATCGGGAATAAAAAATGTGGTGGCGAGTTCAGGAACGGCATTGACAAAAGAGCAAGTTTTTTTAATTAAAAGATTTACAGAAAATATTATTATTCTTTATGATGGCGATGCGGCGGGCATTAAAGCAGCTTTGCGAGGATTAGATATTGTTTTAGAACTTGGCTTAAATGTAAAAATTGTTTTGTTGCCAGATGGCGAAGATCCAGATTCTTTTGTAAAGCAGAAAGGAAAAGAAGAGGCACTTCAATTTATCAAAGAAAATCAGCAAGATTTTATCCTTTTCAAAGCATCTCAAAGTATCTCGGATGTAATAAAAAATGACCCGATTCAAAAAGCTGATGCCATAAAAGATATTGTCC
>CAYYMF010000028.1:0-33847 GCA_964472755.1 uncultured Chitinophagales bacterium | reverse complement strand
AAGATGGTATAGCCACTTATCAATTATTGGTACAATAATTAAACAAATTTCGATTTCTCAGAGTTAAAAAAAAGAGGCTGTCCGAAAAGTTTTGGACAGCCTCTTTTTTATTCGGCTAGTTATGGAATAAGATTTCGTTTAAGAAATTCTCAATAGGTATTCTCTTTTATTATTTTTAGGACTTCACGCTTTTCATAATCACTTGTCAAAATATTTATCCAAATGAATACGAATGTTTTATTAACAGATTTAAAATATTATACTATTTATTTCAATAAACTTAAACCAAATCTTAAATAGGCTTTGATGTCATCATTTTGTTCATGTTCATCAATGTTTTTCTTTTCAATTTTTTTACCTAAACGAACAATTACTGCATTTTTTTCAGGAATAACATAAATAAATTGTCCATGAACACCTCTAAAATAAGGCACACTCATATTATCTTGATGAATAATCCAAGTTTGGTAACCATACCAATCACAAGTTCTTCCATCACTCGTTTTTAAGTAAGAAGCAGGTTTTGTCATATCAGCAATCCATTGCTCTGGAATGATTTGAGTAGAATCTACTTTCCCTTTTTGCAAAACTAATGCCCCTAATTTCCCAAAATCTCGAGCAGTTGCATTTAAACAGCAAAAAGACTTTTCAATGCCATCATTTTTATCAGTACTCCACAAAGCATCATTTTCCATACCTAAAGGTTGCCACAAAATTTCTTTAGTGTATGCACTAATAGATTTTTCAGATACATTTTTAATAATATACCCTAGAATCTGCGTACAGCAACTTTGGTATTCCCATATTTTTCCTTGTTGGTGGTCTTTTCTGACTTTTAATTTGCCCATTAATTGATCTAAATCTTCACCATAATAAGATTCAGCCGTCATTGAAAATATATTCCAATATGATTCTTTCCAATCAATATCTGCACTCATTGTAATAACATCTTTAATCGTTAATTCTCCTTCTTTAATTTGTGTTAATTGTGGTACATACTTTTTTATATCATCATTAATTGAACCAATTTTTCTTTCTTCTATCAATTTCCCAATAAGTAAAGCATTAACAGTTTTTGCCATAGAAAAGGAACCAGAAATGGTTGAGCTATCATAATCATCATAATATTTTTCATGAATTAATTGTCCATTTTGAAATACTAAATAAGCACAAGTTTTTCTATCTGTCATATATTTTTCATCTTCAGCAGAAAGTTGCTTTTTATTATAATCTGGACTAATTGGCCAAGCTTTTGGTGTCGTTGATTTTTGTATAGTATTATTTGTAAAAACTTTGTAATCATCAACATTGGAAAACCAATATTTAAGTCCATTTTGAATGTGTTTAGGACCAAAAAATAATAAGCCAACGTAAATTAAAGCGATGACTAGAATTGTTTTAATGAGTGTTTTCATGAGGCTGTTTTTTTATTTATAAATATAAGTTTTACTTGCAATTTGAACAAATGCCATCTATCAAAAGATTTGCTGTAGTCATAATATAGTTTTTCGGCAATTTAAAATCAGGAATAGATAACTCATGCAAACACTCTATCTTATTACAAATATTACACTTAAAATGTACATGGTTATCTTCATGTTTATGTTTATTGCAATCATTGTGTTGACAAAGTGCAAATTTGGCAATTCCACTATTGTCAGAAACTTTATGCAAAATACCACTTTCAATAAAAGTTGTCAGTGTTCTATAAAGTGTAACTCTGTCAAATTTATTTTTGTAATTAGCTTCGATATCAGCATGTGCTAAGGCTCTTTGTTGTTGGATAAAATATTCAAGCACTTCCTCACGAATTGGCGTAACTCGCAAACCGCTATTTTTAAGACGTTCTTTAATATTTTTCATTATTTAACATTATAAATCAAGAAATATCATGTAAATTTGCAATTTAGTTGCATTTGTAATGATAATCTAAAAGTATATAAAATTATGGAAAACCACAAACATAGTGCAAATAAAATTAGTATTTATCTTTCCTTATTATGTGCTATACATTGTTTGGCAATGCCTGTTGTTATTGCAATTATACCATTTGCCTCATTTTTTTTAGAAAAATACCATTGGTTAGAATTAGTGGTTATCTTTTCAACTTTGCTTTTAGGAACAAATTCAATTGTTCATGGATATAAATATCACCATCATATGAAATTGCCAGCTTATTTATTTGGAATTGGAATTGGAATTTTAATTATTTCATCAATAATTCATTTAGGCTTTCATTCGCAAAGTATTTTATTACAAGGTTTAAATATAATTGGAGCACTTTTTTCAGCAGCTGGACAAATTCAAAATCTTAAATTAAGTAGGAGTGGAGCAAAAAAAATTACTTTAGCTTAATATATTGATTTGAAATTTTATAATTCCCAAAGTAATTTTCATTATCAAATTTTAATTGATAATTTTTGCTAAATATTTGTTCAATCTTTAGGGTATTGTGCTTTAGTGTAAGTAAGAATGAAAAACTGTATTCTTTGAGTTTTCAAAAAAATGTATTGTATGTAGTAATATTTAATCGTTTAGTCAGTTTAAAATATTCATTCAGATATAAAATTCTAATTATTTATACATCATTTTACTTTTAATTCACTTTGTAAAAGTTTGACTTGAGTTTTTTAATATACTTTTCTCAAATTACAATATCGTTACCATTTTTTTAGATCTCTGTCTCTTATCAAAATTATCAGATATTATTCATTCTTGAACATTTTTATGCGTAGTTTGAGTTAAAATATGGGGCATGTTACATTTATTCACGCCCCAATAGTTTTATTCATTACGGAATACGATATTGCCATCGAAAATATCTGCAATTACTGGTTTGTCTTTTTGAATTTTGTCGGCTATAATCATTTTAGATAATTTATTTACAACTTCTCTATTGATTAATCTTTTTAATGGTCTTGCTCCATATTGAACATCGTATCCTTCTTCTGTAAAATAATCTACCAATTCATCTGAGAAAGCTAATTCAATTTCCATTTCTTTCAATTGTTTGCTTAAATTGGCTAATTGTATTTTTACGATAGATTTAATGTCATTTTGTAAAAGTGGTTTGAACATAATAATTTCATCAATTCTATTGTAAAACTCAGGTCGCAATACACGCTTTATTGCATCTAAAATTTGAACTTTTGATGTTTCAGTTGCTGCAAATATTTCGTTATCAGTTTTTACGTTTTCAAAATTTTGTTGTATCAAATGTGAACCAATATTTGAAGTCATAATGATAATCGTATTCTTAAAATCGACTGTTCTTCCTTTGTTGTCAGTTAATCGTCCATCTTCTAAAACTTGCAATAAAACATTGAAGACATCAGGGTGAGCCTTTTCAATTTCATCTAATAAAACCACGGAATATGGATGATTTCTAACGGCTTCTGTTAATTGTCCACCTTCATCATATCCAATATATCCTGGGGGCGAACCTATTAATCTCGAAACGGCATGTTTTTCCATATACTCACTCATATCAATTCTAACAATGGCTTTTTCATCATCAAATAATAATTCAGCCAAAGCTTTTGCTAATTCTGTTTTTCCAACACCTGTTGTTCCGATGAATAAAAATGAACCTAAAGGCTTTTTGGGATCTTGTAAGCCAGCACGACTTCTTCTAATAGCATCTGCAACGGCAATTATAGCTTCATCTTGTCCAACAACTCTCTCGTGTAAATGCTCTTCTAAGGTTAGCAATTTTTCTTTTTCTTTTTGTAACATTTTTGTCAAAGGAATGCCTGTCCATTTAGAAACCACTTCTGCAATATTTTCGCTCGTAACGACTTCTTTCATTAATCCCTTATCTTCCTTATTATTTTCTAATTCTTCCTCTAATTGATTCAAATTATTTTCAGCTTCTTTAATTTTTCCATAGCGAATTTCTGCTACTTTTCCATAGTCGCCATTTCTTTCAGCTTGTTCAGCTTCAAGCTTAAAATTCTCAATTTTTATTTTTTCATTTTGGATTCTATCTAAAATTGTTTTTTCACTTTCCCATTTTGCTTTAAAGGCATTTCTTTTTTCAGAAAGTTCTGCAATTTGTTTAGATAATTCTTGAACTTTTACTTCATCATCTTCACGTTTTATGGCTTCTCTTTCAATTTCTAATTGTCGGATTTTTCTTTCTAATTCATCTAATTCCTCAGGTACAGAATCCATTTCTAATCTCAATTTTGCCGCAGCTTCATCAATCAAATCGATGGCCTTATCTGGCAAAAAACGGTTGGTAATATAACGACTAGATAATTCTGCAGCAGCGATAATCGCTTCGTCTTTTATTGTTACTTTATGATGATTTTCATATCGTTCTTTCAAACCTCTCAAAATTGAAATGGTATCTTCTACACTAGGTTCTTGTACCATCACTTTTTGGAATCGACGCTCTAAGGCTTTATCTTTTTCAAAGTATTTTTGATACTCAGCTAAAGTCGTTGCACCAACGGCTCTCAATTCGCCTCGTGCTAATGCAGGTTTTAAAATATTGGCAGCATCCATAGCTCCTTCGCCACCACCGCCTGCACCAACTAAAGTGTGAATTTCGTCTATAAATAAAATAATTTCTCCATCTGATGCAATGACTTCTTTGATTACAGCTTTTAATCTTTCTTCAAACTCGCCTTTGTATTTTGCACCAGCAATTAAAGCACCCATATCTAATGAATAGATAATTTTTGATTTTAAGTTTTCAGGAATATCACCTTGGATAATTCTAAATGCAATGCCTTCAGCAATTGCAGTTTTTCCAACTCCAGGTTCTCCAACTAAAATTGGGTTGTTTTTTGTTCTTCGAGATAAAATATGAAGCACTCTTCGTATTTCATCATCACGACCAATTACAGGATCTAATTTGTTAGATTGTGCTAATTGGTTTAAGTTTTTTGCGTATTTATCTAATGAATTGTATGTCATACCAGCACTTGGATTATTTACAGTTGAGCCTTTTCTTAATTCTTTGATGGCTTGTTTTAATTTAGTTTCATCAGCACCTTGCTGTTTTAGTATTTTTGAAGTTGCATCATTTACACTTAGCAAGGATAAAAGTAAATGTTCAATAGAAACATATTCATCTCCTAATTCTTTTAAAAAGGAATTGGCTTTTAGTAAAACTTGTCCTAGATTTTGAGATGGATACTTCATGCCATCACCCGAAACGGTTGGTTGATTTTTTAGCAATTGGTCAATATCTTGCTCCACATTTTTAAGTGATACATTCGTCTTTGAAAATAAAAAAGGAACGATGTCATTATCAATGTTCAAAATGGCTTTCAATAAATGAAAAGTATCTAAATAAGCATGTTTTAAGTCGAATGCAATTTGTTGTGCTTCGGCTAATGCTTCTTGTGTTTTAATGGTGAAATTATTTGGATTCATATCTTCTTTTGTTTTTATAGGATAACATCAAAAAATATGCAAGTGTTCAATTTTTAATCTATTTATTGAAAAGTATGAAAATATTTCATATTTTATTTAAAATATATGACAAAAAATCGCTAATGAATATTATAAAATGCCAAAAGGTCAGTTGTGGACTTATTAAAGCAATAACTGACCTTTAGTTTTGAAAGACTTATTTGAGTTTTTAAGCCAAATTATGGAAAACATGTTGAACATCGTCATCTTGTTCCAATTTGTCTATTAATTCTAAAACTTCATCAATTTCTGTTTCAGATAATTCTTTGGTATGATTCGGCACTCTTTGTAATTCAGATTTAATAACTTCAATGCCTTTATCTTCCAAAGCTTTTTGCATAGAACCAAAATCTTGAAATAAAGCATAGATAATCAAAGTGCCATTTTCTCCATCTTCCATATCATCTAAGCCAGCATCAATAAGTTCTAATTCTAGTTCTTCTTTATCAATATTGTTTGCATGAATAGTGAATGCTCCTTTTCTAGTAAAAATAAAATCGTGCATTCCTGAAGTCCCCATCGAACCACCATTTTTATTAAAAATTGTTCGCAAGTTGGCAACCGTTCGGACAGGATTATCAGTGGCAGTTTCAACAACAATAGCAACAGCATGTGGACCCATTCCTTCATAAACAATTTCGTGGTAATCTTTTTCATCTTTAGAAGTAGCACGTTTAATAGCAGCTTCCACTCTATCTTTTGGCATTTGTACACTCTTAGCATTTTGCATGGCTCTACGCAACATAGGATTGTTCTCAGGCATTGCACCGCCAGCTTTTACTGCAATTACAATTTCACGACCAACTCGAGTAAAATCTTTAGCCATTTTATCCCAGCGTGCCATTTTTGATGCTTTTCTATATTCAAACGCTCTTCCCATAGATTAATTTTTTTAAGTGCTTTTTTCTATCTAATTTTAGATGCAAAGATAAATAACTTTAATCGCTATAAAAAGATATGTGTGCAAAAAAGCATAAGGATTTTGTGAAAAAACAAAATTTCCAGACGGAACAGCTGCGTTTAAAAAATTGATTAATGAAAATTTTATTTATCCTAAAGATGCATTAGAAAACAAAATTCAAGGAATTGTTTTTATAAGTTATATGGTGGATTTAGATGGTATAGTTGAAAATATAAAAGTACTTAAAGGAATTGGTTTTGGTTGTGATGAAGAGACTATTCGATTGGTTGGATTGATGAAATATGCACCTCAACGAAATCGTGGTATTAAAATTACAAATACATTCAAAATTAAAATTGAGTTTAAAATGGAAGAAAAATTAATCACAAATCCTCAAACGATTGTTAGTTATTCTTATAATATAGTTCCGAAAAAAACAGAAGATAAAGCTGTCAAGAAGTCTTATTCTTACACAATTACTCAATGAAATTATTGCAGTTTTTCTTTCTGCAATAATTCAATAATTTTTTTACTTCGAGCTGTTCTTCCTTCTGAAATAAGATGATAAGTAGTATCAAAAAATAAACTATCAGACATTATAAAATCATTATGCTGCCCTAAAATTTTAAATTGCAATTGCTGTTTCATATCTTGATTTAGTTTAGCAATTGCGGTTTTATTTTTTAGATATTTAGATTCTTGATAAGCTGGATAAACAAAAAATACATTTACGTTTTTGGATTTTGCAAATTGATTAAAGTCATTCAGTTTTTGTATGCCTTCCCAATGATGATAGTGTAATATATGGTCGGCTTTTATATTTTTTGGTGCAAGAATAGTTAATTGCATAGCAATATCTCCATACATATTAAAACTTTCTCTTGAATAAACAGAAACTTCATTTTTCTTTTTTTGTTTGAAAAGTGCTTTTAAATGATTTCTTGTATTTTCGATATTGGCTTGAATTTCAAGTAAATAATTTTTAGTATAATAATCCTGTGCTTTTGGATATATCTTTTCTGTAAATTTTTTTAAATTGTAATCACCATTATCTAAAAAATATTCGGTAGAAATTACTATAATATCTCCATTTTTAATGCAGCTTTGTAATTCATTGAGCATAAAATCCAAACCCAAACCAGCGTGTAAACCAAGATTAACTACTGGAATTTGAAGCGTGTCTTGAATCATTTTACTATCAATTCCAAATGGTAAATTTGAACCTCCAGCAAAAATAATTTTTGGTAATTTTATACTGTCAATTCTTTTGTGTTTGTCAATAATTGCAGCCATATAATCATTGTCAGATTTAGTGAGCTTATTGGCAATAGTATAAAGTACAGTATAACCAAAAGTGATAAGGAATGAAAAAAATAATATTTTATAAATAAATTGTCTCATATTCTTTTTCCTTAAAACTGAAAATAGATAAATTGTTGTTCCTTGCCTCCAAACCAAAAGATAGCAAATATGATTAGCAAATAAAATATATAACTAAAGAATCTGTTCCATTTTAAACCAATTGTTTGCAATGCAAATTCTTGCTCTCGACCTATCCATTCAATCAACATAAAAATTGTGGTAACGGCTAAAATGATTACAGCGTTAGTCATATCTAAAAATTTAGGCAGACTGAATAGGGAAGTAGATAAGATTTTTGTACAATAAGCTATCGCATGATGGATGTCTTCAGCTCTAAAAAATATCCAAGCAAAAACAGTTAAGCCAAATGTCAGTAGCATTTGAAAAAACTCTTTAAAAGTGGGAAATATTTTTCCTTTTGCTACTATATCCAAATGATTTCGGTTTGTTTTCA
Source organism: uncultured Chitinophagales bacterium (assembly GCA_964472755.1). GTDB lineage: Bacteria > Bacteroidota > Bacteroidia > Chitinophagales > JADIYW01 > JADJSS01. The sequence continues at coordinate 25,706 of CAYYMF010000028.1, read as the reverse complement.
TCACAATAGATGGCATAATAAATAAAGCATTCAATGCACCCCAAACAATGAAAGTCCAATTGGCTCCGTGCCAAAATCCACTCACTATAAAAATAATGAATGTATTGCGAATACGCATCCAATTTCCGCCTTTGCTACCGCCAAGTGGAATGTATAAATAATCTCTGAACCAAGTGGAAAGTGATATATGCCAACGTCGCCAAAACTCTGCAATATCTCGAGAAAAATATGGAAATGCAAAGTTGCGTAACAAATCTATCCCAAATAATCTAGCAGTTCCTAATGCAATATCTGAATAGCCAGAAAAATCACCATAGATTTGAAAGGTAAAGAATATAGCACCTAACAACAACGTACTTCCTGAATAATCTGCAGAATTACTGAATATTTGATTCGCAAATCCTGCACAATTATCGGCAATTACTATTTTTTTGAATAATCCCCAAAGTATTTGTCTCATACCATCAACGGCTTTAGAATAATCAAAAATTCGTTTTTGTTTTATCTGTGGTAATAAATGTGTGGCTCGCTCAATTGGACCTGCCACCAACAATGGAAAAAAACTTACAAATACTGCATAATCAACAAAATTTCTTTCAGCTTTAATTCGCTTTTTATAGATGTCAATTACATACGATAAGCCGTGAAATGTATAAAACGAAATGCCAACAGGCAAAATTACTTTTATTGTCCATGGATTTATTTTTAAACCAAAATGTGCAATTGCTTCAGCAAATGATTCAATGAAAAAGTTATAATATTTGAAAATTCCTAGAAACCCAAGATTGATAATGACGCTCAATAAAAACCAAAATTTTCTATTACTTTGTTTTTTGGAATCGCACATTTTGAGTCCTGTGTAGAAGTCTAACAAAGTAGAAAATAACAATAGAAATAAAAAACGCCAATCCCAACAAGCATAGAAAAAATAACTAGCTATAAGCAATAATGTATTCTGAACTTTTAAGTTTTTATTAAATACAAACCAATAAAAAATAAAAACAATTGGTAGAAAAATGGCAAAATCAATAGAGTTAAAAAGCATTGGCGTATTCTTTGTATTTAATGATTTTGCAACTAAAAAAGCGTCAAATTAAATATAATTACGATGGATTAGGGTTAATCCTCACAATTAAAAACTAAAAAATGAATTACTCTTGCCAGTAGTAATGCACAAAAGAAACATCTTTTTCCCAACCTAAATGTTCATATAGTGAACGAGCGGGATTGTCATTTGCTGTTTCTACCCACAAACCTTTGTAATTATTGTCTTTACTGAATTTTTTTGCAGTTTCTAATAAAGCCTTTCCGATACCTTTTTTTCTAAATTCTGGGAAAACATAAAGGTCATTCATTATCATATCTTTCATCATAGAAACAGAAGAGAAAGTAGGATACATTTGAATAAATCCAATGAGTTTTTCTTCGTTTTCAGCAACAAAAATGATAGACTCATTATTGTTCATTCTTTCTTTTAAATAAGCTTTTGCTCCATCTATATCAGAATTCTGAGCATAGAATTTCCTAAATTCATCAAATAAAACTGCAATTTGTTCAAGATCATTTGCTTTTGCTACTCTAATCGTTATCATTTTATTTTAATTAAATAATGTTTCAATAAATGCTTGGCGGTTGAATGTTTGTAATTGTTCCATTTTTTCGCCTAAACCTATATATTTTATAGGAATTTTAAACTCATCGGTAATACTAATAACTACACCACCTTTTGCGGTGCCGTCTAATTTTGTCAGTGCTAATGCCGTAACTTGTGTAGCAGAAGAAAAATGTTTAGCTTGTTCTAAAGCATTTTGTCCAGTAGAGGCATCTAATACTAAAAGCACTTCATGTGGTGCATCAGGAATGACTTTAGACATTACTTTTTTAATTTTTGATAATTCTTCCATCAAGCCAACTTTATTATGTAATCGTCCTGCAGTATCAATGATAATAACATCTGTATCTCTTGCTAATCCTGCTTGAACCGTATCGAATGCAACTGCTGCGGGGTCACTTCCCATTCCTTGTTTGATAATTGGAACGCCGACTCTTTCACTCCAAATGGTTAATTGGTCAACAGCTGCGGCCCTAAAAGTATCAGCAGCTCCAAGCAAAACAGATTTGCCTGCTTTTTTGAACTGATAAGCCAATTTGCCAATTGTGGTTGTTTTACCAACACCATTTACACCAACGACTAATATTACATACGGTTTTTTATCTATGAAAGTCGTATAGTCAATAATATCTTGAGTGTTATTTTCTGCCAAAATATTGGCAATTTCATTTTTTAGGATATTGTTTAAGTCTTTGGTATTGATGTATTTATCTTTAGAAACTCTTTGTTCTAAACGGTCAATAATTTTAATAGTTGTTGGTAAACTTACATCTGAAGATATTAATATTTCTTCTAATTCATCTAAGAACTCAATGTCAATTTCAGTTTTCCCAGCAACAGCTTTAGTTATTTTAGAAAAGAAACCTTGCTTGGTTTTTTCTAATCCTACTTGTAAATCTTGCTCTTCAACCTGTAAATCCTCTTCAGATTTATTAGTTTTTCCTTTAAAAATTTTATCAAAAATACCCATTACACTATATAATCAAGATAAAGATAATAAAAAAAAGCTTCTCAAAATAGAGAAGCTTTTTAATTTTTTAGATTTAATAATATTATAAATCTTTTAAGGTTTGTTGGAGTAAATCTTTGTGAACGATTTTTTCTTTGAATGCATAAGAACCACCTTTGCCAGATTTAACAGCTTTGATGATTTTTACCATATTCTTAGATTCACCAATATTTTTACCTCTATCTACTTTGGAGTTTTTTGATACTTTTCCCATGATTTATTATTTTATTTCTTTATGAACAGTAACTTTCTTCAAGATAGGATTATATTTTTTAATTTCCAATCTTTCTGGAGTGTTTTTTCTATTTTTCTTAGTAATGTAACGAGAAATTCCTGGCATCCCTGATGCTTTATGTTCTGTACATTCTAAAATTACTTGGATTCTATTACCTTTCTTCTTTGCCATGATATGTATTTTTTATAATCCGATTTGGATATCTCCTTTCTTTTGTAATTCTTTTAAATAAGCATAAATGCCTTTTTTGTTGATGGTTCTGATTGCAGAAGTTGATACTTTCAAATCAATCCATCTATCCACTTCAGGAATATAAAAAGATTTCTTTTGCAAGTTTGGCAAAAATCTTCTTTTTGTTTTGATGTTTGAATGCGAAACGCTGTTTCCTGATATTGGTCCTTTTCCTGTTAAATCGCAAAAACGTGCCATAATAATTCTTTTCTTTTTTAAGAGTTTGCAAATTTCCGATTTTTAATTGAAATATGCAAATTTATTTTTCATTAATATTTTGTGAACCTGGAGAGAGTCGAACTCCCAACCTCCAGAGCCGTAATCTGGTGCTCTATCCAATTAAGCTACAGGTCCATTTCGGAACGCAAAGATAATGCTTTTATTTTATTATTTTACTATGTTAGCTTTTATTTAATATGGTTTTTATCAACTGAATGTTGATGAAATTAATAGTTTATGTATTTGTAATGTTTAGATAGAACAAAATGGGTATTTCTTAAAGAGTTTCATCTATTGGTTTAATATTGTGAAATGTGTTATAATTATAGTGATTAGACTGAGAAAATTTTTGTTTCTATATAAAAAATGTCATTTATATTAATGCTGAACTTGACGTTTTTATAATTACTTTCTCTTTTTTTTGTACAACATTTGAAATTTTTATCAATTAAAACTATATTTGATAAATTTTTTGATATGAAAATTTTTATAAAATTATTAATTAAGGTAGCAACCATCATTTTATTGGCTTATGCTTTGCCTTTGTTAGGAATAGGAATTAAAATAGATTCAACTTTAGATGCTGTAAAATTAGCGATTGGCTTAAGTTTGTTAAATATATTTGTAAAGCCAATTCTTAAAATATTATCTTTTCCAATTACTTGTTTGACAATGGGTTTGTTTTCTTTCGTCATCAGTGCTGCAATTGTTAAAATAGCAGATGTTTTATTAATTGGTTTTAGTACATTTGGTACATTAAATGGATGGTTGGCAGCCTTAGTTTTTGGTTTGTCTTTTTCTTTTATCAGTTCAATCGTAGAAAGTATTATCATAGATAAAGATTAATTCGTACTTTTGTAGCTTGAATTTTTAGTCAAGTACGATGTCGTTGGATTTTGATATAACACAAGAAATTCCTGTGATGGAGCATTTTTATACCATTCAGGGAGAAGGATTTTATGCTGGAACACCTGCTTATTTCATTCGATTGGCTGGTTGTGATGTTGGTTGTCATTGGTGTGATGTAAAAGAATCTTGGACTGCTTCCAAAGGTCAATTATTGAGTTATAATGAATTGATAAATACAATCAATAGTACACCAACTCAAATGGTTGTTATTACTGGTGGTGAGCCATTGATGTATGATTTAAGTACTTTAACTTCATTGTTAAAAATAAATGGTTATCAAGTAAATATAGAGACTTCTGGAAGTTATTCATTAAGTGGGAAGATAGACTGGATTTGCGTTTCTCCTAAAAAATTTAAAGCGGCTTTGCCAGAAGTTTTTACTAAAGCTAATGAGCTAAAATTTATCATTTTTAATAAATCTGATTTTGAATTTGCTGAAAATTATTATCAAAAATTTTTAGAATTAAATCCAGCGAATGAACAAAAAGTTATTTGCTTATTGCAAGTAGAATGGTCAGTAAAAGAAAAAATGTTACCGCAAGTTATTGAATATGTTAAAGCACATCCACATTGGAAAATTTCGACTCAAGTACACAAATATATTGATGTGCCTTAGTTGTTGATGGTTGAAAATTGTTTAATTACAAAATCTATTTCTTCTTTTGTTGTTTCATTTCCTAAGCTGAATCGGATACTACTCAGTGCTTCTTCTTTTTTATAACCCATTGCGGTCAATACGTGTGAAGGCAAATTTTTGTCGCTGCTACAAGCTGAACCAACTGAAACGGCGATGTCATTTTTTATATGCCGAATAATTTGTTCAGAACGCATTGGAAAAATAACAGATGAAGTATTATAAATACGATTGGCTTGTTCTCCAACAATTTGAATTTTTTCTTTAAAAATATCTTTCAATCCATTTTCCAAATAATTTCTAAATTGCTCAATTCTGAAATGATTAGTAGATAAGTTTTTATAGGAAAGCTCGGCTGCTTTGCCAATGCCAACAATACTCGGGACATTTATAGTTCCACTTCGTACACCTCGCTCATGATGCCCGCCATGCATTAAAGGTTCGACAATTACTCTCGGATTCTTTCTTCTTAAATATAAAATACCAATTCCTTTAGGTCCGTATATTTTATGACCTGAAATACACAATGCATCAATACCTAAATCATCAACCTTTATGGGTATTTTCCCAAAAGCTTGTGTTGCATCACAAAAAAAAATACTTTTATTTTGATGTGTAATGTTACTGATTTTTTTTATATCCTGAATAACACCAGTTTCGTTGTTAACATACATAATCGCAACTAATATAGTATCTTTTCTAATTGTATTTTTTAAATCTTCGATATTAATGATACCATTTTTATCGACATCTAAATAAGTGATTTCAGCACCTTTTTTTTTCAAAAAATCACAAGTATCTAAAACAGCACTGTGTTCAGTTTTACTAGTGATAATATGTTTGCCTTTTGTATGATATAAATTAAATATGCCTTTTAAAACAGTATTAATACTTTCAGTCGCACCTGATGTAAATGTAATTTCTTCATCAATACAACCTAAGGATTGTGCAATAATACTTCTTGAAATATCCACAGCCTCTTTGGCTTTCCAACCAAAAGCGTGTGTACTACTCGATGCATTTCCAAATTTTTCAGAAAAATAAGGCAACATTTTTTCTAATACTTCAGCGGCTACAGGCGTTGTCGCATTGTAATCTAAATAAACCATTGTTTAAAGTTATAAAATTTGGAATATAATTAATAAATTGTCATCAAAAATTGTAGATGAAAAAAATTGACCATATAGGCATTGCTGTTAAAGATTTAGAAAATTCCAATTTGATTTTTTCAAAGTTATTTAATCGTGAACCTTTTCATGAAGAAAATATTGAAAGTCAAAAATTAATAGCTTCTTTCTTTAAATTGGAAGATACTAAAATTGAGTTGTTATATCCAATATCGGAAGATAGTACAGTTGCTAAATTTTTAGAGAAAAAAGGAGAGGGGATTCATCATGTAGCATTTGAAGTTACAGATATATATGCAGAAATGGAACGCTTAAAAAAAGAAGGTTTTAAGCCTTTGTCAGAAAAACCATATATCGGTGCATTGAATAAATTAGTCTGTTTTTTACATCCGAAAGACACGAATGGTGTTTTAATTGAGTTGTGCCAAAAGCAATAAAAAAAAACGGTGGCTAAAAAGTTTAGCCACCGTTTTTTATAAAATAAAGTAGATTATTCGCCGTGTAATTTTTTCTTTCTTGCTAATAAGAATTCTTCAGAATCTACATGGTCTTCATCTGGCACACAACAATCTACAGGACAAACCGCAGCACACTGTGGTTCTTCGTGAAATCCTTTGCATTCTGTACATTTATCAGTTACAATAAAATAAATATCATTACTAACAGGTTTATTTTGAGCATTTGCACCAACTATTCTTCCGTCCATTAATTCATAATCTGCTGAAACGCTTGTGCCATCACTCATTCTCCATTCTAATCCACCTTCATAAATTGCATTGTTTGGGCATTCTGGTTCACATGCGCCACAATTAATACATTCTTCAGTTATTTTGATTGCCATAATATTCTTAATTTTGTCTGAACAAATATAAAGTTTGCTTTTATAAAAAAGAAAATATTACTAATAAATTACCGTTAATGAATATCAATCACTATATCAATTCTGCACAACAATTAGGAACGTTTTTATTATCTGAAGATGAAGATCTTGCTAGAATAATTCATAAAACGAGCATTCATAATTCTTGGTTTTCGATAGAAAATATTCATAAATCATTGAGAAATGTTGCCTTAGAAATGTTAGATGCTGATAAATTAAAGGCCTGGTTGAATACTTATTTAATTGATTATACTTCTATTCAGTCTAAAAAAGTGGGCATAGTTGCTGCTGGAAATTTGCCTATGGTTTCTTTTCATGATATTTTGTGTGTAATATTTTCAGGCCATCGATTGCAAATTAAATTATCAGAAAAAGACAAGATTTTATTACCTTTTATTTTTGATAAATGGATAGCTTATTTGCCTGAACTCAAAGATAAAATAGAAGTGGTTGAAAGACTCCATAATTTTGATGCAGTAATTGCAACAGGAAGTAATAACTCAGCTCGATATTTTGATTATTATTTTAGTAAATATCCCAATATTATTAGAAAAAATAGAAATTCTGTAGCTATTTTAGATGGCACAGAAACGGAAAAGCAATTAGTGCAATTGGGCTATGATATTTTTGATTATTTTGGGTTAGGATGTAGAAATATATCTAAAATATTTGTGCCTGACAATTATGATTTTGCACTATTACTTAAAGCATTAAAACAACACAATTACGTTGAACAACATACACCATATATGAATAATTTGGATTATCAAAGAACAATATATTTGATGAGTCAAACAAAAATGATGGATATTGATTTTATTAATATAGTTGAAAATTCAGGGTATAGTTCTCCAATTGCTTGTTTATATTATGAAATGTATTCAGATGAAAAACAAGTTTTGGATAGATTAAAACAGGATAATGAACAAATTCAGTGTGTTGTATCTCACTCAGCTATTGAGTTTGGACAAACCCAAATGCCTTCACTATCTGATTATGCAGATGATATTGATACAATGCTATTTTTAAAAGATTTATAATCAATCTATAATAGTAGTTTTATATTGATTATGAGTATTAAAGTTTTTTAATTATTATTTTAGATATTTAGGTATTACTTTTGAATAGAATATAATGATGAGATTTTTAATACTTTTTACGGCTTGCTTTTTATTAAGTTTTTCAATGCCTAATTCTTCAATTAATACAAAAGGAGAAATGGTATGGAATAAAAATAGATTATTAGTATGGAGTGATTTTAGAAAAAAAACATCAACTTATGAAATTGCTGGAGATGCAGCATTAACAGCCACTTCAATTCAAGTTGGCACTTCATTATTAGACAAAGATTTGACTATAACTGTAGTAGCAAAATTTTATCCTTATCAGTCTTGGACAGTAAAAAGTAAACAGTCTGATGAATTATTACACCATGAGCAATTACATTTTGATATCACTGAATTGATAGCTAGGCAATTAAGAAAAGAATTATTAGAGACAATACAAACGAAGAAAGATTATTCTAAAATGAAACATACTGTTGAAACGTTTATGAATAAATGGGATGAAATTCAAGATTTGTATGATGACGAAAGTGATCATAATAGAAATGAAGCAGGTCAAGTAAAGTGGAATAAATTTGTTGTTGAAGAATTAGAAAAGTATTCAGAATATCAGCAAACTGAGCTAAAAATTATTTTAAAATAAACCTTTTGGCGTGTCGGATAAACTTTCATAATAAACATCAATTTTTAGATTATTACCATCTGCGGCACTAGTTGCTAATAAATCACAACGTTCATTTTCAGGATGTTCATTGTGTCCTTTTATCCATATAAATTTAACTTGATGTTTGGCATATACTTTTAAAAATCGTAACCATAAATCTTGATTTTTTTTGCCTCCGAAATTTTGTTTTTTAGTCCAAGAAAACACCCAGCCTTTTACTACACTATCCACTACATATTTGGAGTCAGAAAATATCGTAATATCCATATTTTGAGCTTTTATCGCCTCCAATCCAATGATGCAAGCCAACAATTCCATTCGGTTGTTGGTCGTTAGTCTAAAGCCATCAGATAATTCCTTGTATTGTTCTTTGTATTTTAAAATAACGCCATAGCCACCTCGACCAGGATTTCCTCTTGCTGCTCCATCAGTGTATATCTCTAGCATTTTTATTATTTTTGGTAAAAATAGTAAATTAGTAGCATGACTAAGAAAGAAAAAGCAACGTTTATTGTAAATACATTAGAACATTTATTTCCAAATCCTCCTATTCCTTTACATCATAAAGATGCTTATACGATGTTAATTGCAGTTTTATTATCAGCACAATGCACCGACGAAAGAGTTAATAAGATAACACCTTTGCTATTTGAAAGAGCAGATAACCCAAAAACTATGAGTCAACTTTCAGTTGAAGAAATAAGAGAAATTATTAAACCCTGCGGATTGTCTCCTCAAAAATCAAAAGCAATCCATCAATTATCACATATTTTATTAGAAAAATATAATGGACAAGTTCCAAATAATATGGCATTTTTAGAAGAATTACCAGGAGTTGGACACAAAACAGCATCAGTAGTAATGAGTCAAATTTTTGGAGAACCCACTTTCCCCGTTGATACACATATTCATCGTTTAGCTTATCGTTGGGGCTTGTCTGATGGAAGTAGTGTGCAGCAAACAGAAAAAGATTTGAAAAAAACTTTTGATAAAAGTTTATGGAATAATTTACATCTACAAATTATCTATTATGGTAGAAGTTTCTGTAAAGCTAGACCACACGATATTGAAAATTGTCCTATTTGTAAAAAAATTGGGATTAAAAGTAGATTGTAATTTTTTTTTAATTATCTTTAACCATTACTTTATAAATCAAAAATAATAAAGATGACTAAAATTATCTCTATTTTATCCTTAGTATTGATTACTTGTGTTACCAATGCAAAAAATAATTTCTCTCAAAATGATGCAAGTGGTCATTCAATTGGAATAACAATAGGACCTTCTTGGGCATTAACGGATTTAGGTGGAGGCGGAAGGAGTAACCCATTTCTAAGAGATTTAGATTTAAAATCTACAAAGTTTGGAATTGGAGCTTTTTATAGATACACGATTAATGAATGGGTGGCTGTAAGAGCTCAGTTTTTATATGGGATGTTAGCAGGAAGTGATAAAAATGTTAAAGGACCAAATACTTATAATGGAAATTACCCTGGTCCATTTTTTAGAAAGGCTAGAAATGCAGACTTTAAGACGCATTTATTGCAAATTGAAGCAATAGCTGAATTAAATTTAAAAAGATATGATCCTTCTGCATCTAAAGGCGATAAAGCAAGATGGGCACCTTATTTAGCAGGTGGTTTTGGAATGTTCTTCTTTAATCCATATACTAAAGGAACATTTAGTACTCAAAATTTAGGCTCTGCAAAATATCCAGTAGGTTTAGGTGGTGGCAATGTATATACAGCAGCAGAAATTAATGAGTTACAACAATATGAAGGGGAGAAGATTAAATTAAGAAAATTAGGTGCTTCAACTGGAAGTACTTATGCTCCAATAAGTTTTAACTTAACGGGTATTTTAGGATTGAAATTTAATGTAACTGATAAAATTGCAATATTTGGTGAATTATGGTACAATCAAACTTTTACGGATAATTTAGATGATGTAAATGGTTACTACCCTAATTTCAGTACTTATCAAGGACTTTCGCCTTTGCAAAAAGCAATGACTGTAAGATATTATGAAATACATAATACACTTGACCCTGCTTATGCTTATGGAGATGGGAGTATCTTTAATCCAGTGTCAGGTGAAGGATATAAGAGAGGTGATGACGACAAGGATCCAGGAGATGCTAAAGGTAAAAATGATCAATTTTTCTCTGTACAAGTTGGCGTTTCAATTAGACTTGAAGGCGGCGGAAGAAATAATGGATTTGGTTGCGGACGTAAGAATGCCTATAACCATAAATTTAGCTGTCCAAAATGGTAAGATAGTTTGAAGTAAAATTCATATAATGGACACTATTTTTAGTGTCCATTTTTGTTAGAAATAAAATACGAAATGATTAGAGTTGCAACGATATTAGATATTGATAAGATTATCGAAATAGCTGAACAAAGCTTTAAAATTCACTATAAAGATATCATTTCTCAAGAGCAAATTGATTATATGTATGAAAAGATGTATGCTCCTCAAGCTATTTTGCAACAAATGAAAGAAGGTCAAACTTTCTTGTTATACTTTGAAAATGAAAATCCATTAGCTTTTGCTTCCTATTTTATTAGAGAAGATAATAGTTTATACTTATCGAAACTGTATATAAAATATGATTATCGAAGAAATAAAATCGGTTCTAAACTATTACAATTCATTGAAAATATTGTACGCAAAAATGCTTATTCATATATTGAATTAAATGTAAATCGTAAGAATAATGCAATGTATTTTTATAAATCTTTAGGGTTTATAATGCACGAAAAAGTAGATATTGCTTATAGCAAGTTTTGGTTAAATGATTATGTTTTAAGAAAGTATTTTTAGATGTATCTTAATAAAATTAATAAGTTCTTTATGTATTTTTATTTATCCTTCAAGGTGATTCTGATTCCTATAACATAAGTAATACAAGCGGAAATTAATAAGGCAATAAATCCTCCGAATTGCGTATCGGTTAATGGTGCATCAACTTTAAACATAATAGCTGAAATGATAACAGTTGGAACTATCCAAGTAATTAGTGGTAATAGATATTTTAATTTCATAATAGCAAATTAGGAATAAAAACGGAAATCTTATATGTAATTCCAGTTTTTTATTTTTTCTAAAATAGTTTGGATAGGTAAACCTGCGACATTATCAAAATCTCCCTCAATTTTATCTATGCCAATATATTCCTGAATATTATAAGCCCCAGCTTTATCCAAAACCGTATGCGATTTAACAAAGTTTTGAATTTCTTCAATATTCAATTTTTTAAAATAGACTTTTGTTTTTTGACTGAATGAAATGCTTTTATTATTCTTTTTAATGCAAACGCCTGTAATCACTTCGTGAAAAGTATCATTTAATGCAGACAACATTTTTAAAGCTTCGTCGATATTTTCAGGTTTGCCAATTAATTCATCCTTGAATAATAGCATCGTATCTGCAGTAATTATAAATTGATTTTCCTCTAAGTTGCAAGGAAGGTGTTGCATTTTTAACTTAGCAAGATATTCTGGAACACTTGCTTTTTCAATACCATCAGGATAATTCTCTTCGATATTTGCTAGTATTATTTGTACATCAAAACCAGCCTTTTCAAGAATATCTTTTCTTCTTGGCGATTGAGAACCTAAAATAATCTTATCTTTCAAACTTAGAAAATCTTTTTTATAAAATTTGCATATTGTACAAACAAATAAGATGCTGCACCGCTTACATACACAAAATAAAACATTGTACAAACGCCAATTACCATATACATTTTTAATGCTCCTGAAATTAATCGATAATGATTGTAAGTTTTTCCCCACCAAAGTAATGCAATCATAAATAATAATGGAAGTATTAAAATAATATCAATGTATATATGAATATATTTTATGTTTAACGAAGGAAAAAATTGAACAAAACTAAAAATATAGAGCAATAATAAAATAGAAATTACACTGATTAAAATTTTGCTTTTGGAAATTCCTAAAATAATAGGCACTGTTTTGCAACCATATTGTTTGTCGCCTTCAATATCTTGCATGTCTTTAACTACTTCACGAATGAAAGTTGTAAAAAATGCAAAAAGTGCATAACAAATTGCAGCAGTTAAAATGCCACTTTTGATATCAATTACAATTTTTGGTGTATCTAAACTTGTTTTACTTTCGTATAATGCTGGTAACAAAATGACCATTGCTGAGAATAATGCAATAATAAGATTACCAATCAAAAACATTTTCTTAAAAATTTGTGCATAAAAATTTAGGGCTACAAGAATAAGTATAGGAATGGTTGCTAATCCATAGTTTTTGGTGGATATAGTTAAAGCAACGGAAAGTAAAATAGTGATAAGTGCTAAGATTTTATAAAAATTATAAGCATCATCGACACCAATGGTTTTATCAATGATAACTTTGTTCGGTTTGTTTACTAAATCGATGTCAGAATCGTAAATATCGTTGATGACATAGCCACTTGCTGCTGTAAAAACTGTAACTAATAAGAGTAGAATAAATTGGAAAGTACTTAACTCTGAACTAAAATCATATACTTTATAAAAACTTGGCAGAACAAAAGCATATCTAAATAAAATCATTATAAAAATAATGAATAATAGATTGATGGGGCGTACTAATTTAATGTAATTCATTGCTTATTTATAATTTATACCAATTGTCTTGGGCTTTTAATACCATTTCTATTAATTCTCTTGCACAACCTTCGCCACCATTGGTTTTGCAAATATAATCAACTGTCGATTTAATTTCAGTAGCGGCGTTATTTGGGCATGCACTAATTCCGCAATGATGCATTGCATTATAATCAGGCAAGTCATCGCCAATATATAAAACTTGTTCTGCTTTTATATTTTGCTCATCTAAAAAATCTTTTAAAACAGGTAGCTTGTCTTTTACTTTGTAATAAATGTGTTTAAACCCAAGTTGTTCGAAACGCTTATATACGCCAATTGAAGTGCCTCCAGTAATAATGCACAAATTGTAATTTTTTTGTAATGCAACTTTTAATGCAAAACCATCTTTTGCATTAAATAAACGCCAAAGTTCGCCATTGTCAGTGCCAATCAACATGCCATTTGTTAATACACCATCTACATCAAAAATAAATGTATTGATTTGTTTTAGTTTTTCTATCATAATTTTACCACAATGCAAAATGCTCTTCGGTTACTCCGACAGCTGTAAAGTTTTCTAATTTACCATCAATTCTAACATCTCCTTTTATTTCTCCAAAGATTTGTGTGAACTTACTTTTCATAAACATCAAATTCAAATCTTCACTTCTTTTTCCTAATGGCAGAACTTCTAAATGTAATAAGTTATCTAAAGTATTGATTTTCCAAACATTTTTATCCATTGGTTTTTTATATAAAAAATTGGCTTTTGACAAAACTGTTTTTATGCCATCTACATACAAAATATTCTCCATATTATCATTGAAATTATCGACAATGTTAGCCGCAATTGTTTTGCCAGATGCTGTTTTGCCAATAAAGGATAGCCAATTCCACATTGTTTCTCGTGGAGGATAGCCTTTTGTAAAATCAATAGCTCCAAAATTTCCTTTAGCATGATAGCTTTTGCCTTTATATTTAATTTCAACTTCAGAGTCTATCATTAGATTTTTATAAGTAAAGTTAAAAGGTCTTTTTTCTTTTGAAGGTGCGACCACACTAAAGCCATTATCGTTGTTATTGGCACGAATATTTAATTCATATTTTTTGTTTGTAGTTTCTAAAAACATTCTGGATTGATCACTGTGAATGCTGTAATTTTTTAGCACCCAAGTATCGTATAAGTTTGGATTAAAATCGCTATCAAATCCAAATGGAATCGTTGTTTTGTCTTCAACAAAAATATTTTCTTCAGGAATAAAAATATAAGAAAATGCAGTTGCTGCAATTCCTGCATCAACAATAGCAAAACCACAAGTAATTTCTTTAGAATAGAAGCCAAAAAATATCCAAGTTTTACGTTCTGTTTTTCTTCTTAATGAGAATTGTTGTTTGTCATAAAAAGAGGTATTTACATCATTTATTAAATCGTTGTAAATACCATAAGGTAATAATGTTTCGTCTTTAATTAAACGCTGTTGTTTATCTAAAATTTTCATTTTATGTAATTTGTATTTTATGATTTGAATTGTACAACACCTTCGTATTCTTTATTGAAATCTTTTCTAAATTGTAGAGCTGTTTCGCTATCATAATAAAGTTGCTCTTTGAAAAATTGATGTGATTTTTCTATGATTGGTTCTAAGCTATTGCGTTCAAAATAAACACGACCTGTACGTCTAATGAAAAAATCTGCAATATTGTAGGTCATTTCTTCGTTCATTGAATAGATAGCCTCGCCTAATAATAAATCATTATTGGTTTTACTTTCAGTGATTTCTAAAATTACTTTTGTATTACTACCATATTTTTTTACCAATGCAGTTACTTTATCTAAATCAAAATCTTTATATTGAGTTTGCAGATTTCTTGCATATTCTTCAATACTTTTACCTTCTAAATTTCCACCAGATAATTGAATAAATTCAGTACTACAAGGTTGGAATAATCTTCCATCTTCTTTTTTTAATTGGTTACAAACAACATCAACTGAACGTTGTGCCATTTTTCTAAAACCAGTCAATTTTCCACCAGCAATAGATATTAGATTGGATTCAGAAATAAAAATTTCATCTTTTCTAGATAAATCAGAAGGTGATTTACCATCTTCGTGAATCAAAGGTCGCAAACCAGCCCAAGTAGAAATAACATCTTTCATGGTTAACTTTAAACTTGGAAACATATTATTTGCAGCATCTAAGATGTATTGTACATCTTCTTTTTCTGCATAAGGAAAGTTGGTATCCTCTTTATAATTTGTATCAGTAGTGCCTAAATATACTATATTATCACGAGGAATGGCAAATACCATACGTCCATCAGCAACATCAAAATAAGTTGCATGACTGATAGGTATTCTCTTATGTGGAATAACAATATGTACACCTTTGGTGAGGTGCAATCTTTTGCCTTTTAATGATAAATCAATTTTTCTCAAATTGTCCACCCAAGGTCCAGCTGCATTAATTACTTTTTTAGTTTGAATGATAAAATCTTCATTTTTCAGGTTATCGACCACTGCAATTCCACTAATTTTATTTTTTTCATCTAATCGAAAATCTGTACATTCGATATAATTCAAGCATAAAGCACCATTTGATACGGCAGTTTTCATTACTTCAATTGTCAATCGAGCATCATCACTTCGATATTCAACATACATTCCACCACCACGCAAAATAGATTCATTTAATAATGGTTCGACAGCTAACGTTTTAGATTTATCTAACATAAAACGGCGTTCTTTTCTGTTCACGCCAGCCAATTTATCATATACATACAAACCTAATGATGTACTTCGTTTTCCTAATGAACCACCTTTTATAATGGGTAATAACATCTTTTCAGGAATTACAATATGCGGAGCATTTTTATATAAAATCGCACGTTCTCGACCTACTTCGTGTACGATGCCAAATTCTAATTGCTTTAAATAGCGTAAGCCACCATGAATTAATTTTGTTGAGCGAGAACTTGTCCCAAAAGCAAAATCTTGCTTTTCTACTAAAGCAACTTTCAAACCTCGAGTGGCTGCATCTAAGGCAATTCCAGCACCAGTTATGCCACCACCAATGACTACTAAATCAAATTGTTCAGTTTTAAGCGTTTGGATATATTCGGAACGATTTTTTGCAGAAAAAGACATATTAGTTTTATAAAATTAAAATTTATCTAAAGATAATCAAAAGCATAGATTTAATGATAGTGTTGGTTGATAATTTAAAAATGTAATAATAATAGAGGATAAGTTTTAAATAGAGATTTACAAAGTTTTTATATTATAAAATACTATGAATTAATCTATCTATTTGTTCTTTTGTATTAAAACTATGAATGATAATTCGTAAACGTTCTTTTCCTTTGGCTACGGTTGGATAAACAATAGGTTTTATATCTAAGCCTTTAGATTGTAATTGTTTTGCTTTTGCTCTGCATATTTCAGAATGTTCAATAATATAAGCAAATATTGGTCCTTCTCCAATTATTTTTGGTATATTTTGGTGTACTGATATATTTTCTTTAAAATATTTGATATTATTATGCAAGTTATTTGATGCAAAATTAAATTGTTGAATAAAAAGATAGCTATGTTTGATATGCAGTAAATCGTACAAACTTAAAGCAGTAGAATAAATAAAAGGCTTGGAAAAATTTATGAGATAGTTTTTTAATAATTCACTACCAACAACTACCGCTCCATGTGCACCAATTGCTTTTCCAAAAGTATAAACACGAGCAAAACATAATTTTTCTATACCCAATTCAATACATTTTCCAGCACCATTTTTGCCATAAATTCCAGTTGCGTGCGCTTCATCAATAATTAAGTTTGCATTGAATTTATCAGAAAGCAATGCTAAATCCTTTAGTGGTGCAAAATCACCATCCATCGAAAATAGAGATTCTGTAATTATAAAAATTTGATTGTATTTATTTTGATTTGTTTCAAGTAATTCTTGTAGATGAATAAGGTCATTATGTGTAAATTTTTGGTTTGTAGCTTCGCTAATTTTTAGTGCCTGTAAAATTGAAGCATGTGCTAATTCATCAAATAGAATTAAATCATTTTTACGGGCAACTGTCGCTATCAAACCTAAGTTGGCATTGTATCCAGAATTAAATAATAAAGCACTTTCTGCGTGATGAAAATCTGCTAATTGTTTTTCTAGTTCTTCGTATAATTCTGAATTTCCGCTCAATAAACGAGAGCCTGTTGCTCCACTTCTGGCATAGCGAAAATTGGCTTCTAAATCAAAATGAATTTCTTGCTTTACCCAAGCTGAATTGGCTAAACCTAAATAATCATTAGATGAAAAATCAATTAAATCGTTTTTTGTATATAAAGTTCGGAATGTTTGATTCTCCTTTCTTTTTTCTAAATATACTTTTAATTGCGTTTCAATTGTACTCATTACAAAACTTCCGCTACTTCTTTTTGAGTTTCATTTTTAAATGAAACTCTTGGTTGTAAGCCTAAAATTTCAAACATTTCCATGTCTGAAGTGAATGCAGGATTAGGTGTCGTTAATAACTTATCACCTGCGAAAATTGAATTTGCACCAGCAATAAAACATAGTGCTTGTTCACTTATTGGCATTTCATTTCTGCCTGCTGATAGTCTAATCATAGCTTTTGGAACAACTATTCTAATTGTTGCAATCATTCGCAACATTTCCCAAACAGAGACACGTTCCATATTTTCCAATGGCGTACCTTTTACAGGAACCAATGCATTTACAGGAATAGATTCAGGAGGTTCGGGTAAGTTGGCTAAGGTATAAATCATACCAATTCTTGCATCTTCTTCTTCGCCTAATCCAATAATTCCACCACTACAAACACTAATTCCAGCCTTACTAACATTATGTATAGTTTCCAATCTGTCCTCATAAGTTCTTGTGGTAATGACTTTGTCATAATACTCTTCTGAAGTATCAATATTATGGTTGTATGCTGTTAATCCAGCTTCTTTCAATTTTTCTGCCTGAGATGCTGATAACATACCCAAAGTACAGCAAACTTCCATATCTAATTTGTTTACTTCACGCACCATTGCCAAAACATTGTCAAAATCTCTATTATCACGAACTTCACGCCACGCAGCTCCCATGCAAAAACGAGTAGAGCCATTGGCTTTTGCTTCTTTTGCTCTATTTAATACATCTTCAGGGTCTAAAAGTTTGTGTACTTTAACATCAGTATGGTAACGTGCCGCTTGTGGACAATAAGCACAATCTTCTGTGCAACCACCAGTTTTTACAGAAAGTAAAGTACAAACTTGTACTTCACCTGCTTGATGATTTTTTCTATGTATATCTGATGATTTGTAAATTAATTCTAAAAGTGGTCTGTTGTAAATTTCTTTAATTTGGTCAAATGTCATGTTCTAAAAATTTTTTTTGTGTAGTATTGAATCTCTAATTCTATTTAAATCACCTCTTCCTCTAAATTGTTGTTTGAATAATTCTTGTTCTTTTTCCATTGATGCACCATAAGATGCCGTTTCTTCATTGTTGTTTATTGGTCTTAATTGAGCAATAGAATCCAGTTTTTGAATTGAATCTCGAATTGCACTCATTAAAGATAGGTAATTATTTTTATCGGATAAATAATAATCCCAACTTTCTTTAAAAATTAAAGAATCTGTTTTGTGTTTTTTATAAACTAGATTGAAAATAGAATCTAATGTGTTTTTTGTGGAATCATTATAAACAGAACCTTGTAAATAATCATAAGTTCCTTGAATTAAAAATAAATCAATCATTATACTTTTGAAGTTTTTTTCGGAAATACCTTTTTTTGCCTTATTTTTATCGCAAGAAAAAAGCAATAGTAATATAAAGCAATATATACCTATATTTTTTAAAGTTAAAAATTTCATCAGTTATGGTAAATAAAGAAGCACTCTCGCATTTAATTCAAGTTACAAAGGATAAAAATGTAAAATTAATTGCAATTAGCAAAACAAAAACTGAAAAAGATATTTTAGAAGTGTATAATGTAGGTCAAAAAGTGTTTGGAGAAAATAAAGTTCAGGAATTAGTGCAAAAATATGAAGCATTACCCAAAGATATTGAATGGCATTTGGTGGGCACTTTGCAGACTAATAAAGTAAAATATATTGCACCTTTTGTACACATGATTCATTCTGTAGATAGTTTGAAATTAGCTATTGAAATCAATAAACAAGCTGAGAAAAATAATAGAGTAATTGATGTATTATTAGAAGTATTTATTGCTGCCGAAACTACAAAACATGGTTTTTCAGAAGAAGAATTAATTGAACACTTAGATATCTATGCTTTTGAGTCTTTGAAAAATATTCGCATTGTAGGATTAATGGGCATGGCAACTTTTACTCAAAATCAAATTGTTATTAAGAATGAATTTGCAGGATTAAAAGATTTATTTGAAAGATTGAAATTATCTTATTTTAAAGATAATTCTGCATTTACTGAACTATCAATGGGAATGAGTGGTGATTATGAAATTGCTATAGATAAAGGCTCAACGATGGTTCGAGTGGGCAGTGCAATTTTTGGAGAAAGAGAAAGAAAAAAAGGGGTGAATGTACCTCTGTAACTATTCAAAGTTTGGAGATAATTCCTTAGTTCTATATTTTTTAATAATTTTTTGTGTTTGAGCATCTACTATAACAAGTAGTGATTTTACAAGTGAGCAACCATTAGTAAGTTTACATTTTCCTCTTTTAGTTGTGCTGTATTGTTGTGAGGAAACTTCCCAAGTACATTCTTGTTCATTAAATTGAACCTTAGGCTGATAAGAAGGTGTTCGCTCAATTTCTTCCTGAGAAAGTTGTTTGTTTTGTAATATTAATCCTTTTGATTTTAATAGTGCTACTACAGAATTGCTATCTAGCGTATTTTTACAAGTATTATTGTGTGCATTAATATCCAATGTCGTAAAAATAAAAAAAAGTATTAAAATTGAAGTCTTCATAAAAAAAAAATGGGCGATGTTTTCATCGCCCTTATCTAATTGTAATTTTATTTTACCAATTCAAATCTTGCTAATGGAGCCATTCTGGCTTTGTTCAATGTAAGTACATCTGTTCCTACAGAAATGTTATCAGCTTTATCTAAAACTGCTTTTAATTCATCTTCAGTAGTTTCTTGACATGCCATTAAGGTAGTGATGCCAGGAGTAAATCTTACTTGTAATTGATTTTTTATAGCGTATCCGTAAGACATCATATTACAGCCTGCTTTTGCTTCTAATCTTCCTTCTTTTGAATGGAAAATAATATAATGCGTATCGGCAGATCCACTTACAGGTTTGCCGTTTAATTCTACTAATTTCCATTTTTTATCTTCAACTTCAGAATTGCCATTCTTTTTAAGAATATAAGCATTTGCTAATTCTCCAGTTACTTCCTTACCTTCTAAATCTAGTTGTTTTACTTGATTTTCTTCTACTTTAAAAACATCAGGTCGAATGTCTTTTATTTTTCTTTCTAATTGTACATTGTTTCCTTTCCAAATAAAAGTTCCAGTCAAGGTATCTGTGCCAGAATTTTCTCCATCTAAGTACTTACTTGTTAAACTATAAGTTTGGTCATTGTTTAATTTTAATTCAGTTTCAATACCTTCACAGTCAGCACAAGGTAATACTCCTGAATAAGTCCCTTGCCAATCTAATGAATTTTGTGCAGTGTGTCCATCAAGCGTTTCTGTTGAAGCATTGTTTTTTAAATTCGCACATGAATAGGTTGCTAAAGCAAATAAAGCTAAAACTAATGGTCTGTTAAAATGTCTCATTTTCATTTTTAAATAAATTTATATTTTTTATGAGTACAAAATTACTGCCGAATTTTATGGTCTTTTATTAAAATATGTTGTTTTACTAATGAGTAACTATTGAATAAAGTCTTATTAATGATATCCTAATACTTTCAACATGCTATCTGCACTTTGTTCTTCTGCAAAAATTCTTTGTGTTAGTTTTCCATTACTGTCCTTATCCATAATAAGTATTTTAGGCGATGGAATTAAACAATGTTTTGTTCCACCATATCCACTTATGGAATCTTGGTAAGCTCCAGTATGAAAAAAACCGATATACAATTTCTGATCACCCACAATCTTTGGCATATATACTTGGTTGATATGGACTTCTGAGTTATAATAATCACTTACATCACAACTCAACCCTCCAATAATTGTCCTTAAATACGTTTGATTCCAGCCATTTATAGGTAATAAAATAAATCGTTGATTTAAACCCCAAGCATCTGGAATAGTTGCCATTAAAGAACCGCCAATCATATACCAAAGTTCTGAATCGTTTTGTTTTTTCTGACCAATCACTTCAAAAATATTACAAGCACTTTCGCCTACTGTAAAATTACCAAATTCAGTATAAATATTTGGATGTTCAATTTCGGCTTCATCGCAGAATGATTTAATTTTTCTAACGATTTCTTCAATCAAATACGCATAATCATATTTAGAACCTAATGAGTAGCGAATAGGCATTCCGCCACCAATATTAATACTATTTAATTCTGGACAAACTTGTTTTAAATCGACATACATATTTAAACACTTATTCAATTCACTCCAATAGTAAGCACTGTCTTTAATGCCGGAGTCTATGAAAAAATGCAACATTTTTAGATTTACATTTTCATTAGGTTTAATTTTTTCGATATAAAACGGTATCATATCTCGTTGTCTGATACCTAATCTTGAAGTATAAAATTGATAGTTAGGCTCTTCCTCAGCTGCCATTCTTACACCGATATTGATTTCTTTATCGACATTTTTAAAATATTCCCATTCATCCATATTATCTAAAACGGGAATTACATTGGAATAACCATCATTTATTAAACCAACAATAGAATCAGCATATTCTTTAGGCTTAAATCCATTGCAGATTATCCGAATCTTCTTATCAATTTTCTTCTTTTTAAATAATGCTCGAATTAAATTGATATCATAATTAGAAGATGTTTCTAAATGGGCATTATTTTTTAAAACTTCATCTAAAACAAAAGCAAAATGATTACTTTTTGTACAATAACAATAATAGTAATGACCATTGTAACCAGTGCTTTCAAATGCTTCATAAAACCAACGTCTTGCTCGATTTATATTATCTCCAATTTTTGGCAAATAATAAATTTTTAATGGGGCACCGTGTTCTTCTATAATCTGCCTTAAATCTATCTTGTGGAAGTTTAGCCAGTTGTCTTCAATATCGAACCCATCTTGTGGAAAGTAATAGGTTTGTTCAATTAAATCAATATAACGGTCTCTCATTATTTTCTAATAAAAACGATTTGGTTAAAGCACAAAGGTAATAAAGAATATTATTATTTATTACCTTTTTTTTAGCCTCACTACTGCTTTGTTATAGGGTATTGTCGTGTTAAATTCAAATACAGTATTGTTTTTTTTTACATTAATAAATTGTTTATTGAATTGATGAATTAACTTAAATTAATGACTTATACAAAAAGTTTTATTAATTTTGTTCAAGTGAGATTGATTTTCTTTTTGTTAGCAGCTCATATAATATTCTTAAGTGCTACACCTTGTAGCGATTTAAGTACCTATTTAGCTAAAGAATCAATACAGAAAACTACTTCAAATTCACACGAAAATCATGGACATCATGATGATTGTTCGCCTTTTTGTAGCTGTACTTGTTGTACAACAGGAACTATAGCCCAATCAAACTATAATTCAAAAGCAATCCTTTCTGATTCTTTTAATTCATATACGGATTTGATAAAAGTTCCATCAACTGAAATGAATTTTATTTCTATTTTTTACGGAGATATTTGGCAACCGCCGAAAATTTAATTTTTTTAGAATAAATTATTCTGTTCACGTAAAGAGCATTTTAAATGCTAATTGTTTACATAATTCAGCTTAATCTGAACTATAAAAATTAAATAAAATGTTAGATAGAATTATACTATTTAGTATAAAAAATAAAATAATCGTAGGTTTTTTTACACTAATCTTAATTGTTTGGGGAATTTGGAGTGCTACAAAATTACCTATTGATGCAATACCAGATATTACCAATAATCAAGTTCAAATAATTACTGTTACGCCAACTTTAGCCAGTCAGGAAGTAGAACAATTAATTACTTTTCCAATAGAGCAAAGTATCGCAAACTTACCTGATATTGAAGAAACAAGAAGTATTTCACGTTTTGGTCTGTCTGTGGTAACTGTTGTATTTAAAGATAAGGTAGATATTTATTTTGCACGACAATTAATAAGTGAGAAACTGAAAGAAGCACAAGAAGATATTCCTGCAGGTTTAGGCAAACCTGAAATGGCTCCAGTCAGTACTGGTTTAGGTGAAGTGTATCAATATATTATTCATCCTAAAAAAGGAAGTGAAAATAAATATTCTTCCAAAGATTTAAGAGAAATGCAAGATTGGATTGTTGCTAGACAACTGAATGGAACACCAGGAGTTGCTGAAATTAATAGTTTTGGTGGAGAATTAAAACAATATGAAGTTGCTATAAATCCAGATAGATTAATTGCAATGAATGTGAATATTAGTGAGGTTTTTTCAGCACTCGAAGGTAATAATCAAAATACAGGAGGAGCATATATCGAAAAACAACCTAATGTTTTTTTTATTAGAGCTATTGGCACAGTCAATTCATTAGATGATATTGGAAATATAATGATTAAAAATACCAATAGTGTTCCTTTATTTATTAAAGATGTTGCTGAAGTTCGATTTGGGCATGCAGTTCGGTATGGTGCTTTAACGTATAATGGAGAAGTCGATGCAGTTGGTGGTGTGGTCATGATGTTGAAGGGAGAAAATAGTCATGATGTTGTACAACGTGTAAAAGAAAAAATGCAGGTTATTCAAAAATCTTTACCTGATGATGTAGTGGTAGAAGCTTACTTGGATAGAACAGATTTAGTGAGTAGAGCTATTCACACCGTAGAAAAAAATTTACTAGAAGGTGCATTAATTGTTATTTTCATTTTAGTGGTTTTCTTAGGAAATCTTAGAGCTGGGTTAATAGTTGCATCTGTAATTCCATTAGCAATGTTATTTGCTTTAAGTTTTATGAATTTGTTTGGAGTAAGTGTTAATTTAATGAGTTTGGGTGCGATAGATTTTGGTTTAATTGTAGATGGTGCAGTGATTGTAGTTGAAGCTACTATGCATCATTTAGGCATGCGTAAATCCATACATAGATTAACTCAATCGGAAATGGACGATGAAGTATTTGATGCAGCATCAAAAATTAGAAAAAGTGCTGCTTTTGGTGAAATAATTATTTTGATAGTCTATATTCCTATTCTTTCCTTGGTTGGCATAGAAGGAAAAATGTTCAGACCAATGGCTGAAGCGGTGGGATTTGCCATTTTGGGAGCATTAATTCTTTCCTTAACGTATGTTCCGATGATGAGTGCTTTATTCTTGTCCAAAACAATTAATGCTAAAGCAAGTTTTAGTGATAAAATGATGGAGAAATTCCAACAAATTTATCAACCATTATTAGAAAAAGCAATAAATATAAAGTATATTATCATCACAATATCTGTCATACTATTTAGTATAAGTATTTTTCTTTTTGGAAGAATGGGAGGCGAATTTATTCCAAGTTTAAAAGAAGGCGATTTTGCCTTTCACTGTATTTTACCTCAAGGTACTTCTCTCAATCAAAGTATAGAAACATCTATGCAAGCATCAAGAATTATTAAACAATTTGATGAAGTGAAAATGGTAGTTGGAAAAACAGGGACTGCCGAAGTGCCAACGGATCCAATGCCGTTTGAAGTTACTGATTTGATTGTTGTTTTGAAGCCTATAAGTGAATGGAAAAATTTTAAATCTTATGACGATTTAGCTGATGAGATGATGGAGAAATTAGGAGATTTGCCAGGTGTTTTCTTTGAGAGTAGTCAACCCATACAAATGCGTTTTAATGAATTGATGACAGGTGTTCGACAAGACGTTGCCGTAAAAATATTTGGCGAAAATATGGATACTTTAAATGCTTATGCAAATAAAGTTGCAAGTGTAATAAAAAGTGTTGAAGGAACAACAGCACCTCAAGTAGAACGTGTTGATGGTTTGCCTCAAATAAATATTGAATATGATAGACAACGTTTGGCAAATTATGGGTTGTCTATACAGAATATTAATGATATTGTGAGTATGGCATTTGCTGGAAAAAGCTCAGGTAAAGTGTATGAAAATGAAAGGCGATTTGACTTAGTGGTTCGTTTAGATTCTATCCATAGAGATAATATTGATAATGTTCGAAATTTAATGATTCCTATTTCATTAGGTATGCATATTCCGCTATCACAACTTGCAGATATTAACTATAAGTTGGCACCAGCACAAATCAGTCGTGAAGCAGGGAAACGTAGAATTGTAGTTGGTTTTAATGTTAAAGATAGAGATGTACAAAGTGTGGTAGAGGATATTCAAAAAAAATTAGATGAACAAACGAACTTACCTATTGGTTATTATTATACCTATGGTGGT
>CAYYMF010000027.1:25791-35628 GCA_964472755.1 uncultured Chitinophagales bacterium | reverse complement strand
CCTAGAGTAATTTTAGAAGCAATGGCGATGTCAAAGCCTTGTATTACAACAAATGTACCTGGATGCAAAGATGCCGTTGATACCAGTTGTGCTTTTTTAGCTGAAGTTGAAAATAGTGAAGATTTAAAATTACAAATGGAAAAATTTATTGTATTAGACAATCAAAAGAAATTAGAAATGGGCAGAAATGCTAGGTTAAGAACAAAAAAAATATTTTCGGCTAATATTATTGCAGAAACATATTTTAAATTAATTTCAAATTTAGTTAAAAAATGATTAAGAAATCTAAAAAATAGTTTTTATATTTGAATACACAATGCATAGAACAGAGTTTATTATTCCTGCAGCCATACTTTCGTCATTCCTTTTGACCTATTCATTTATTCCTTCAATTATTAAAATTGCTGAAATAAAACATCTTTATGATAATCCAGATGAGCGAAAACTTCATGGTTGTTCTACTCCAAATTTAGGTGGCATTGCTATTTTCAGTGGCTTTTTAATTTCCTTTTGTTTATTTTCTATTATAGATAGTGCTTATCAAATACGACCAATCATTGCGGCTTTGTGTCTAGTATTTTTAATTGGTGCAAAAGATGATGTCGTTCCTTTAGTTCCATATAAAAAATTTATTGGGCAAATTTTTGCTGCAGCAATCGTCGTTGTTATCGGAAAAGTGAGAATAACTAGTTTGTATGGATTGTTTGGTATTTCTATGCTCAATGATTATGTCAGTATTTTATTGACCATTATCACCATCGTTTTTATCATTAATGCATTAAATATTATTGATGGTATAGACCTTTTGGCTGGTGGTGTTGGTTTTATTGCCGCAAGTACTTTTGCAGCTTGGTTCTATTATTATGGATTTGTAAATTATGCTGTAATGGGAGCAGCACTTA
The DNA here is from genome assembly GCA_964472755.1 of uncultured Chitinophagales bacterium. GTDB lineage: Bacteria > Bacteroidota > Bacteroidia > Chitinophagales > JADIYW01 > JADJSS01. Next base: position 34,726 of record CAYYMF010000027.1, on the reverse strand, counting down.
CTGGTGCAATTTTAGCATTTTTAGGATTTAATTATAGTCCTGCAAAAATATTTATGGGCGATTCGGGGAGCTTAACGATAGGTTTGTTATTGTCATTAATGGCAATAGAATTTATTGAAAAAAATGAAGTGGTTTTAAGGAGTGGAAATTCTGAAGGTATCTCTATTAATGCATCTCCTGCTATGGCAATTGCGGTTTTAATTATTCCTATATTTGATACTTTACGTGCATTTTCATTGCGTATTCTTAGAGGAAAGTCTCCATTTTATGCTGATAGAATTCATATTCATCATAGATTAGTGGATTTAGGACTAACACACATTCATGCTTCTTTTATACTTTTTGCTTTTAATATTCTTTTTATTGTAAGTGTATATTTCTTACAAAACCTCGGAAATATGACTTTGTTAATTGGAGAAATTGCCATAGGTTCTTTATTTACCTTTATTTTATTCTCCATAAAAAAAAAGAAAAAGCCCAATAACACTATTCATAAAAAAGCACAAAATTTAATAGAAACCTACTAGGATTTATTCCTTATTTGGAATCTTACTCATCGCTCTTTCAGAAATTGCAGTAATACTCAGACTTGGATTTACTCCAGGATTTGCTGAAATCATTGCACCATCACAAACCATCATATTCTTGTAATTAAACACAAAATTATCTTTGTCGATTACGCCTTCTTGAGCATTATTTCCCATACAAGCTCCGCCCAAGATATGTGCGGTAGTAGGAATTCCAAATAGCGTTTCTGTACTTAAAGTCATTGCTTTTCCATTAATGATTTCAGCAACATGGCTAGCTAATTCTTGAGCTTTTGGATTAAAAGCAGTTGGAGCTGGACCTGTATCTAAATTTGATTTTAAACCACCTAAAATGTTTCTTTTAAAACTTAATGTTGAGTCAATACTTTCCATATATAAAAGTATTTGGCTACGCTTGCTCCAATCATCAATAAAGGCTGCTTTTAAGTTTGTAATTGGATGCACAAATAAATCTTTTACCATTCTATAAAATCGAGTAAAGATATTTCCGCCTTGTACCATTGGTGCCATAAAAATTCTCCAAAACCCTGAACCATCTGAATATTTTACGGGTTCTATATGCCGACTTTCATCAATATTTACAATTGAACCAATCGCAATGCCTTTAGAAAAAACAGCATCTTTATCAAAACTAGTTACCCCAATTAAACTTTCAGAATTGGTGCGTATGCCTGTTCCTACTTTGTCAGATAAATTAGGTAGAGATTTTTCTTTTAATTTTAATAACAAATCGACAGTTCCTAAAACGCCACCTGAAAAAATAACACTTTTTGCTTTTACACTATCTTTTTTTGGAAAATAACTCAAAGAATCCTTGTATTTAATTTCATAACCGTCTGAACCATCTGCACTCAAAGGCAAAACATCAAATACCTCTTTTTCTGCAATGACTTTAACACCCAATTGTTCGGCTAAATATAAATAGTTTTTGTCCAAAGTATTTTTTGCATTATAGCGACAGCCTAACATACAGCCACCACATTGATTACAGCCAGTTCTAGTTGGTCCTTTCCCATCAAAATATGGATCGGGAACCGTAACATCTTGTTTGCCAAAATAAACAGCAACATCAGTTTTGTCAAAGGCTTCAGGCTTTCCAATTCGGTATGCCAACTCTTGCATTACTTTTTCAGAAATACTCGTATAAGGATGTTTTGTTGCTCCCAGCATTTTTTTTGCTAATGCATAAAAAGGTTTTAAATCTTCTTCCCAATTTTCTAAGCCATTCCAATGTCCTGAATTGAAAAATTCAGATTTAGGTACTGGTAAGGTATTTGCATAAACCAATGAACCGCCACCGACACCAACGCCACTTAATACGGCAACATGTCTAAAAAAGGTGAGCTTAAACAATCCTTGCATTCCTAATTTAGGCATCCACATCCATTTTCTCAAATTCCAATTTGTTTTTGGAAAATCTTCAGCTCCTAATCTTTTTCCTTTTTCAATTACTAAAACTTTGTATCCTTTTTCAGCCAAACGTAGTGCAGACACAGAGCCTCCAAAACCACTCCCAATAATTACGTAATCGTATTCTAAATTTGCCATAGTTGGAATTTAATTATAGTAAAAGTAAATAAAAAAGGAGAAAGTTTAATGATACACTCTCCTTTTTATCTTTAGTTATTTCTGTTGATATTTATTCCATTCCCATAGGTGTTCCATAGTAAACATCTACGCCATAACCTAATCGAATTTGACTGTAATCAATCCAATGCGACCAATTTTTATCTTTTCTCAATCTATTGTATGTATTAAAGCCATTCATTGCAATATCTACTCTATGAACAATATTTACTAAATTATATGAACCTTTTGGAATCTTAATATTATAGCCTTTTTGTGATTCTGTATATTTGTTTGCTCCAATAAAAATTTCACCAAATATACTATATTGGCCATTTGTCATCTTCAAGACCATTTCATTTAATTGACTCATTAATCCTAAAAGTGGTTTGTCCCAAAGCGGTTGTAAAATATAAGTTTGTTCATGAATACCAAATTGAATGGCTGCTAGTGTTTGCAAATCTTGATAAGCTTCTTTTTGCCCACATCTTAATGCTTGTTCTGCTTGTTTTTGGAACTTAAATCCTTTAATAGCTTCTGGCGTTAACCATGCAAACTCGCTGTCTAAATCTCTATCCACATATTTATTGAGCAACACTAATGCTCCAATATCTACAACCACATTCAACTGTCCTTCCAAAAGTAAAACAGTTGCATCTGTTAGCATTTGTCCAACATTTTGAGTTGAATCTTTTAATGGAATTTTAATATTGTTTTTTTCTAAATAATTTACAATTTGAGATGCCAATACAACACCTCCTCTAACTTCATTAGCTGCGAAAATTCCTAAATTCGTCCACATCATTTCTGGCACATTTCTTTGTAAAGCATCATAAGTCATTAATACAAAAGAGTTTTTTGCCATAGTTGTATATGCTACCGAACCATTATAATGCACTAAGGCTTTTGCTTCTACTTCATTTGCTTTAGAGCGAATATTATGTTTCAATTGCTCATATTTTTCTTCCAAAGTCATATCATTAGTAACGCCATTGTACAAGCTTGGAATGTCATTAGCAATTATTCTAATATCGCTAAAAAAGGCTCTTTCTTCGGCAGAAATTTCTGTTGTTGGAACTGTTTTTTTTGAAACTTCTTTTAAAAGTTCTTGTTGTTGTGCTTCGGTCAAATTAGCATTTAAAGCACTAGATAAATCGCACGCTTGATTGGTTTCCTTTTTGCAGGAGAATAAAGTAAATGCAATTAAAAATAAAAGGTAATATTTTTTCATTTTTAGAATTATATAAATTTGACAACCATTGTTTTTTCTACTTCATCTTCTAATTCATTTGGAGTAAATGCATCATTTTCAAATATGAATTTTGTAACTAAGCTATTAGGAATTTCTTCTAAATGTATATAGTTTATATTGATATTTTCAGGAGCATCTTTCCAAATCTCCACAATAGGTTTTTTATTTTTCCCAATAAACATATCCACCACAGATGCAGGGAAATATTTTTTATTTAATATTTTTCTTGTATCCGAAAGTATATAAACTGGCTTCTTAAAATATTGAGCAATAACACATAAGTTATAGGAGCCTGTTTTTCCAATAAATGTTTCGTACATCGCAATTTCATTGCCCATTAAAACAACATCAACCTCTTGAATATAATTGGCAATTGCTGAATCATCTATAACCGTGACTGGAATTCCAATTTCTGCAATTTTTGAGGCTTGTTGTTTTCCAATTTTATCATGTAAGCTAATGATTTGAATAATATTACATGTTTTTAAATTGACATTTAAGTTTTCAACCAAAGCTGTGATTGCAATATCATTACCATGCACCAAAATTGTTTTATCAGCAAAGTCATAGGTTTTAAGGGCAACTTCTGCTGTTTTCCTATCTACATTTTTCCATCGTTCGTGAAAAACCTCCAATAATTCTTTTATAATTATGGGTTGATTTTCTGGAGATATTTGCAACAAAAAATGATTGATAAAATGGTTGATAGAATTAATGTTTGGCTTTTCTGTCAGAATAGTTTTTAAACCTTGTAACATTTCTCTTACAGATGCAGAAACTTTGTTATCTGAAATTAAAGAAATAAGCTTACCAGTAGTTTTAATGGCTTGTTGAGCATTATTTACACTTTCAAACAATTTATTTTCAGTAATCTTTTTAAAAAGTCCCATATTTATCTTAATGCAAAAATACGAATTTAGTTACTAACTTTTCTTTCTTGTCAATTCCTTTGCAAAGTACTAAATAAACACCACTTGCTGCTTTATCTCCGTTAATTAATTTACCGTCCCACGTGGCTTGTCCTCCGGTTGCCTGAGTTTCATAAACCAAATTACCAACTGCATCTGTTATTTTCACATTACAATTATTCGGAATATTTTTAATCGTGATTAATCCATGATAATTCGGTTGAACTGGATTTGGATAAACAAAAGCTTTTTCACTTTCTGTTGTCGTCTCTGTTGCCGTACCTCTAAAAGAGCAAATCCCTAAATTTGTTCCGATAAACACATCTCCAGTATTGGGTTGTATCGCAATTGAACGAATTTCATTTCCCAAAAGTGGACTATTGTCTTTATTAAAATAATGAATTTGTTTTTCTCCATCTTCACTTACCAAATATATTCCATTATTTGTTCCTATCCATTTCCGATTGGCTGCATCTACTTTTATTACTGTAACCGTTTGGTCTTCCAATAAATTATCACAAAAATCAGTTCCATCATTTCTGCTAATACAGATTTGTTCAGCAGGGCAATTTCTGTCTATTGCTGAGCCTGCACATCGTATAACGGCGATGCCTTGCGAAGTTCCTAACCAAATTTCTCCATTTAAGTCTTTTTCCAAACACAATACATTATTTGATGGTAAATTTCCGTTGCTCTCTCCAACTGAATAGTTTACATATTGATCGTCTGAAAAATCATCAATTGTATAATTATGATTAAAAACTGTTAGCCCTCCAGATGAATTATTTTTCGAAATCCAAATTTGACCATAATCATCTTCTGCAACATCTGTTAATATAGCATTATTTAAAAATACATTGTTGAAGAATTTATAATTTCCATCTGCTTTTCTACAAATTAATGGATAAGAACTATAAGCGTCAGTCAACCAGACATTATTTTCTGCATCAACAGTTGAGTTTGTAATTCTAAATTTTTGATTGGAATTTGGACGATACGTTTTAGGTACAATTACAGAGTTATCTGTAACATTCATTTCAACAATACCACCTCCAGGCATATTTCCGCCTAAAATTATTTTATTTTCAGCCACTAAAGGTTGTGCAATAGTAATATCATAAATGGTATCAAACAATTGCCAATTGTATTGTCCATAATTTGTCCATGTTCCGTCTTTATAAATATAAATACCATTTTTATTAAATGTGGGATTGGCGTTTGAACCCGCATTTGAAGATGCAACATATAACGTATTGCCAATAAAATTCATGTCTTTATTGGTAATGGCACTTGGTCCATTTGGAACAAAACGTTGAGCATTTGGTGTATCTTTTATCAAACCATCATACAAATCGGCATGCCAAATATCACCATTTTTATCTTCTAAAACTTCTAAAGGAAAACGAGTATTGTCATTTCTTGGAAGGAAATTGAAAGTATTATTTTCCCATTTTCCAATTCTTTGATTGCTATTATCTGTTTTATGTTGTGCTAATAATAAATGGTTGTTATCTACTGAAAAATCTAAGGTTTTCCAATTGGGCTCACTAAAAGCCAAAATCCAGCTTGTGCCATCATAATTATATATATGATGATCTTTAGCTGCCCAAATCTTATTGTCAAATTTTGTAATTGCAGAAATATTTCCATCTGTATTATTATCTGAAATTTTTTGCCATGTACTGAAATTTAAAATCAAAGGATTATTAATTGGTGTTTGAAAAATACCATTTTCAGTAGCAACATAAATTTTTGAATTATCTACTTCTACAACATTACAGGCTAATGGATTTGTGCCATCAAAAAAATTGTAGGTTTCTTTTATTTCTTTTTTAATTAAATCAACGACAATTACGCCGAAGCCTACGGCAAAATAAGCCAAACTGTCTTTTGTTACAATACTTCTAACTGTTTTACTACTGATAATGTTAGCGTTTTTTAAATATGGTAAATTTGTTATTTTTCCGTTTTGAATTAAATCAATGTTCGCATTTTTATACGCAATAATCAAAACACTATTTTCTTTATTGTAGGCAATTTTTTGAGTTTCTACTTCTGCCAAACCATCACTTTTTGTATAGGTTTCTATCAAATGATTATCTACATCAATACTAAAAACACCATATTCTGTTGCTGCATAAATATTTTGGTTGCTTTGAGCAAAGGACACAACATTTGACAAAGGCATAAACGACCGCCAAGTTCCAAGTGGTAAATTTTGTGCTTGTAAAAAATTTGCTGTGATTACAAGTAAAATAAAAGTATATATCTGTCTTAACATAATAAGCTGTCTTGTATAAAAGTACAAATTATTCTTTTATTTTTTTTAAGTTTGAGCTGCGAATTAAGAAGAATGAGAGTAGTCATACAGCGAGTCAAACAAGCATCAGTTTCTGTAGATAGTAAAATTGTAAGTCAAATTGATAGCGGTCTAATGGTTTTATTAGGAATTGAAAATAATGATACGGACAAAGATGTAGATTGGATTTGTAAAAAAATCGTCCAAATGAGAATATTTTCAGATGATGCTGACAAAATGAATTTATCTATTCAAGATATAGGTGGAAATATTCTATTAATTTCACAATTTACATTATTTGCCTCCACAAAAAAAGGAAATCGGCCAGGATTCACAGAAGCTGCACGACCAGAAAAATCTGTTCCTTTATATGAGCAATGCATCGTTACACTCAATAAATTATTAGGAAAAGAAATTGAAACTGGCATTTTTGGTGCAAATATGCAAGTTCAACTAATTAATGATGGACCAGTAACAATAATTATGGATAGCAAGCGACCAGAATAATGGAAATAAAAATACATAGTAATTTAATCAATACCATTGAGCATACTTTAGAACTGATTTTTAATCAAAATAAATTGGCAGATAAAGAAATACCAAAGGCACTAAAAAATAAACAATTTGGCTCAAAAGACAGAGCCTTTTTATCAGAAACAATGTATGATATTGTCCGTTGGAAATTAAAATACGACTTTATTGCACAGCAAATTTTTAAAACTGAAGTTCAAATTGCTAATTTAGTTTTAATAAGTCTCTTGAATAGAGGCTATACAATAAAAAATTTAGAAATTTTAAATGTCAGGATTGAAGTAATTGAAATAATATTAAAAGTATTACAAAAAGAAATTTCAAATAAAAGTATTGAACAATCTTATGTAACGTCATTTTACGATTATATGCTATCTATATTAGGAAAAGAATGGCATAATCTTGCAAAATCACTCAATAAAAAAGCGGAAGTTTATATCAGAATAAACTCTAATAAAATTTCAACAGTAGATTTCTCTGCTTTTTTAGAAAAAGAAAATATAAACTATCAAAAAATAGAAAATCTATCGTTTTTATCCGATGAAAAATTTAATGCATTTTTAATCCATTCAAAAAATAATTTAGCACAATCCGAATATTTCAAAAAACAGTATTTTCAATTCCAAGATATTGGTTCACAAAGTATTGGACATTTTATCCATGCTTTGCTTAATAATAAAAAAAGCTTGAAAATATTAGATTTGTGTGCTGGATTAGGTGGAAAAACTTTGCATTTGTCTGAATTATTTGGTATAAATGCTAAAATTTTTGCAACAGAATTTGATGATAAGCGATATCATTTTTTAAAAGAAAACACAAAGCATTTTAAAAATATCATTACAATTCCATTTGAAGAAATAGATAAGCAACAATATGATATGGTATTCATTGATGCACCTTGTAGTGGCTCGGGTACATTTCGCAGACAAGCCGATTTAAAGTATCGAATTAATGAAAGCTATATTTTGGAAAAAGTTGCGATTCAACAAGAATTATTAGAGAAGAGTAAATCTTTAATTTCTAAAAATGGTTTAATAATATATGCAACTTGCAGTATTCTTCCTATTGAGAACGAATTGCAAATTGAGCAGTTTATCAGTAAAAATCAATCCTATAATGTGTTAGAACAACACCTACTCTTTCCTGGAATATACAATTCAGATGGATTTTTTATGTGTGCAATAAAAAAAGAATAATACGAATTAAATAAAATTAAAATATTATCTTTGAGAATATGGATATTCAATTAGTTAAGAAATTAGTTCAATTGGTAAATGATAACCAAATTGGAGAGCTTAAAATCGAAGAGGAAAATTTTAAAATTACTATTAAACATAAAGATTTTATTGCACATCAAACGGTTGCTGCTCCAACCATTTCTAATCCTGCTATTGCTCAAATGCCTATTAACTCAGTATCAAATGAGAAAGCACCTACCTCACAAGAACAATCAATTCCAACTAACAATTTAATTACTGTAAAAGCACCTATGATTGGCACTTTTTATCGTGCTTCAAGTCCTGATAAAGAACCGTTTGTAAAAGTAGGTGACACTATAAAAAAAGGAGATGTATTATGTGTCATTGAGGCCATGAAATTATTCAATGAAATACAAAGTGAAGTCAGTGGCAAAGTTGTAAAAGTAATGGTAGATAATGCCCAAGCTGTGGAATACGACCAAGCACTCTTTTTAATTGAGCCATAAAATCTAATAAACAATTCTATACTATTTAGTGTTAATCATAATATATCTCTTTCTGGGATACTTTTATATTATTTAAAAGAACTGTATAATGAACAAAAAAACCATCGTAATTGGAGCAAGTCCAAA
>CAYYMF010000027.1:0-25691 GCA_964472755.1 uncultured Chitinophagales bacterium | reverse complement strand
TTTAAAAGAACTGTATAATGAACAAAAAAACCATCGTAATTGGAGCAAGTCCAAAGGCAGACCGATACAGCTATAAAGCAGTAAAAATGTTAGAGAAAAATCATCATGAAGTAGTTCCTTTAGGCTTTGAAAATGCTACAATTGACAACCTTCCTATTGAAACAGAATGGAAAGATTATGAAGCTGTAGATACGATTACTTTATACTTAAATCCTATTAGACAGAAAGCTTACTACGATTATATTTTAAAACAAAAACCTAAACGGATAATTTTTAATCCCGGAACAGAAAATCCTGAATTAGAAAAACTAGCCAAAGACAATCAAATTGAGACTTTAGATGCTTGTACATTAGTACTTCTATCCACTGGACAATATTAAAGTTAACAAATAAATATTTGTGATTTTAATAAACTTTATATAGCTTTACAATACTAAATACTTTTTTATGAAAAATCAATTGAAATTTTTATTGTTTGCGTTAACTATTATAACGTTTACCTATTCTGCAAATGCAGAATTAGGGTTAAATTATGCATCTTTTGCAAAAGGTGATAAAAAAACAAAATCAGAAAGTAGTGGCGGAGGTGCAGCAAGTAAAGGAATGCTGATAATACAGCCTGATTTAAACCTCGGAGATCACGGTGGATTCAGTAGATATTCTGGTGGCGTTGGATTTATTCCAGGATTTACATTAAACGTTGAATATGGTGTTCATGATTATGTTAGTGTTGGTGGATATTTTGGATATGGAGCAAGACACAAAGCACATCATATTGCAGTTGGAGCTAGAGGCGTATTTCATTGGTGGCAATTATTAGATGATAAAGTAAGTAAAGATTTAAAATCTGATAAAATAGACTTTTATTTACCTTTGTATATGGGTGTTCATATCGGAGCTGGTTATAATGCAAGCAATACTAATTTTGGTATGGGTTCTGGCTTAGGTTTGAGATATTATTTTACAGACAAGATTGGTATGAATTTAGAATGGGGTTGGATGGAAATGAGTGTTGCTAAAATTGGTGTTCAATTCAAATTATAATAAACAAATTAAATTCTCAAAAGTCCCAATCTTTATTGGGGCTTTTTTTATTGAAGAGCTATAGTAACAGAATTTATTTTTTATCTTCTTTTTACTAAATTTTTTCTATCAAATCATTACATTTGTTTTTCTATGTACGATTTTTTAGTTATTGGGTCAGGAATTGCCGTTCTGAGTTTCGCTTTGAAAGTAGCAGATAAATTTCCAAATAAGAAAATATTAATTCTTACAAAAGCCAACGAAGATGATAGCAATACTAAGTATGCACAAGGTGGAATAGCTGTTGTTACAGATTTTGATGTAGATAATTTTGAAAAACATATTGAAGATACACATATTGCAGGCGATGGTTTATGCAATCCAAAAGTAGTAGATTTTGTAGTTCGAGAAGGTCGGCAGCGTGTCGATGAATTAATCAAATGGGGAACTCAATTTGATAAAGAAGATAATGGCACTTATAAACTTGGCAGAGAAGGTGGACATTCTGAATTTAGAGTTTTACATCATAAAGATGTAACGGGTCGAGAAATAGAAAGAGCCTTATTGCAAAAGGTTCACGAAACGCCTAATATTGAAATACATCAACATTTCTTTGTTACTGATTTAATTACTCAACATCATTTAGGAAGAATGATTACTAGAGCAACAACTAATAACCAATGTTTTGGCGTTTATGCTCTAAATAAAGATACCAATCAAATTGAAAAAATAATTAGCAAAATTACCGTTTTAGCAACAGGTGGCTTTGGGCAGGTTTATAGAAGCACAACCAACCCAACGATTGCTACTGGTGACGGAATTGCTATGGTTTATAGAGCTAAAGGAAAGGTTTCTAATATGGAATTTGTGCAATTTCACCCAACTGCATTGTACGAACCAGATGTAAGTCCAAGTTTTTTAATTACTGAAGCTGTTCGAGGAGATGGCGGTATTTTGAAAACAAAAGGTGGCGAAGAGTTTATGAAAAAATATGACAAACGTGAATCACTTGCACCTCGAGATATTGTTGCAAGAGCAATAGATAATGAAATGAAAATTAGCGGTGAGGCGTGTATGTATTTAGATTGTCGCCACATGGATTTCGATAATTTTATTCATCATTTCCCAAATATTTATGAAAAATGTAAAAGTATAGGTATTGATGTCCAAAAAGATATGATTCCAGTTGTGCCTGCTGCTCATTATGCTTGTGGAGGAATCAGAGTAAATGAGTTTGGGCAAACTTCTATAAATAATTTATATGCGTGTGGCGAATGTTCTAGTACTGGTTTGCATGGTGCCAACCGTTTAGCGTCTAATTCATTATTAGAAGCGATTGTTTATTCTCATAGAATTGCCGAACATGCTATACAACAAGTCGATAATATCGAAGTCGATGAGAAAAGATTTCAAGAATGGGATACTACGGGAACTAGTCATCCTAAAGAAATGGTATTAATTACACAGAGTTTACGAGAACTCAAAGATATTATGAGTAACTATGTGGGTATTGTTCGTAATAATGTCCGATTAAAACGAGCTTCTGAGCGATTGTATTTATTATTTAAGGAATGTGAGGATATGTATAATACAACGGTAATTTCGCCTCAATTAATGGAAGTAAGAAATTTAATTACAATCGGGTATCTAATTACGAGAAGTGCTTTGCTTAGAAAAGAAAGTCGTGGTTTGCACTACACCACTGATTATCCAAATCACTCAGAATTTACAGAAGAAACGGTGTTGTAAGAATTTCTATCATCCTATTTCTAAATATAAAATTACTGAATACTTTTCTTTTAATTATCCAATTGCTCTATTGATTGGATAAACTCGTCAGTATATTTTGTTAATTGAGCTAATGCCGTAGTTTCCATTGGGTAATGACCGCCATCTTGTAAAATTTTTATAGAAAATGAGGCTTTTAATCCTTTCATAGAAATCTCACTTAAAAATTCTTTTCTAAAATAAGCACCTCACTTTTTTGTCCTAAATTTTAAATAAAATCATTGTTTATCGGCTTCGGTAACTTTTCTATCAATAATTCTAAATATTGAGACTTGTCCATCATTTTTATATAATTAAAAATTCTAAGAAATATTGCTCCAATTATATTGCCTTTTTTGTTGGATAAAAACTTTTAATGGATAATGTTCTGGCAGTTCTAGGTTTTCATCTTGTTCTAAAATATTCATAGCAACTTTCCTAGCTTCCTCTAAAATAATTCCATCAGTGGCTAAATTCGCAATTCGTAAATCTAGTGTGCCACTTTGTTGTGTGCCTTCTATATTTCCAGGGCCACGTAATTTTAAATCGACTTCAGCAATTTTGAATCCATCATTGGTTTCAACCATCGTGTTAATTCTAGTTTTAGCATCTGAACTTAATTTAAAATCAGTCATTAATATACAAAAAGATTGTTCGGCACCTCTGCCCACACGTCCTCGCAACTGGTGCAATTGAGACAAGCCAAATCTGTCCGCATTTTCTATTATCATCACACTTGCATTCGGCACATTAACACCGACTTCAATAACTGTGGTTGCCACCATAATTTGTGTTATTCCTTTTACAAAACGATCCATTTCAAAGTTCTTATCATCTGGTTTCATTTTGCCATGCACTATACTCACGTGATATTCTGGCATTGGAAAAGCACGACAAATACTTTCATAACCATTCGTCAAGTCGATTAAATCCAGTTTCTCGCTTTCTGCAATTAATGGATAAACAATGTAAATTTGTCTGCCTTTTTTAATTTCATCACGCATAAATTCAAATACAGCAATTCGATGTGATTCATAGCGATGTACTGTTTTAATAGCTTTTCTTCCTGGTGGCAATTCATCAATTACAGAAACGTCTAAATCACCATAAAGTGTCATCGCCAATGTCCGTGGAATTGGGGTCGCTGTCATTACTAAAATATGCGGCACAATTGTATTTTTCTTCCAAAGTTTAGCTCTTTGTTCTACTCCAAAACGATGTTGTTCATCAACCACAGCTAATCCTAAATTTTTAAAAATAACTTGATCTTCTATCAATGCATGTGTGCCAATGATTCCATTGAGTTCTCCATTTTTTAATTGTTCTAAAATAATTTTTCGTTGTTTCGTTTTGGTTGATCCTGTTAATAGTTCAATTTTTACATCCATGCCGTTTAAAACTTCTTGGATATTTTGAAAATGTTGTTGAGCCAAAATTTCAGTAGGAGCCATCAATGCCGCTTGATAATTATTGTCAAATGCCATCAACATAGAAAGGAGTGCAATTATTGTTTTACCAGAACCCACATCACCTTGTAACAATCGGTTCATTTGCAAACCTGATAAGGTATCTTTTCTAATTTCTTTTAATACTCTTTTTTGTGCATTGGTCAAATCAAAAGGCAGATTATTATTGTAAAAGTTATTGAAATATGTATCAATTTTTTCAAATAAAATACCTTTTTCCTTTTTTCTAATAACTTTATTTTTTAAAAGATTAAGTTGAATAAAGAATAACTCTTCAAATTTCAATCTTTTAGTTGCATTATTTTGGTCGTCAATATTTTGAGGAATATGTATTTGTTTGTAAGCTTCAAATCTTGAGATTAAATGATAATGTTTCAGCACATATTCTGGAATATTTTCGTGTATATTTTCAGGTTTTAATTGTAAAAAAAGTGTTCCAATAAGCTTTGCAATCCCTTTGCTATCCAAGCCTTTGTTTTTCATTTTTTCTGATGTATTGTATAATGCTTTAAAGCCACCTAAAGCTTCTGAAGTGTAGTTAGAAAGTAATTCTAATTCAGGATGTGCGATATTATAACGACCATTAAACCATGCTGGTTTCCCAAATAAAACATAAATTTCATTGGGTTTTATTCCGTCTTTTATCCATTTTATACCTTTGAACCAAACCAATTCAACTTCGCCTTCTTGGTCATAGAAAATAGCAGATAAGCGCTTTCCTCTTCCCTCACCAACTTCTCGCATTTCCTTTATTTTTCCTTTTAGTTGGATAAAAGTATTGCTATTGTCTATATGTTGCGTAGAATAAAATTGCGTTCTATCGATATAACGATAAGGAAAAAGTTTTAATAAATCTCCAAATGTATGAATATTTGCTTCTGTCTTTAAAATTGCAGCACGTTCAGGACCAACACCTTTTAAGTATTCAATTGATGTTTGTAAAAAAGCATATTTATCCTGAGTTGACATACTAACAAAAATAAAGTTTTTAAAATACAAAACCGAATTTTGTTTAGAAAAGACTATTTTCAATTCGTTAAAGCAAATGCATATAAATGATTTTAAAAATCAAGTTTTTTTATTAGAATAATATTTTATCAAATTACTTAAACTAATTACTAACTTACACGCTTTATGCAACAGAAAAATGAAATTCAAACACAAGATTGGCTTGTCTTTTTTGCACTTTCATTTGTTTGGGGATTTTCATTCTTTTTTATAAAAAAAGGCTTGGAAGCTTTTCATCCTATTCAAGTAGCAGCATTGAGAATGTGCTTTGCATTTGTAGCGTTTCTACCTTTTGTTTTTATATATCGAAAAAAATTAAGCATCAGCAAACAAAATATAAAATATGTTCCACTTTTAGGTTTATTTGGGAATATGTTGCCTGCGATATGTTTTTGTATTGCAGAAACAAAAGTAGATAGTGCCATAGCTGGCATACAAAATTCAACCACTCCAATTTTTGCTTTATTTTTGGGTAGTTTTATCTTCAACGTTCCACTTAGTCGAAATAAAATCATTGGTGTTGTTTTGGGTTTTGTAGGTGCTTGTTTGATTATTTTGGCAGAAACTAAAAATGTACATCAAGATTTTTCATATCATATATTTCTACCACTTTTGGCTACCTTTTTTTATGGAATAAATGCCAATTTATTTAAAAATTTTTTCCAAAAAGAACATCCATTGGTTATTGCATTTTGGCAATATTTATTTGTGTTTATCGTATGCTTTCCTTATTTATTATGGTCTGATACATTAGAACGAATACAGACAAATACAACGATTGCTTTCAGTAGCTTAACTTATTTAATGATATTAGGCGTATGTGGAACCGCAATTGCTCAAGTCTATTTTAATAAACTAACTCAAAGGACAAGTGCACTTTTCGCAACTATGACAACATTTGTAATCCCAATTATTTCTGTTTTAATTGGTGTCGCCATTGGCGAAAAAATAATTGCTTTACATATTATAGGATTACTCGTGATTTTCTCTGGTATTTATAGCGTCATTAAAGGCTAAGTTCTCATGCAAATTGTTGTCAATCATTGCATGTTTTTTCTTAGAACCAAAAGTTGGACAGCCACATTTTTTAGATTTATAAGCTGCACAAGCACTAAAATTCAAAGAAAAAATTAAAATAAAAATTAAAAGCAAAAATCTTTTTTGTATTTTGAAACCATTCTTCATTGTTGTATAAAAGTAATAAAAATGTCATTAATAATTCCATGTAATAATATTTCTCCAAAATTTGGCAATAATTGTTACCTCGCACCAAATTGTACCATTGTAGGCGATGTTGAGATGGGAAACAATTGTAGTATTTGGTTTAATGCTGTTTTGCGTGGAGATGTAAATTCCATTAGAATTGGCAATAAAGTGAATATTCAAGATAATGCAACAATACATTGTACTTACCAAAAAACAAAAACAATTATTGCAGATAATGTATCGATTGGACACAACGCTATTGTGCACGGTTGCACCATCGAAGAAAATGTTTTAGTAGGCATGGGTGCAATTATTATGGACAATTGCTATATTGAAAAAAATGCTTTGATTGCAGCTGGAGCAGTTGTTTTAGAAGGAACTCGTGTTGAAGAGGGAAGTATTTATGCTGGTGTCCCTGCAAAAAAAGTAAAACAATTAGAAGCTGCTACTTTTAAAGATCAAAATGAAAGAATTGCAAATAATTATTTAAAATATTCAAGTTGGTTTAAGACAGATAAGAATGAATAAAAAGTCAAAAATATTATTTCTATCTCCTTATCCTTTTGGCAAAGCTCCGAGTCAAAGACTGAAATATGAGCAATATTATGATGCTTTCCAAAATGCAGGTTTTGATATAACCACAAGTTCCTTTATTAGTTTAGCATTTTGGAAAATTATTTATCAAGAAGGACATTATTTTGGAAAAATCTTTTATACTATTTCAGGATATTTTCGCAGATGTTATGACTTATTACGCATTAGAAATTTTGATGTAGTGTATGTTCATCTTTGGGTAACGCCATTAGGTTTGCCAATTTTTGAATATTTAGTTTGTTTGCTTGGAAAAAAGGTCATTTATGATATTGATGATATGATTTATTTGAATAACAATTCTAATAGATGGATTGATAAAATAAAAGGAAAAAATAAGCCGATTGTATTGATGAAAAAATCAAATCATGTTGTCGTATGCTCTCCTTTCTTAGCAGATTTTGGAAGACAATATAATTCAAATATCACTACAATTTTAGCCACTTACGACACAGAAAAATCTTTGCCATTAAAAACTCATATAGACAAAGAGCCTGTCATTATTGGTTGGACGGGCACACACTCCACCTTAAAATATTTGAATATTATAGCTCCAGTTTTAGAAAAAATTTCTAAAATCAGAAAAATAAAATTCTTAGTTATTTGCAATGCTGCATATAAAAACACAAACTTTGAGGTAGAAAATATTTCTTGGTCTGCAACACATGAATATGAAGATTTAAGATTGATAGACATCGGTTTATATCCGTTAGAAAAAGAGGAATGGGTTTTGGGCAAAAGTGGAAATAAAGCCTTAGCATATATGAATTTGGGAATACCGTGTGTCGCAACAAATTATGGAACAAATCAAGTTGTAATTGAGCATGGTGAAAATGGATTTTTAGCAGATGATGCTTCAGATTGGCAAAAATATATCTTACAACTAATTGATGATGTTGAATTACGAAAAAGCATTGGAACAAAAGCAAAACAAAGTGTAGAAGCTAAATACTCTGTTCAAAAAAACACACAAGCCTATTTAGATTTAATCACAAAATAGGGCAATTTTTATCAAACTATCCTCGCACAAAAGGATTGTTTTGTTTTTCTTGGGCAATACTTGTAGGAACACCATGTCCATTATAAATTTCAGTAGTAGCTTCTAAAGTATATAATTTTGTCTTGATACTTTCGATTAAAGTATCATAATCGCCATAGGGCAAATCTGTTCTGCCAATACTTCTACTAAACAATACGTCCCCAACAATACAATATTTGTCTAGCTCATTATAAAAACAAATGCTCCCTGGAGAATGTCCTGGTGTAAATAAGATTTTAAAATCAATACCGTCTAAATCTAATTTTGATTGCTCATCTAAAAAATAACTTGGCTCTAATTTTTCGGGAATGGGAGCACCAAACATTCTTGCAGAAAGTGCTGCAGCATCTAATATTTTCACATCTTCTTTATGAATTCCTAAGTCTAATTGATATTTATCAGCAACGGCTTTGTTTCCATAAATATGATCGAGATGACAGTGCGTATTTAATAAACGAATAGGATTCAGCCCATTTGTTTCAATAAAACTAAACAATTGTTGCTGTTCCTGAGTATTCATACAACCTGGATCTATAATCCAACAATTTTTAGTCGTATTATGCCAAATAACATAAGTATTTTCTTGAAAAAAATTAAAACAAAAACTCTTAATACTTGTCATTATCTTTGTAGTTGTCATAAACTTTATTTATTTTGAATTAAATTATAATTTATTGAAACAGTTTTTAGTATATATTATCCTTGTTTTCATTGTTGTACTTGCAAAATCACAAACCACTCAAGTAGAATTTGGACAAAATAAGGTGCAATATAAAAAATTTAATTGGCAGTATTTCGAAACAGATAATTATGATTTGTATTATTACAATCAATCTGAAAATTTAGCTAAATATATTCATACTATTGCTGATAATACTATAAAAGAATTGATAGATAAATTAGGCTATTCTAATAGAATAAAATTTGATATTTTAGTTTTTAGTTCTGCAGAGGATTTTGCACAAACCAATATTGGCTTAAATAATGAACCTTATAATATTGGCGGAACAACTAAAGTCAATGAAAATAAAATATTTATATACTATAACGGAAACATTCAATCTTTTCAGAATGATTTAAAAAAAGCATTAGTTGATATACTTGCAAGGCAAATGATGAAAGGAGGTAATTTTGGACAAAAGTTAACTAACTTTTTATTTTTGCGTTTACCAGAATGGTATAATATTGGAGTGGTCAATTATATCGCTTATGGTTGGAACACAAAATTAGATGATGTTTTAAGGCAGTATTTTATTCATAATAAAAACATCAGTTTTAATCAATTAACAAAAGAAAATTCAAGTTTAGCAGGGCAATCATTTTGGTATATGTTGGCTGAAGAATATTCAGAAAATTCCATAAGTAATATTTTATACCTTACAAGAATCAATCATAATATCAATACTGGTTTTAGATTATCAATCAATAAGAATTTAAGTGATTTATCCGCTCAATGGCAAAAATTTTATACAGAAAGATATCTAGCCGATATAAAAAATAGAAAAACTTTTCCAACAGAAATCCTTTTACAGCAAAAAGGTAAAATTGCATCTGTTCAAACAAACGTTGCCAATAATAAAATGGCTTATAGTATAATTAAAAAGAATAAGCAAAAAATAAAAGCAATAGAACTTCTAGAGAAAAATAGTCAAGTAATTCTAAAAAATAAATTCAATTCAAATAATGTTTTTGCTTGGAGTAAAGACAATCGTCTTTTGGCGATAGCGTATTATAAAAATGGGAAAAACTATATAAAAATTAAAGATTATTCTACTAAAAAAACAAAAACAAACAAAGTTGAAAATATTGACAAAATCTATGGATTAGATTTTTCCTATAATAATGATAAGTTGGTATTATCTGCTCAAAAAAATGGACAAACAGATTTATTTCAATATAGCATTTCTAGTAATTCAAGTAATCAAATTACCAATGATATTTTCGACCAACTAAATCCAAAAGTTAGCAATTGGAATGGGACAGAAAAAATATTTTTCAGTTCCAATATACCGTCAAAATCTATTGGAGATTTTTCAGCTTACCATTTTGAAGCATTAGATTTATTTATATCCGATATCAACGGAAAAAACATTGAACGTTTAACCACAACGCCAAATGCCACTGAAATTCCAATCGGCAATTTTAATGCTGGTTATTTTACGTTTATGAGTGATGAAAATGGCATTAATAATCAATATGTCGGAAATATATCATCTAGTACAATAAACGATACAATTGACCAAACGCAGAAAAATATTTTATCGTTTAACTATAAACCAATTACTAATTTTGAAAAAAATATAGAAGCCGTTAATATCACAAATACTTCCAATATTTATTTAGTAAATGATGTAATAAATAAAAGAAAAACAAAAAGCAAAATCTATTCTGAAAACAAACTCTCAACAACAGAAATAACAGATGGTATTGCTCCAACAAATTTTATTACTTCAACAAAACAAGGAAAGCATATCAACAATAATTTTAATACACAAACGACTATTCAGCCTAATGTTTTTAACAATAGCCAAATAAGTTTAGATAGTATCTATATTGGAAATTTTCCTTATACATTTCAAACAAAATTTAAGAATAGAATTACAACCCACAAAACAGACAGTATCCCAAATGAAACTAAACCATCTGTAAATGCAAATGAATCAGCAGAAGAAAATAATACTGTTGAACCAATTAATCAAGTTGAAAAATTTGCAATTTTAAACACATTGCCCGCGGCTTCGCCATACAAATCAAAATTTGCAACAGATTATTTTACAACTCAATTAGATAATTCATTGATGAATACTTATCAAAGCGTGCAACAAAATCAAGGTCGTTATGAATTCCCAAGTGTTGGTGTTTTACTAAAAGTTGGCATAAGTGATATTATGGACAATCATCGTTTGAGTGGAGCAATCAGAATGCCTTTTACTTTTGATGGTTCAGAAATTGCATTAAGGTACGATGCCTTAAAACATAGAGTTGATGGACATCTTTCATTTTATAGTCGTTTTAATAAAGTTGGGTTTGAAGTGTTTGACGGAGCTGGTGCAAGTATAGGAAGCTATATTGCAAGAACTTCAACTTATATTGCAGATGCTGGATTAAGCTTTCCTTTCAATGATAAAAATGCATTAAAAGTTTCTGGAGGTTACCGAAATGAACAATTTACACCAACCTATACAGATGCTAATGCTTTTGCATTAAAAAAGCAAACTGAAAATTGGATAAATGGTAAATTAGAATTTGTACACGATGGTACAGAAGATATTCAATTCAATATTCCAAAAGGTTTAAAATTCAAAACTTTCTTTGAATACTACAAAAATATCAATAGCAAAGGTTTAAATACTTACAATATTGGCTTTGATTTACGTTATTATTTAAAAATTCATAAAAATCTGATTTGGGCAAATCGTGTGGCTTTTGCATCTTCCTTTGGGACACAAAAAATATTATATTTTTTAGGTGGTGTAGATACTTGGCTGAATCAAAAATACGATAACAATATTCCGATTGATGGCACAACTAATTTTGGGTTACAAGCACCTGTTAATAATATGCGAGGTTTGCCACAAAATATTAGAAATGGCAATAATTATCTACTTTGGAATTCAGAATTAAGATGGCCATTGTTTGCATTTTTTGCTAAAAAAGCAATACAATCTGACTTTATTAGAGATTTCCAATTGATAGGATTTTTTGATGCTGGAATGGCATATAGCGAAGCCAATCCTTTTGATAAAGAAAATGCTTATAGAAAAGAAATTATCAATCCTGGTAATCCAATGGAAATTACTTTGAAAACATACAGAAATCCTTTTGTATATGGATTTGGTGGCGGTGTTCGCTCAAATATTATGGGTTATTTTATAAGAATTGATGCAGGTTGGGGACACAATGGCAAAACACTTTCTACCAAACCAATATGGCACATTTCTTTAAGTAAGGATTTTTAATCCGATTATACTAAAGCATCAAATAAAACTTCTATTGGATGTAAAGCAATTCTTTCTGTACCATCTTTTATTTGATGGCGACAACTCGTTCCTGATGATGCAATAATTGCTTTTTCAGCCGAACGAATAGCTGGAAACATCACTAATTCACCAATTTGCATAGACAAATCATAATGCTCTTTTTCATAACCAAAACTTCCTGCCATTCCACAGCAGCCACTCGGAATTACATCAACAACATAATTTTCAGGCAGACCCATAATCCACGCTGAATAATCAGCAGAGGATAATGATTTTTGATGGCAATGCCCTTGTAATTTGATAACCTGTGGTTCTTTGGTAAAAGATTTATTAGTAATGTTGCCTTTTTCCATTTCTTGATAGATAAATTCTTCTATCATAAAACAGTTTTTAGCTAAATTTTTTGCTTTATCTTTTAATGGTTCATCAACCAACCTTAAATATTCATCTCTGAAAGTTAGAATTGTAGAAGGCTCAATGCCTATTAATGGTGTATCATTATTTATCCAACTTGTAAAAATAGAAACATTATAGTTTGCCAATTCTTTTGCTTTATCCAAAAGTCCTTTAGACAAATGGGCTCTTCCACTTTCTTTATGTTTGATATAATCTACCTCGTAGCCCAATTTATTCAATAACTGTACGGCTTTCTGACCAATCGGCACATCATTGAAATTGGTAAATTCATCTATAAACAAATAAACTTTTCCATTTCTATATTTTACCTTTTGCTTATCCTTGATTTTCATAAACCATTGCTCCAAAGATTCAGCATAGATATAAGGCAAACTTCTTTTCTCAGCAATGCCTAAACGCTTCTTCATTTGGGAAGAGAAGAATTTATTCGTCATAAAGTAGTTGCTCAATTTAGCAAACTTAGAACCTAATTTATTTAGAGAATTAATATTTGCAATGGCCTTTGTTCTCAAGGGGACACCATGTTCTTTATAATATTGATGCAAAAACTCTGCTTTTAATGCTGGAATATTTACGTTTGATGGACATTCTGAAGTACAGCCTTTACAAGATAAACAGTTGTCCATTACATCATAAATTTCTTGATGGTCAAACTTGTTTTCTTTATCAGAATTGGTTAGAAAATCTCTTAAAATATTTGCTCTCGCACGAGTGGTATCCTTCTCATTTTTGGTAGCCATATAAGAAGGACACATTGTTCCTCCACTTAATGGTAATTTTCTACATTCACCACAACCATTGCAACGCTCTGCTGCACGTAATATACCTTGGTCTTCACTAAAATCTAAAACTGTATCAAATTGATTTGTTTTTTGGTCTTCTTCATATCTGAATGAAGTATCCATTGGTGGCGTATCCACAATTTTATTAGGATTTAATAAATTTTCGGGGTCGAAAGTATATTTTAAATCTCGTAATAATTGATAATTTTCAATACCTACCATTAAAGGAATAAATTCTCCACGTACGCGACCATCACCATGTTCTCCACTCAATGAGCCATCATATTTTTTTACCAAATGGGCGGTATCTTCTGCAATCTGACGGAATAAAATTCTATCATTTTTAAGTTTTAAATCTAAAATAGGACGCAAGTGTAATTCGCCTGCTCCTGCATGTGCATAGTACACAGATTTTTGTCCGTATTTCTGCATCATTTGCTCAAACTCCATAATATAAGCTGGCAAATCTTCGATATGTACGGCTGTATCCTCGACCACTGCAACAGCTTTTGGGTCGCCTGGGATATTTGCCAACAAGCCTAAACCTGCTTTTCGCAAACTCCACACTTTATTGATATCATTACCTTCGATTAATGGGTATTGATAGCCTAAATTTTCTTTTTCTAACAACAAAGTAAATTGCTGAGCCATTTTTTGTGTATAGGCTGTATCGTCTGATGAAAATTCTACACACAAAATTGCTGCAGGATCGCCTTTTACAAAAAATCTATTTTTTCGGTGTTCGACATTCGCTTTGGTACAATCCAAAATAACTTTATCCATCAACTCACAAGCTGATGGTGCAAATTTCATAGCAAAAACTGTCGCTTTCAAACTCTCTTCGAGCGTTTGAAAATGTGCTGCTACAACAATTTTATATTTTGGTGGGGTAGGAACTAAATTTAATTTAATTTCTGTTATAAACATTAAAGTTCCCTCTGAGCCACAAATTAATTCTGCTAAATTAAAAGCTCGACCTGTTGGCTCAAATGGTGCTTGCTCTAGCAAAACATCAACAGCATAACCTGTATTTCTTCTGTGAATACTTTCCTTTGGAAAATTGTCTTTGATTTGAGATTGGATAGCTGGTTTGCTTAAATTATCAAAAAGGAAACGATAAATTTCACCTTCTCTATTTTTAAGTTGTATTTTATTATCAATCTCATTATCATCTAAAGCTTTGATACTAATAGCATCTCCATTGCTCAAAAATCCTTTTAACTCTAAAACGTGATTTCTTGTAGAACCATATACAATAGAATTAGCACCACAAGAATTATTGCCTACCATTCCTGCAACCATAGCTCTATTTGCCGTAGATGTTTCAGGAGCAAAATATAAATTTTGATTTTTTAGATAATAATTTAATTCATCACGAATAACACCTGGCTCCACTCTAACCCAACTTTCTTCTGTATTAACTTCAATCACTTTATTCAAGTGTTTAGAAATATCAACAACAATACCATTTCCAACTACTTGGCCACCTAAAGATGTGCCAGCAGCTCTCGGAATTAAGGCAACTTTATATTGATTAGAAAAATGTATGAGCTTTTGAATATCGCTTTCATTTTTAGGATATACAACTGCCAACGGATATTCTTTATAAACGGAGCCATCTGTTGCGTATAAGATTCTCATCTTTTCATCAACAAAAAATTCACCTTCTAGCTGAATAGCTAATCCGTCCAAAATACTTGGATCAATTTTATGTGGATTATCTTTAACGTTCATTATTACACCAAAATTACTAAAAAAATAATGGTCTTTGTATTATACACAAGTTATATTTAATTCTATTTAATATTAAACCAAATTATGCCTGTGTCGTCGGTGTTCCAAAGTTCATTGGCAAGGCTACTGCTTCGTTATCTTTGATTTCACCATTCAGTTGTTCAAATTTTTTGACATTATCTTGCAAAGCTTTCATCAAGCGTTTTGCGTGTTGCGGTGTCAATATAATTCTTGATTTTACTTTTGCTTTAGGAATTCCTGGGGCAACTCTAATAAAATCTATTACAAATTCTTGGTTAGAGTGCGTAATAATTGCCAAATTGCTGTATTCTCCTTCAGCAATATCTTCTGGCAGTTCAATGTTGATTTGATTTTGATTATTATTTTCCATGATATGAATATTTTATGATAAAAAAAAGGTTGTCTTTCGACAACCTTATAAAGATAGTTAAAAGTTTTAATCTTCGTCTTCTTCTATAAATGCTTTTTTAACCAATTTATCATGTTCTTTTTTATTAGCAACATTGATTTCTTGGAAAGCCTTAACACCAGTACCAGCAGAAATTCTATGACCAACAATCACGTTTTCTTTCAATCCTTGCATATAATCGATAGACGCATTAATTGCAGCTCTGTTTAATACTTTGGTTGTTTCTTGGAATGATGCCGCAGAAATCCAGCTATCAACACCTAAAGAAGATTTTGTAATACCTTGTAATAATGGGCTTCCTGTTGCAGGTAAAGCATCTCTATATTCCAAAGTTTTTAAGTCATTCTTTTTCAAGTTAGAATTTTCTTCTCTAATTTGACGCATTGTAACGATTTGTCCAGCATAAAGTTCTTGAGAATCACCTGCATCAGTAATAACTTTTTTATCAAAAATGTCGTCATTTACTTTTACAAATTCGAATCTATTTACAGTATCTCCTTCTAAGAATTTTGTATCTCCAGCATCTTCAATCAATAAATTACTCATCATTTGTCTTACAATTACTTCAATGTGTTTATCATTGATTTTCACACCTTGAAGACGGTAAACTTCTTGAATTTCATTTACTAAGTATGCTTGTAATGCACCTGGACCTTTGATATTTAAAATATCAGCAGGTGTGATAGAACCATCAGATAATGGCATACCCGCTTTTACAAAATCGCCATCTTGAACTAAAATATGTTTTGTCAAAGAAACTAAGTATTTCTTTCTTACGCCATCTTTTGAAGTAACGGTAATTTCTCTATTTCCTCTCTTAATTGCTTTTGAGAAAGTAACTTGACCGTCAATTTCAGAAACTTTTGCAGGATTTGAAGGGTTTCTAGCCTCGAATAATTCCTGAACTCTTGGAAGACCTCCCGTGATATCTCGAACTTTACTTAAAATTCTTGGAATTTTCACTAGGATTGTTCCTGTATTAACCGCAACATTATCTTTAATAATAATATGACTACCAACTGGCATTGAATAAGAAGCTAATTCTTTTCCTTTATCATCAACTACTTTGATTGCTGGTGCTCTCTTCTTATCTCTCGATTCGATAGTTACCCATTCTATGTGTCCTTTTTGCTCATCAATTTCCTCTCTATAAGTAACGTTTTCGATGATATCTTCAAACTTCACGATTCCTTTAAATTCAGAAACTACCACATTATTATATGGATCCCAATTGCAAATCACGTCACCTTTTTTCACTTTTTGACCAGATTTTACAGCCAAAATTGAACCATAAGGAATATTATTTGTGATTAGTACTCTTCCAGATTCTTCATCAACGATGTTAATTTCTCCAGTTCTTCCAATAATTACTTGTTTAACGGTTCCATCTTCTGTTTCTTGTTTTACAGATTTAACTTCATCAAATTCTAACTTACCATCAAACTTAGCTAATAAACTTGAATCCGCAGCAACTGATGCCGCAGCACCACCTGCGTGGAATGTACGTAAAGTCAACTGTGTACCTGGTTCACCAATTGATTGTGCAGCAATGATACCAACAGCATCACCTATTTGAGTATTTTGGTTATTGGTTAAGTTTCTTCCATAACATTTAGAACAAACGCCTCTATCTAATTCACAAGTTAATACTGAGCGAATTTCTACTTCTTCAATTTTAGCCTCTTCAATTTGTTTAGCAGTTGCTTCATTGATTAGTTCTCCTTCAGCTGCAATTACTTCACCAGAAATTGGATGCACAACATCTAATAAAGCTGTTCTTCCAACAATTCTATCTGATAAAGACTCAATAATATCATCTCCTTCTTTAAGTGCTGCAACATTTAATCCTCTTAAAGTGCCGCAATCTTCTGCATTAATAATTACATCTTGTGCAACATCCACCAATCTTCTTGTCAAATAACCAGCATCTGCTGTTTTAAGTGCAGTATCCGCCAAACCTTTTCTCGCACCGTGAGTAGAAATAAAGTACTCCAATACACTCAATCCATCTTTGAAATTAGAAAGGATTGGGTTTTCAATAATATCTCCACCAGCTGAACCAGATTTTCTTGGTCTTGCCATCAAGCCTCTCATCCCAGCCAACTGCTTAATTTGTTGTTTTGAACCCCTCGCACCAGAATCTAACATCATATAAACTGAGTTAAATCCTTGTTTTGTAGAGGAAATTTCCTTCATCAATCCTTCCGTAATTCTTGTATCAACACGTGTCCAGATATCAATAATTTGGTTATAACGCTCATTATTGGTAATCAAACCCATATTAAAGTTTTGCCAAACATCTTCCACTTCTAATAAAGCTTCTTTCAGCAAGTTTTGTTTCAAATCTGGAATAATCAAGTCATCAATATTGAAAGATAAACCACCTTTAAATGCTTGACGATAACCCATTTCTTTAATATTGTCTAAGAAATTTACTGTTGTTGGAATATCAGTTGTTGTTAATACATTCCCAATAACATCTTTCAAATTTTTCTTAGTCAAAAGTACATTGACAAATCCACAAGATGCAGGAACATTTTGGTTGAAGATAATTCTACCTAAAGTCGTTTCTATAATTTTATCAACCAATTTGCCATTTTCTAAGACTTTGGTTTTTACTTTTACCCAAGCATGAATATCTGCTTTCTTCTCATTCAATGCAATAATCGCTTCTTCAGCAGAGTAAAAAGTTCTTCCTTCTCCCAAAACCTTTTCCGTTTCCGTTGTTTTTTTACCTTTTGTCAAATAATATAAACCAAGCACCATATCCTGAGAAGGAATTGTCATTGGCGAACCATTTTGAGGGTTCAAAATATTATGAGAAGATAAAACTAATAACTGAGCTTCTAAGATAGCAGCGTTTCCAAGTGGAACGTGTACTGCCATTTGGTCACCATCAAAATCGGCATTAAATGCTGTTGTTACTAATGGATGCAATTGTATTGCTTTTCCTTCTATTAATTTTGGTTGGAAAGCTTGAATAGACAATCTGTGTAAAGTTGGGGCTCTGTTCAATAATACAGGATGACCTTTCATTACATTTTCCAAGATATCCCAAACTACAGATTCTTTTTTATCTACTAATTTTTTTGCAGATTTTACGGTTTTAACAACTCCTCTTTCTAATAATTTTCTAATGATAAACGGTTTAAATAACTCAGCCGCCATATCTTTTGGCAAACCGCATTCATGCATTTTTAATTCTGGACCAACCACAATTACCGAACGACCTGAATAATCCACACGTTTTCCTAATAAGTTTTGACGGAAACGACCTTGTTTTCCTTTTAAACCATCTGATAATGATTTTAAGGCACGTCCACCATCGGCTTTTACAGCATTAGATTTTCTTGAGTTATCAAATAAAGAATCTACGGCTTCTTGAAGCATTCTCTTTTCATTTCTCAAGATAACTTCAGGTGCTTTAATTTCAATTAATCTCTTTAAACGGTTATTTCTGATAATAACTCTTCTATATAAATCGTTCAAATCCGATGAAGCGAAACGACCACCATCTAATGGAACTAAAGGTCTTAATTCTGGTGGAATTACAGGCAAATAATGAACAACCATCCATTCTGGTCTGTTTTCTGTATGTTCATTAGCTTCTCTAAATGCTTCAACAACACTTAATCTTTTTAATGCTTCAGATTTTCTTTGTTGAGAAGTTTCATTAGATGCACTATGTCTTAATTCAGAAGCTAGTGCTGTTAATTTGATATTTGCTAATAAATCTCTAACACCTTCACCGCCCATTTTGGCGATAAATTTATTTGGATCTTCTTCTGGTAATAATAAATTTTCTTTTGGCAAAGCGTCCATTACATCTAAATATTCTTCCTCACTTAATAAGTCAAGATACTTATATGTTTTCTTTTCGCCATTTATCATAATACCATCTTCCAAAATACCTGCTTGAATTACAGCATATCTTTCATAATAAATGATAGACTCTAAATTTTTAGAAGATAACCCTAAAACATAACCAATTTTATTTGGCAACGATTTGAAATACCAAATATGTACGATAGGAACAACCAATTTAATATGCCCCATTCTTTCACGACGTACTTTCTTTTCTGTTACTTCAACACCACATCTATCGCAAGTAATGCCTTTGTATCGAATTCTTTTATACTTACCGCAATAACATTCATAATCTTTAGAAGGTCCAAAAATACGTTCACAAAATAGTCCGTCCATCTCCGGCTTATACGTTCTGTAGTTAATTGTTTCAGGCTTTTTCACCTCTCCGCAAGAACGACTAAGAATAACATCTGGAGATGCCAACTTTAAAGTAATTTTATTAAATTCTGCTTTAACTTTACTATCCTTCTTAAAAGACATAAATAATTTTTTTTAGATTAAAAAACATTTTAAAAGAAAAACTATGCACAAAATACATAGTGAGGTGCAAAAGTACAATTTAAAAATTAGAATACATAAAAAAGAAGTAGATTTTTTAGATTAATTAAAAATTAAGTTCGAGTAACTTTATTCAAATTAAATAATCTTTAAGTTTTGTATCTATTCTACGGTAACGCTCTTTGCTAAATTCCTTGGCTGATCTACATTACAGCCTCTCATTACTGCAATATGGTAAGCCAATAATTGCAATGGAACAACAGAAAGTATAGGAGACAAAGCTTCTAAAGTATTTGGAATTTCAATAACATATTCCGCTAATGCTTCTACTTCTGTATCTCCCTCTGTAACTACAGCGATAATTCTACCTTTTCTTGTCTTAACTTCCTCCACATTTGAAATTACTTTTTCATAGTGTTGGCAATTAGGTGCTAATACCACAACTGGCATGTTTTTATCAATCAAAGCAATCGGTCCATGTTTCATTTCGGCAGCTGGATAACCTTCGGCGTGAATATAAGAGATTTCTTTTAATTTTAATGCCCCTTCCAATGCAACAGGGAAATTAAAGCCTCTTCCTAAATATAAAAAATTGCTTGAATCTTGAAAAACTTCTGCAATCTCTTTAATATAACTATCACTTTCTAAAATTTTTTCAATTTTAGCAGGTAGCAAATCTAATTCATTTAAAAATTCATTGAGTTTAGGCGAAGAAATCGTACCTCTTAACTCTGCCAATTGTAAAGCAAGTAACACTAATATACTTACTTGTGTTGTAAATGCTTTTGTTGATGCTACACCAATTTCAGGACCTGCATGTGTATAAGAACCCGCATCTGTCATTCTGGCGATACTTGAACCTACAACATTACAAATACCATAAATAAAAGCTCCTTTTTGTTTTGCTAATTCCAACGCAGCTTTTGTATCTGCTGTTTCTCCAGATTGAGAAATAGCAATTACAATATCTTTTTCAGATAAAACTGGATTTCGATATCTAAATTCACTAGCATATTCTACATCCACATTCACTCTTGCCAATTCCTCAATTAGGTATTCTCCTATCAAGCCACTATGCCATGAAGTACCACAAGCAACAATAATTATACGTTCCGCATTTTTAAAGCTGCTTTCAAATTTATTTATTCCACCTAAGCTTATTTTCATTTGCTCTAAACTCATTCTGCCTCGAATACTATTTAAAATAGCTTGTGGTTGTTCGTGAATTTCTTTCATCATAAAATGTTCAAATCCTCCTTTTTCTATCGCTTCAAGGCTAATACTTAATTCTTCGATATAAGGATTTTGAACAACATTGTCTTTTAGACTCTTTATTTCAATTTCACCATTTAAGTGCAAAACAGCCATTTGACCATCTTCGATATAACTAACTCTTCTAGTATGTTCAATAAGCGGAGAACCGTCAGAAGCTACATATAATTCTCCATCACCAAACCCAATTACCATTGGGCTACTCATTTTTGCAACTACTAATTTATCTGGTTCTTTTTTTGAAATAACGACAATAGCATAAGCACCTACTACTTCATTCAACGCTAAACGAACGGCTTCAGCTAAATCAACTTGTACATTTTTTTGGATATCGTCAATCAGGTGTGCAACAACTTCAGTATCTGTCTGTGAACGAAACTGATAGCCTCTTTGTTCTAATGCTTTTTTTAACGCATTATAGTTTTCAATAATTCCATTATGAATAATCGCAATATCCCCATCTGTATTAATATGTGGGTGGGCGTTTACATCATTAGCTTCTCCATGTGTTGCCCATCTTGTATGACCAATTCCAATATTTCCTTCAATATTATTTGCTAAGGCAAAAGCTTCCATTTCTATCACTTTGCCTTTTTTCTTATAAACGTTTAGATTATGTTCTTTATCTAAAATTGCAACACCAGAACTATCATAACCTCTGTATTCTAACCTTTTTAATCCATTTACTATTATTGGAAAGGCTTTCTTTTTTCCTATATATCCTACAATTCCACACATAAATTTTTATATTACTGCTTTGAATAAAATATTTTCAATCTTGTTTTTTGATAAATATCACTACTATTAGTACCTCCAATCGTTAATTTTGTTGGAGCATAACCACCAAGATAAGAAATATCATTCAGTTCTGCTTCTGTATTTTGATTAATATTGTGGTTCGATAAATAAATATCTCTCGTTGTTAATCTGCCTAACCACATTTCTTTTACAATAGTTGAAATATTAATATTATATCGAGCTACTTTTTCATTATTTCCATTTACATAAACAGAATCTTTTGCACCAATTCCTGAAATTTTAAAATTCCCTGAATTGTCTTTATATAATGCATAAATAATAGAAACATTAGAACTTGTATCAGCATTTGAATTAATTTGAGTAACATATAATTCTGCTTTATTCACTGCAGCTTGCTGATTTATCAAATTAGTGAAATCTGGAATTGTAATTTTATTCATCAAACCAGCTTGTCCGATGATGTAATTAATACTATCTGTCAATTCTACAGAACTTAATGCATTGTTTACTGCTGCATTATATGTATTTCCATAAACATTTATAGCTGAAGATTGTAAATACGTCGTACTTTCTTTAACGACACTTGTCAAGCGTGGGTACATATTCATTTCTTTTCTAACACCATTTTTATCTTTCAAAAAGATAGTAAATCGAGTTTTGTCACTTGTTAAATCTACTAAAGCCATAGCATTGCCTAAATTATTCTCAAAAGCAACTTCTAATCCTCTAAAATAATTATCAAAATTAGCATATTTAGTTAAAACACTATCCGTAGAGCCAATTTTATCAATAAAAGTTTGAGCATAGCTAGTTTCCATTGGTACTCGAATTACAGAAAGAGAGCCTAAAGTATCTCCCGTATATGTGAAAAATTTTTGACTGGGTTTCAATGCAATATTATTTGCTCTCCCGACTTCTGTTGTGCCAAAGAAAGCAGCATTATCAGAATAGTATTTTTGATTTTCTAAAATATTATCATTCAATGATTTAACCACAATATTTTGAGTGGAATTAGTATCGCCGTAAACAATATTGTATTTCATAAATAACACTGCCGAATCAATCGTATATGGAGCTAAAGAATCAGCTAAAGCAATTGCTGGATTTGCTAATTCAAACATTAATTTGGCATGATTTTTTCCATATTCAGCACTTTGCAACACACCAACATAATTAAAAATCAATTTGTCTGTTCTTACGGGCGATTCTGCAATCGTCTTTGATGTTAATAAAAATGAATCTGAAAGCTCTAAATTCAAATAATCTGAATTGGGTAAAATATCGCCGCCTATATTGTCAGCTTTTTTACAAGAAAAGATTGCTGTAAAAGCTAAAAGGATTAAAAAGTATTGCTTCATGTATATTATCCAATAATTTGGTTGTAAAAATCTAAATATTTTTGTTGGATATCAATATCTTCTTGATATGCTAACCAAGGTTTTTTTGCAGCGAGTTTCTTAAAAGTATCTGCTTCACTCAGTTCTTTCGAACCAACACTTATGGCATCAGCAAATTTTATACCTAGCTTATTTAAACATACATTATTTAATCCTTCTAAAAGTTGCATGTCTTTGTCTTTAATTTGATCGCTAATTTTTGCTTTTTTCAAAAATCCATTTTTCAATTCTTCTTGAAAATCTTGTTCGTACAAAGAATAAATAATTTTACTATTTGTAAAAATTGGATCTTTTGCATAATGCGTTCTTAAATACATTGGAATCAAACTCGTAAACCAACCATGACAATGAATAATATCTGGTGTCCAACCAAATTTACGAACTGTCTCTATCAAACTTTTACAGAAGAAAATCATACGCTCTCCATTATCTTCCAAGAAGTTTTCTTCTTCATCTCTGAAAACCAATTTTCTTTTAAAAAACTCTTCGTTATCTAAAAAGTAAACTTGAATTCTTGTTCCAGGCAACGAAGCTACTTTTATAATCAATGGATAATCTAAATCATCAATAATGATATTAATACCTGAAAGCCTAACGACTTCGTGTAAACGGTTTCTTCTTTCATTGATTACTCCAAAACGTGGCATCAGCACTCTCACTTCCCAGCCATTGTCTGTCGCCATTGGAGCTAATCTTTTAACCAAACTTGCCATTTCTGTTAAAGCCAAATAAGGATCCATTTCTTGTGCTACAAACAATAATCTTTTTTGTTCCATACGCTACTTCCTCAAATTTATTTTTTGAATTTTTTAAAAATCTGCTCAAAGGTACGAATTTTATG
Organism: uncultured Chitinophagales bacterium; assembly: GCA_964472755.1. Lineage (GTDB taxonomy): Bacteria > Bacteroidota > Bacteroidia > Chitinophagales > JADIYW01 > JADJSS01. The sequence continues at coordinate 1,614 of CAYYMF010000027.1, read as the reverse complement.
TGTTAATATTGCTTATTTTTTGAAAATGAAAGTATTTAGCTCTATAATTGAAATCAGAAAATATTTAGACGAACAGTCTGAAAGTCAATTAATAATTGGTTTTGTACCGACAATGGGGGCATTGCACCAAGGACACCTTTCGCTGATTGAACAATCGAAAAAAAATTGTGACCTTACGATTTGCAGTATTTTTGTAAACCCAACGCAATTCAACGATAAAAAGGATTATGATAAATATCCTACTCAACTTGATGCTGATTTAGAAATGTTAATTGCTGCTGGTTGTGATGTTGTATTTGTTCCATCTGTAGATGAAATGTATCCCAAAGGCACTACTTCTGAATTGCTTTCTGTGGATTTAAGTTTTTTGGGCAAAACGCTTGAAGCCGAAAAGCGACCTGGACATTATGAAGGTGTCATTCAAATTGTAAAAAAACTATTAGATATTGTACAACCCAATTTGCTTTTTTTAGGTCAAAAAGATTACCAACAATGTATGGTTATTCAAAAATTGATAGATAACTTTAATATTCCTACAAAGATTGTTATTTGTGCCACTAAAAGAGAAGTTGATGGACTGGCGATGAGTTCGAGAAATGTGCGATTAAGTGATGACACTAGGAAAATTGCCACAAAATTATATCAAGCTTTAGTGGATATACAAAATCGTTTTAAAACAGAAAATATTGAACAAATTATTACTGAAAATATTCAATTTTTGAATCAAGATAATTGGATAGAAACAGAATATTTGGTGGTGGTTAATGGTAAAACTTTAGAGCCTATTTTTGAATATAATGAGCAAATTCCTATTACAGTATTGATTGCAGCAAAAGTGGGTGAAGTTCGTTTGATTGACAATTTAATTTTACAAGTATGAAAATCGTGATTATTGGAGGCGGAAATATGGGCAAATCTTTTGCTCAAAGTTTTTTAAATGCTGATTTGGTAGCTTACCAAGATTTATATGTTATTGAAAAAAATGAACAACAAATTGCTTTATTAAAACAAGATGGTATCCAAAACATAGAAACAGACATTCATTCGTTTATTGAATCAATGGATATTATTGTTTTGGCGATTAAGCCTCAAGATGCGTCAGTAATTTTTGATGCTATTCGTTCATTTATTCAGCAAAAGCAAATTATTATATCTATAATGGCAGGCATTTCAATACAAACCATTCAAGATGGACTAAATACACAAAAAGTAGTGCGATGTATGCCCAATTTGCCTTGCCAAATAGGTTTGGGCGTAACAGGTTTTATGTCGGACAAAAGTATTGATACGTCTGATATGGATTATATTATTCAATTGCTCAACTCTACAGGCGTTACAATTGCAATGCAAGAAGAAGACCAATTGAATGCAATAACTGCGGTTTCTGGTAGTGGTCCTGCTTATGTTTTTTATTTTATGCAAAGTATGGTAGAGCAAGCAAAAACGTATGGTTTTTCGGAAAAAGATGCTGAAAAAATTGTTGCACAAACATTTTTAGGTGCAGTAGAATTATTTCAAAAAAATGATTTGTCTAACCAAGAGTGGATACAACGAGTGGCATCAAAAGGTGGCACAACAGAAGCTGCGATTTCAAGTTTTAATCAAAACAATATA
>CAYYMF010000026.1:0-36234 GCA_964472755.1 uncultured Chitinophagales bacterium | reverse complement strand
TTAAAGTTCCTGCTTTTTCTTATTTATAACTAACTGAAAAACGCTTATCTATACTTTTTGCCAACATTACCTCAACTTCCTTTTCAATACCATCTCTTCGTATATAGAAATTTAAAATTTTACCAATCGCTTTTTGTTCTAAAATTTCGTCAATATTATTGAATAGTTCTTGATTATCTATTTTCAAGATAACATCATCTACTTGCAATTGTCCATTAAATTTAAAGTAGTTTTTATCCATAGAACTTATGACAAATTGTTCCCCTACTTTCTTTAATTTCACGCCAATTGTTTTCGTGTTTTTATCTGAAATCACTAATTGATAATTACTCAATTTAAAGATTTCATTTATAGCTAATGGTCGAGTACTTTCGATACAATTTTCGTAGAAAGTATTCCAATTATATGGACAAATTTGTTCTAATTTATCAATGACATATTGCTTCGTAACTCCTGAGTAATTTGGATTCAAAGCATCCTTAAAAACAGAATACATCAACTTATCTAAATTTATTTGTTTATTGGAATAATGTTGAATAATAAAATCCATTAACATCGCAACCAATGCACCTTTACGATAATAACTCACTTGAGTATTGCCAGAATTTTCATTGGGTCTATAATATTTAATCCAAGTATCAAAACTAGATTCTGCAAGTGTTTGGATATCATTTCCAGCATTATTTTCTACAACCTCTAGCAAGTCTTCTATCACTTTTATATAAGCGATATCAGAAAATACACCCGCACGATAGCAAGTTAAATCATCGTAATAACTCGTAATGCCTTCAAAAAACCAAAGCATTTCCGTATAATTTTCATGCTCATAATCAAAAGGAATAAATTCAGAAGGTTTTATTCTTTTTACATTCCATAAATGGAAATGTTCATGTGCCAATAAACTTATGGCTTGTTGATATTTTAGCTGATTGTGAAAATAGTTTCTAGGTATATGATTTACAGATGAATAACAATGTTCTAAGCCTCCAAAAGCATTTTCACTATGATGAATAATAAACAAATATTGATGGCATGGATGTTGTCCAAATATCATAATTTGTTGTTCAATTATTGCCTGCAAATCGCTAATTACCTTGCTTATTTCTGCATCATGATCTCCATAAATAGCCAATGTATAAGCTGTTTGTTGAACATCAAAATAATATACTTTTTGATTACCTATTTCAAAAACACTATCATACAATTCATCAGAATTTGAAGCTTTTTTATGCCAAATATCATCATTTATAGATTCTAAATTTGTTGAGATTACTTTCCAATCTATTCTAGGAATAAACTTAATATCAATTGGTAATTGTTGATATTTTTCAACATATAAAAAAGTTGCTGCTCCATTTAAAAATGCATGTTCTTGATTTATATGGTTGGTTCTCACACTCCATTCAAAACAGTATAATTTATATTGTAATCTAATAGTTTTTCTATGTTGAACATCAAGCAACCAAGTATTTTTGTTCTTCTTTTTGAGTCTTTTTTGAGTATCTACATCTAAAATAAAATCTATATTTTTGGCAAACTCACGCACTAAATAACTTCCAGGAATCCAAACAGGCATTTTCAATTCCAAGCAATCATCTTGAATATTGGAAATCGTTAAATTTATTGTAGCATAATGCGTATTGGGTTCATCAAAACTAACGGTATAATTTATCTTCATCTATCGATAAAAATAAATAAATCTCTAATGAAATGCAAACTGCATAATAATATGTTGCAATTCTTGTTTGATATCTACCTCTCCTGTTCTAATTTCATCAAACATGGAGCAGTTTGTTCCAATTGCAAGGTTTCGCAACTTCAGGTGTTGGTTAATAAATTGCATCTCCAATTCAGGATAAATTTCTTTAAAAGTCATAGCAATATCCATTACACTTTTATTAAAATCTACCAAATTACAAAGGCTACTTTTCTTACTTTCATCAACTAATAAGTTAGAAATTATTTTTGCAGCTTTATCAACGTTAATAAATGCACGTTCTTGCATACCATTTCCATGAATAGTAATTTTTTTATGAAAATTTGCATCAAAAGCAAAACGATTAATTACTGCATCAAAACGCATACTTTGGTTAAAGCCATATAAATTTCCAATTCGAATGATATGTGTTGGAATTTTCTCACCTAATCGCTCCATAAATGACTCTCCACGCATTTTGGAAATACTGTAATAGGTTTTGGGGTTCAATGGTGTATTTTCATCAATTAGTTTATTCTTTACAGACGAACCATATACTGAAACACTACTAATATGAATTACTTTTTGTACATTACTTTCTTCAATAGCATAAGACAACTCCGCAGTTCCCCAATGGTTTACTTGTTCATACAAATGTGGGTCATGGTCGGTATATGGTGTCGCTACTTTTGCAGCAGCGTGAATCACTACATCTACTTTAGCTAATTCTTTTTTCAATTTCCTAGTATCCAAAATATCTCCTTCAACAAATCGAATATTATCTCCACCAATACATGTACACAAGAAAAAATTGTAATTTCCTTTACTTAAATTATCATACACTACAATTTCTTTAACAGTCTTTATTTGAACTAATTTCTTGACAATTTCAGTTCCCAAATAACCTGCTCCTCCTGTGATTAAAACTCTCATTTTTATATTTACTTAATTAATTCTGTATGAAGACCACACTCTGTTTTATTCAACCCAAACCAACGAGCCATACGCTCATCTTGCATCATAGTTGGGTCAATTTTTCTTGTACATGGTTCGCAACCAATACTCGTATAACCTTCATTTTCTAAAGGATGTAGTGGAATCTTATTTTCTTTAATGTATTTCCAAATCATTTGTTTTGTCCACGGCAACATTGGATGATAACGCATAGCACGTTGCGGTGTTGCTTGTTCCTCCTTCATATTAGCTCTATTCGCATTTTGGTCAGCACGAACGCCATTTATCCAAATATCATATTGTTGCAAATAAGGTTCCATTGGTTGTACCTTATTCAAATGGCAGCAAAAATCTGGATCTGATGCAAATAATAAACGACCATTATAATCTTTTTGCATATTACGAGGAGTAGCTGATTTTACATCAATGACATTCAAATTATACAAATCAGCAATTTGATCTTTATATGTAATTGTTTTTGGAAATAGATAACCCGTATTTAAAAACAAAATTGGTATAGTATTATCAATCAAGGAAATAATATGCATCATCGGAATAGAATGTGTCTGAAAGCTAGAGCTTGCAAACATCAGTTTACCAGCCTTTTGGTATTCATTAATTTTATTCTCTATCCGTCTAATGTCTTCAACAAATTGCATACTCTAAAGTATAACTAATCAAAATCTAATACAACATTTATTGGATTATCAAATTATTAGGAATAGAAAAGGTAAATAATGAAGTAATTATTCCCTCTCGCCATTGTTGGTTTGCAACCAACAACACCAAGTATTATTTTAGTAGTTAATGATTAATAAATTGTTTAATTTTAAATTAATCTCTCACATCTCATCTCTTTTAAACCACAGAGGACTCCAAGTTTTTTACACAGAGTTGCACAAAGTTTTATTGCCGTGGTTCGTGTCCTCACAAACCTAAAAGTACTACGGCCTCGGTTCGTGTCTGCACGAAACGGAACAAAACAGTTTCATGCAGACACGAACCTCTGTAAAGGTGATTAGTAAATTGTTTAATTTTTAAATTACTTAATTTCTCAAATCCCAAAATCTCATCTCTCACATCTCAGTACTTATTACTCAAAAAGCCTTGATTATTTAATTTCTTTATATTAACTTTAATCATCTAAACAACTATTTTATGAAACAAAAAATCACAATTCTGCTCACTTTGTTGTCCTTTGTATTTATAGCTAACTCATTTGCTATGAAGATGAAGAAAAAAGAGACTTCTAAGTTTAAAAATTTGCAAGTTCTTCCAAATGATATTGAAATGGAATCATTAAAGGGAATTATGAAATCTTTCAATGTTGCATTGGGTGTGAAATGTGATTATTGCCATGCTGCAAGTGCAATCAACCCTGAAGAATTAGACTTTGCTAGTGATGCAAAATTTCAAAAAGAGATTGCACGTGGTATGATGAAAATGACCAAAGAAATTAATGAAAATTATTTTGCAAAACATCCGCACGATGGTATGGTTAATCAAATTGAATGTATGACTTGCCACAATGGAAAAGCAGAGGCACATCATATTCAAAAACCTGTTGCACAGTAAAAATTACTTATTCTTTTTTGCTTCCTTAGAGTATTTTAATTGATAGAATTGTTGCATAAGCCAAGCTTCAATTTTATTAATAGATTTTGCGCCGCCCAAAACTTTGGCTTCGACAAATGCTTTTGAAGTTTTCTCCAATAATTGTGCTGCTACATAAGCGTCTTCTAGGTTTGTACCAACACAAATACTACGACCATCTCCAAAAATAGCTGCATATCGACTGCACAAAGCTGTACTTAAATTATTTTCATTTTTAGCAATTCGAATACTTACGCCCAACAACTGAGCTTGGTCATCTAAAATTGGTGGTATTTCTTCTTTAACTTGTGCAGCATACGTTTGCTTTGTAATTAAAATAACTTCTATTTTTTTCTTATTGTGAAATAATTTTCCAAATAAGTTTGTTTTGTCATTACTGATAATAATATCATTTTCGGTTATAGATTTTAAATTTTTACCATCTTTAGAAAATGCATATTCCTTTTGATTGATTCTTACTGCAATTTGTAAAATATCAACTTTTCCCCAAGTTTGGTATCCTACACTTTGTTGTGCAGTATAATTATAAGTTTCTAAAATAATATTTTTAGCTTCTAAGCTTGTCATGCAATTTTATTTTTCTGGTTATCTACAAATAATGCACATGCTGCTTCCAATGTTCTTGCAACTACAAACACATCTTCTATGTCCTTTCCAATACAAACAACTCCGTGGTTAGACATTAAGGCGGCATTGGAATTTTCTATGGCTCTCGCAGTTTCTACTGTAATCTTTTTGGTATTCGGCAAAGCATAAGGTGCGGCTTTAATAATATTTCCTCCCAATATTTTTTGATGCTCCAAATCACTTACAATAACGTCTTTACGTGCTGCAGCAACAATAGATGCATACATTTGGTGGGTATGAATTACAGATTCTATATGTGGTCTAGTTTTATAAACTTCACAATGTAATTTTAATTCAGATGATGGCTTTATCCCTTCATATTTCAAAGTATAAAAATCAACCAAAACCATATCATCTGGAGTGAGTTCATCATATTTTCTGCCACTTGGCGTAATTACCATTTGTCTTTCATTCACTTTAATGCTTACATTTCCCCAAGTTCTGGCTACTAAGCCTTCTTTTAACAACTGCTTTCCTGCTGCACAAACTTTTTCTTTTGCTTCTTGAACCGTCATACGTACTTATTTATTTTTTACAATTCAAATCTTTTTTTATTAATCGACTGATAACTTTTTTCTAATTGATGGTATATAGACTGATAAGTAATGAATAGTTCATTATAGATAGATTGGCTATTGACATTAGGTTTAAATTCATCTTGTGTCTGAATAATTTTTTCAATATCATTAAAACCATTCAGTACTTTGCTTCCAACCATAGCACACATTGCAGCACCCAATGCACCAGCATTTAGCGGTTGAGAAGTGGTAATAATTGTTTTACCTAAAACATCGGATAGAATCTGCATAAATGTATGATTACGACTTCCTCCACCAGTAATTTTAATCCGCTCAATTTTAAATCCAAAATCTCTTTCAAAGTTTTGAATTGACCAACGTAAATTTAGAGCAATTCCTTCAAAATTAGCTCTAGCAATATGAGCTTTTGTATGTTGATGTGTAAGATTAAACAAAGTAGAACGTGTGGCAGTCGTGCTTACAGGACAACGTTCACCCAAAAACCAAGGTGTCATTATCAAATAATCAGCACCCGCAGGTGTTTTTTTAATTTCTTCTTCTAAAAATTCAAAGAATGCTTGTTCTTCAAATTTTTGTTTCTCCTCTTGATAAAAATTATTAATCAGCCATTGCGTATTAATTCCAGCAGATTCTGTGATACCAACTACTAGATTCTTTGCAGGGTCAGCACTTTGTAATGTAAATGCACCATTTTTAAATTTTGGAGCTTTCTCTGTGGCTACGCCAATCCAAGCAGATGTTCCTACGTAAATATGTGGTTCACCCTCTCCTATTGCAGTTGTTCCAACAGCCGCACTTTGTGTATCATCACAACCACCATAAACTTCTACCTGTTTGGGTAAACCCAATTCCTCTGCTGCTTGGTTAGTTAAAGTACCTACTAAATCTATTGAACGAACTAAGTCAGGTAATTTATTCAAATCAATTTTACACAATTTAAAAAACAAACGTTCCCAATCTTTTTTCTTTACGTCAAAACCGTAGGAACAAGCACCCGACCATTCCGCCACCATTTTTCCGGTACATTTCATTTTTAGATAACCATTGACATCAAGTATTTTATGTGTCTTGTTATAAATATCAGGTTGTTTATCTTTTAACCAAATAATTTTTGGAATGACATCTTTTCCTGTTAATTCAGTTCCAACAATTGTTTTGAAAATACGTCTATGACCGAAATATTGCATAGCTTTTTTGGCCTGTTCTTCAGCTCTTCCGTCCACCCAAGTAATATTTCTATACAATACATTTCCATGCGAATCCACTGGAATAACGCCCATCGCTTGAGTTGTAAAGGCTAATCCTTTAACTTGATGAATATCAATTAGTGTTTCACTTAAAATCTGTCGGGTAGCTTTGCAGATGGCTTTCCAATAATCTTCTGGTTCTTGTTCTACCCAACCATCATTTGGCATAAAAAGAGGATAATCTACTACGGCACTTCCATAAATTTTACCAGAAGCATCTGTTAAAATAGATTTTACACTACTTGTTCCAACATCATAAGCAAAAAAATACGGCATTATTTCTGAACGTTTTTAAATACATTTTCAAACTTATTCAAAGCCTCATCAATTACGTCATCAGTATCTGCCATACTTGTATATAATCGACTTCCTGCTAATGTAACAACACCTTCTGCCATATATGCCGCACCATATTCTTCCATCAATTTTTTTCGTTTATTGATTTCGCCTAAGACAGATTTAATTTTTAAGAAATTTATTTTCACAAATAATGTTCCTGCTGTTTCCAAATGGCAAATTGAACCTTGATTGTAGGCTACAAATGGCACACCATATTTATCAATTAATTGATTTAAACCTTTGGTCATTCTATCGCCAGCTTTCCCTGCGATAGCACAAGCCCCAGTTCTTTTAATTTCTTCTAATGTATAATATCCAGCACAACTACTTAATGGATTTGCAGCCATAGTACCGCCTACTTTTACTTTTTTGCCACCTTGTAATCCAGCAGCTAAACCGTCCATTAAATCAGCTCTTCCACCTAAACCACCAGCAGATGGATAACCGCCAGCTACTACTTTTCCGAACACTGTTAAATCAGGCATTACTCCCAAATATCCTTGAGCTCCGCTCATACCCACTCTAAATGCAGTAACAACCTCATCAAAGATTAATAAAGCACCATATTTATCGCATAAATCTCGAACTTGCTGCGTGTATGCTCTATATAAAGGATAAGTACCACTTTCAGGACCTAATGGCTCAACAATTACAGCAGCAGTACCGCCACGCAATCTATTCCATTTCATTGTAGTTTCTAAAGCTTCGATATCATTTGGTGGAACTGCTTGTGTGTTCCAATGCATCATAAAAGGAATACCTTTGGCATCAAAGAATTTAGTACCTGGGATTCTCAAATCATAAACCATCTGATCACTCCAACCATGATAAGCACCACCTACTTTAATAATTTTAGTTTTTCCTGTTTTGATTCTTGCTAAACGCAATGCACCTAAAACGCCTTCTGTTCCACTACCTAACATTCTGAATTGCTCCACTGATGGTATATTATCGCAAATAATTTTTGCCAATTTCACTTCATATTCGTGTAATAATCCTGTTGATGGACCACATTCATTTAAAAGCTTAATTGCCTTTTCTCTTACATACTCATAATTGCTACCTAAAACAGTCGGACCACCAGCTTGTAAAAAATCTATATATTTATTGCCATCAGCATCATACAAATAAGCACCTTCAGCTTTTGTAAATGCTAAAGGGAAAGGATAATTAAATGCTAAATTGTGCTGTACACCACCTGGAATATACTTTTGAGCTTCCTCGTAAATTGCTTTAGATTTTGTACATTGAGTATCGTAATAAGCTAAATAATTTTTCATTGCATCAGGTTGTATGTGTTGCAATGGCTGAGCTACTAAATTTTCTAATTTTTGGTAGATAGGATTAACATCATGATATTCTGTGATAGAATATACTTGTTTTTTTTCATCCTTATAAGTTGCAGTCTTCATATTAAATCTATTGTTTGATTAGCTTAACAAAGTTAGTAAAAAAAACACATACTATTTTTTGATAATTATCAAAAAACAAAAACAAGATACTTTCTATCAATAAATTGATTATAAAGATATTAATTACAATAACAAATTATATTATGAATATTATAAACACTAAATATACTTTAATAAAAGCATAAAACTCCTTTAGAAATAGGAATTACAAGTCTTATGAATATCTCAAATCCGTACTGAATTTTTCTGGATTTTTACCTTGAATGGTTTTATAAAAACTCATAATTTCTTTTAAATCAGCTTCCATATTATCGGAGGGAAAAACGATTTTTCCGATACCTGCAACTTTATTTTTATAATCTAAGTAGCCACACATAATTGGAACACCAGCAGCTTTTGCAGTATAATAAAAACCAGTTTTCCATTCAGTTCTCAAGGAGCGAGTGCCTTCTGGAGTAACCATAATATGCAATTTTTCATTTTCTTTAAATAAATTAGCCATTGCTTCTACAATACTCAGTCTTTTTTCGCCTGCTTGTTTTGGGCTTCTATCTATAGAAATACCTCCAAAACCAATCATTATTCTTTTAAATGGAAACCTAAACCATTCTTCTTTTAATGTAAATCTAACTTTTAAACCCATTAGATTAAAAGCAGCTAAAGAAATAATTAAATCCCAATTGCTGGTATGTGGAGCTGCAATTGTTACTGATTTTGGATATTGATGTATCATCTCCGTTTTTAACTTCCAACCTTTTAATTTGAAAATTAAAGTAAAAAGCCAAATAAGCATAATTAGAATTTTTCTCAAATATACTACTTTTGAAACAATTCCTATTTTTCAGTTCAGAAATACTTTAAATATGTCTTATTTTTGACAAATGTTAAGCAGTTTAAAAAAGCAATTTACTATTCCAAATTTCTATCCGATATTTGGTGGATTGCTTTTGGCACAACTTTTTAATTTACTCAACTTATTCATTTTACCTAGATTTTATACACCTGAGGATTTTGCAATTTTTGGTATTTTTAGTTCATTAGTATTTATTATTATAGAAATAGTGAGCCTAAAATTAGATGTTGCCATTCAAGTTGCTGATGAAAGCCAAAGAAAACAATTAACACAGATTTCCATAATTTCTGCTGTCATTATCTCAATTATTGTTTTAATTTTTTCTATTGTTTACGTATTAAATTATCAAAATCATTATTATCTATTTTTACCTCTTATAACTTTAGTTTATGGAATCAACCAAAGCTTGGTGGCTTGGTTGAATATTCATCATAAAAATCATTTGATTTCTACCTATAGAGTATTGATTGTATTGATTAATTTTATAGTTTCTTTTTGTGCCATTTACTTTTGGGATTTACATTTAGGCTTAATATTTGGGTTTGTTACAGCACAATCAATTGCTGCTCTATTTTTGCTTATTATCAATCGTTCTGTATTCAAATCTTTAGTTTCATTTGATGATATAAAAAATCATTTCCAAACGTTTAGTCAATTTCCAAAATTTGGTGTTTTATCTTCATTAATAAATACAATCACTCAAAACGGAATTATTCCAAGTATTGTTTATTTTTTTGGCAATACTTTAGGAGGATTTTATACGATGGGTTCAAAGGTTATTGCAGCACCCAGTGGATTATACCAAACTGCATTGACACAAATTTTCATGCAACAAGCTGTTCATTTATCTCCAACTGAACTCCATAAAATGAGTAAAAAGATTTTATATTTTGGATTTTGTTTAGGTATTTTGCCGAGTATTATTGTTTTAATATTTGGCGGAAATATTTTTAGCTTTCTATTTGGAGAGGAATGGCAAGTTGCTGGAAATATTGCATCGTATATTGTCTTATGGTATTTTGTTGGTGCGTTAGCCAATCCAATAAATTTTATTTTAGATATTTATCAAAAATTGGATATTGAATTATATTGGAATACTGCCTCATTTGTAGTAAAATTCTCTTGTTTACTGATAGGCTTCTATTATCATAACTTTTGGCTAGCCATTGCTTTGCTCACTATTGTTTCAATTATGATGAATTTAATTTTATTGGTATTTTCTTTTAGATTATTAAAACAAAAAAGGACAGCTTAACACTGTCCTTTTTTCTAATAAATTACTTGAATTAATCTACAAATATTTCGCCTTTAGCGGCTTTATCTTTTAACAACTGAGGTACTGCAAATCTTTCGCCATATTTAGCTTCATATTCAGCAGCACATTTTACAAATTTATCTAATCCATAACCATTAATAAATTGCAGCGTTCCACCATTGAATGGAGAGAAGCCCCACCCAAAAATAGAACCAATATTTGCATCTGCAACACTTCTTAATACATTTTCTTCAACACAACGAACTGTATCAATTGCTTGAACAAATAACAAACGTTCTACCATTTCATGTTCAGATAATTGTTCTTTTAATGGAAATTGTTGTCTCAAGCCTTCCCATAAATGTTTTTTGCCGTCTTTTGGATATTCATAAAATCCAGCACCTGCAGCTTTTCCAGGACGATTTAACTCTAACATTTTTGAAATCACAGGCAAACCAGGATGCTTAGGAATTTCTTTACCTTCTGCAATTAAATCTTTTTCAGTTTGTTGACGAATATGATCCATTAATTTCAAGCTAACCTCATCAGTTAAAGCTAATGGGCCAACTGGCATTCCTGCTTTTAAACCTGCATTTTCAATAGACCGTGGGTGTTCTCCTTCTGCCAATAAGGCTATTCCTTCCATTACATAGGTAGAGAAAACTCTTGAAGTATAAAAACCACGACTATCATTTACCACAATTGGCGTTTTCTTAATTTGTAATACATAATCAAATGCTTTTGCCAAAGTTGCATCATCGGTTTCTTTACCGCAGATAATTTCTACCAAAGGCATTTTATCTACAGGAGAGAAAAAGTGCAAGCCTATAAATTGTTTTGGTCTTGTTGATGCTGTTGCTAAACCTGTAATTGGTAATGTAGAAGTATTTGATGCAAATGTTCCTTCTGTCAACATAGTTGCTTCAGCCTCTTGAGTAACTTTCGCTTTTAGATTTCTATCTTCAAAAACCGCTTCGATAATTAAATCGCAACCATCAAATTCTGGTTTATCAGTAGCTTTAATTCTTGATAAAATTTCCTCTGCTTTCTCTTTAGATACTTTTCCTTTTGAAATTAATTTTTTCAATATACCTTCTGAGTAAGCTTTCCCTTTTTCTGCTGATTCTATACTTACGTCTTTTAAAACAACTTCCATTCCTGCATAGGCTGATACATAAGCAATCCCAGCACCCATCATTCCAGCACCTAAAACTCCAACTTTTTTAGTAGTATATTTTTCAAATCCTTTAGGTCTAGAATTTCCAGCGTTGATAGCATTCAAATTATACCAAAAAGCGGTAATCATATTTTTAGAAACTTGTCCTGTTGCTAATGAGGTAAAATATCTGGATTCAATTCTACATGCTGTATCGAAATCTACAACAGAACCCTCAACGGCAGTATTAATAATTGCTTGTACAGCTGGATAATTTCCGTGTGTTTTCTTTTTTGTCATAGCTGGCACAATCGGTATCATACTGGCTACTTTTGGATTTTTAGCGTCTCCACCAGGGAATTTAAAGCCTTTATCATCCCAAGGATTTATAGCCTTAGGATTTGCTTTTATCCACGCTTTTGCTTTTGCTATCATATCTTCAGGAGATTCTGCAATCTCATTAATCAATCCATTGCTTAAAGCATCTTTAACTTTTAATCTTTTTCCTTCTGTCAATAATGGTAAAGCAGGTTGCAAACCTATCATTCTAGTTAGACGAATAATACCACCACCTCCAGGCAATAAACCTAATCCAACTTCTGGTAATCCGAATTGAGCTTTAGGATTATTAAGAGCAACTCTATAATGACAAGCCAATGCCAATTCTAAGCCACCACCTAATGCAGCTCCATTTAAGGCAGCGACAACTGGTTTTCCTAATTTTTCTAATCTTCTGAATTGTGCTTTTAATCCTTCACACATATCAAAAATTTCTTTTGCATCTGTTTGCTTATAAAGATTATCAATATCGGCACCTGCAAAGAATGTAGATTTTGCAGAAGTTAATACAACACCATCGATATTGTCTTTTTCAGCTTCTAGCTTATTTAAAGTATCAACAATGAGGTTTCCAAATTCAGCGTTAATTACATTGGCACTCCTGCCTTGCATATCCATCGTTATTGTAACGATATTGTCTTGGTCTTTTGAGTAGTGGAACATATTTTAATTTGTTTTTTAGTTAATATTTTTCTTACGTTTAGTTAAATTATATTTTAAATAAGTCTCCAATATAGGAAAACTAATTTTATTTTTTTTAAACGTTGGATAATTTGTTAAGTTAAAGTGAATTTTATTTTCAATATAGATTGTATTTATTCAAGGAATGATATTTTACTATGGAAATACAAACAAATATTTTTGTAATTTTACACTATGACTAATGAACAATTAAAATCCTTACTGGAAAAAGCGTCGGCGCTGGGGAGGTATCTTTGACGTCGCTCACAGAATTGAGAAAATAAAAGACGACGAAGCTAAAACTTTAACTCCCAATTTTTGGGACAACCAATTACTTGCTCAAGCATTGATGAAAGAAATCAAACAAGACAAGCATTGGGTGGATATTTATCAAAATGTACAAACAAAATTAGACGATTTAATTATTTTAAAAGAGTTTAATGAAATAGGCGAAGCTACTGATGAGGAAGTGGAACTGCAATATAATTTGGTACTTGCTGAAATGGAAGAAACTGAATTTAAAGCAACACTAAACAAAGAAGAAGATGTACTATCTGCAATTTTAGAAATTAATGCTGGAGCAGGTGGAACAGAAGCCTGCGATTGGGGTTCGATGTTGATGCGTATGTACACCATGTGGGCTCAAAAAAATGATTATAAAATCACTGAATTAGACTATCAAGATGGTGATGTTGCTGGTATAAAATCTGTTACGCTTGAAATAACTGGCGATTATGCTTTTGGTTTACTGAAAGGTGAGAATGGTGTGCATCGTTTGGTTCGAGTTTCACCTTTCAATGCACAAGGGAAGCGAATGACTTCATTTTGTTCAGTTTTTGTGCATCCAGTAGTTGATGATTCTATAGAAATTGAAATCAATCCAGCAGATTTGGAATGGGATGTTTTTAGAGCTCAAGGAGCTGGTGGTCAGCACGTAAATAAAACAGAATCTGCAGTTCGTGTACGACATATACCAAGTGGTGTTGTATGTGAATGCCAAACACAACGGTCACAAATACAAAATAGAGAAACAGCCTTGAAGATGCTAAAATCTAGGTTGTATGAGATTGAATTACAGAAAAAATTAGAGGCTCGTGATGCGTTAGAAGCCCAGAAAATGAAAAATGAATGGGGTTCTCAAATAAGAAGTTATGTATTAGATGACAGATGGGTGAAAGATTTGAGAAGTGGATATAAATCTACCAATCCAGATGATGTATTAGATGGAAATCTGAATGGATTCTTCAAAGCTTATTTGTTACATAAGCAAGAAAAATAGACTACTAAATGAGATTTATTTGCTTGATATATTAATTGAGTTTAACTTTTATTGATTTAGATTAATAATTTTATTCAAAATTTGCTTTATTGTAAAATTTAGTTTAAGTTTGTATTAATTGAGACTTTTTTTTATGTTAAAATATAAAAAAGCATTTAGGGTTCTTAAAAACATAAATTCCCAAAACTTTTTAATTACCCTATTTATCTGCATAATATTTCCTTACTATGTAAAAGCACAAGTAAGACAGGCTTTTACTTTAAGAGGCACTACTCAAAGTACGCCTTATTATGAAGCAGAAACTAAACTATTTAATCTAAAAGGAGATTTCTTACAAATTGGTAATAGTAATATTACTACATCTAAAGGAAATCCTAATGGAGAAAATGGGAATACTAAGGTTTCATTTAATAATACTGACAATAATCCAGATGTCATAAATTCTTCCTCTGCAAACTTAGTTTTTCCTGAAACAGGTTGTGAAAATGAAATTGTTGCTGCCTATTTATATTGGTCAGGTCGAGCAACAAAAAGAATGATAGCTAGTACAAATAATGGACAAAATAGGTTAGGTGGTTATATATTATCCAGAACAACTGGAGGAAGTGGTAATTCAGGCTATGTAAATTTCAGATTTACTGGAACAAACAGAACTCAGTATGATTTTAGACTATCTCGTAATGGAGCTCTTGCTTATAGAACTGCTGCATCAGGAGCATACACAAGCATTACGCCTACAAATACCTATACAACAGGAAGTGGTAATAGTCAAAAGCGATTCGTTGAATTTTCACCAATCATAATGTATGATGGTAACGATTATCAAATAGTAATTAGTGCAGTTTGCAGAGAATATTCGGAAAGTCAATCATCATCAACGGCTTATGTTGATATTATATATAAAGCAAATGGGAACCTATTAAACAAAAATACAGTAAAAATAAAAGCAGAAAATGGAACTTATGAAGATATTATAGCTGAGCCAGAAAATTCATATTATTCAGAAACTGCAGATAACCACATGTACTATTCTTCTGCTGAAATTACAAACATTGTAAAGAATGCTTATAGCATTTATGGGAATAATACGACTTATACTGTAGCTAATATTTATGCTGGTCAATCACCAGACAATTACAGTAATGATGACGGCACTGGATTTTATGGAGGTTGGGGCATAGTCGTTATCTATCACAATCCTTCTAAGAAACTAAAGGACATCGCTATATTCAACGGATTTGCATACGTATATAATGACGCAGGCTATTATGATATTTCGCTTAGTGGTTTCAGAACAGTCTTAAATGGTGCTGTTGGGGTTGATATTGGTGTTATGGCTGGAGAAGGTGATTATTCTATCGATGGCGATTATTTATCCATAAGACAAAGAAATTCTAATAATTTCACAACGCTTTCTGTTCCTTTGAGCGAAGGTGGAAATGGAAACACCAATAATTATTTTCATGCTTATATTAACGGAGGTACAGGAGATAATAGAGGAATTACTAGGAATCCTAGTATTCGAAATAATACAGGACTTGATATTTCAAAAATAAGTATTCCCAATAATGGCAACGCCATTATAAATAATCAACAAACTCAAACAACCATTCGATATGGAACAGACGGCGATACTTATTGTATCTTTAATTTTGTTTTTGCTGCAGATGCATATATTTTTCAAATTGATGCATTACATCATTTAAAAACAGGAAGTCCAGCTATTCCCCCAACAGGAATGGAGTTAGGAAAATCCTATACATATGAGGTAGATATCTACAACTATGGAGAAATTGGACTAAATAATGGCATTGCTACTATTCAACTTCCAAAAGATGTCGTCTATAACGGAGCTTTAAGTATAATACCAGCTAATGCACCAATAAACTATAACTCCACAAATAATACATTAACTTGGCAAATGGGAGATATTCCAGAAGCTCCTTTGAATTCAATTTTAGCAAAGATGGAATATACCATTACGATTCCCGATTGTGAAAACATCACTTTAAATTCTAATTGCACTATTGATCCAATAGCTTTTGATGGATTCCTTTATGGAACGAATCCGCTAACTAATAAACCTATCGATACAAGGTTCACAATTGGTTATAATGAATCAACGGTCGGTTGTATATTAACTAAAGACCCAATAAAAGGTCCTCTTACTTATGTTATTGACTTAAAAAACTGTAACGAACCTGATATTCAACTAAGTTCAACAAAGCAATGTACTGGTGGAAATGCAGTTATTAATTTTATTAATCCAAAAATTGCAAGTAACTATGTATATGAATGGCAAAAATTAGAAAATGGAACTTGGATAGATATAGGCAATGCATCAAGCAATCAACTAAACTTAAATAATTTAACATCTACAAACAATGGACAATATAGAATTTCACTTAAACGATATAATCCGGGGAATACATCTGGTTCTTACTGTGATTTTTCTTCATCTAGTGTAAATATAAACGTTTTATCACCGCCTTTAGTAAATATTAATGTACCTGATAATGGAATTTTATGCCTTGGTGAATCTTTTAATTTATCTACAAATATTAATAATGGGAATTGGACAATTGATAACGAACAAATTATCTCTATTGATAATAATGGAGAAGTTTTAGGAAAATCAGAAGGTTTAGCTCAAATAACTTATACTATTCCTGAAAATGAAACTACTTGTCAAGCATCAGCATCAAGTCAAATAATGGTGGGAAGCTGTTCAGTGCTACCAATTGAATTGCTTTCCTTCAATGCTATATGTTCAGAAGACGAAACAATTACACTCAATTGGAGTACAGCATCAGAAACCAAAAGTGCCTATTTTACTTTAGAAAAATCTTCAGATGCAATTGATTTTTATGCTCTCGGTACAATTCCAGCTGCTGGAAAATCATCTAGTGAGCTTCAATATCATTATTTAGACAAAGAAAAAAATGGAGACAGCTATTACCGTCTAAAACAAACAGACTTAGATGGCTTTGAAAGTATTTATAACATCATTAATATAAAATGCAATCCAACACAAAATCAAATTAATGCATATTACACAAGAAGCAATCAAATTGAAATAGAAATTATTTCTAACAATACCTCAAATTACATATTCAATCTATTTCAAGCAAATGGAAAACAACTGTACAATGGAGGTATTGTTACCAATGAAAATAAAACTATCTTTAAAATAACTCCTGAAGAACATTTAGTTCAAGGTATATATCTATTGCAAATCATCCATAATAATCAGATTGAAACTAAGAAAATTTGGGTTGTAGGTTAAAACATTGAATTTAATAATAAAATCAACTAATGGAAGTAAAAACTAAATTCCCATCTGTAGTTATAGAAAAAGAATTAGGGAATATTGCTCTGAAATAATTTCCAAACTGTTCATTTTCTCTTCGATTTAATTCAGACACATTCAATTTACTAAATAAGACAATACTTCTTTTACAACAAATCACTTGTATTTGATGTAAGAATTTTTCAGTTAGAAATATTTCAGGAGTTTGATCATCAATAAAAATATCAATTAGAATTAAATCGTACTTTTTATTACAAGTATCTATAAACTGAAATGCATCACTATGAATATAATTAATATCATGATTTGTATTTAAGTACTTTTTACACAGATAAATAATTTGAGCATCAATATCTACAGCATCAATTTGTTGAATCGTTTTATGTTGATTCAGTTGCTCAATAACACTTCCTAAGCCAATTCCTAAGATTAATACATTTATAATTTCTCTATTAAAAATATCTATTGCTTCAAATGCTGTTTTAAAGGAAGTATATAATTTACCATAAGAATATGTTGCGTTTTGAGTACTTAGCTTATAATTATTTTGAAAAAATGAAACCTCTAAATTTCCACTATATTCAGAATAAATAGACTCCAATTTGAATTCCCAAAAATAACTCAATATTTTTTTCCAAACAGAAATCATAGGCTGTTATTTAATTTCTAATTCTGTTTTATATCGTTCTTTAAAATCCTCCATCCTTTGTTCGAAATCAATTTTAAGCGAAAGACTTGCAGGCAATAAATCAAGCATTATCATTTTAGTTTTATTATCCCTCGTTTCTCTTTCTGATTCAGGCAAACCAACTAAATATTCAAAAATACCTGGAACAGAAGATGCAATGCCCATTTGTCTATTTTTAAACTTAAGGTATAACCAATCCTTATTTTTGCTAACTAAAAGTACATTTATAAAATCGGTAGTTCCTCCATAAGCCATTTCCACATAAGCCGTATAAGGTCGTTTCACAATATTATTTCCAAAGTAGGGTAAATTAATTGGTGAAATAGATTTGAATGAAGCTTCTTCAGTATCCCATAAGAAATTTGTACCATTTAATACTATATCATAAGGCATACTTGATGGTTTAAACAAAGAATCTTTCATATAAATAGAACCCAATAAATATTTACCTTCAATCGTATCGTTGGTTAAATAGGCCAATGTTCTTTGCAAAGTATCTTTCTTTCTATAATTAGAATAAACAAAGAGCGAATCTGCACCAACAAAAGTGTTAATTACATTAGTCAGAATAGTATTGGATACTAATGTTTTAATAGCCAAATCTGCTTTTAACATCATCTTTTGGTCATCATTATACTCAAAACTACCAACAGCAATAGCATTCGTAACACCCATATTTAATCCAAGATTTACAAATCCTGTTGCCTCAACTTTCTTTGTAATTTCATCAAACTTCATAGCTGAAGCACCTGGGGTTATTGCCTTTTTAAAGGCATTACTATTTCCAAAAACGATAGTATTGGCTTTTGAATTAGCATTATCATAACTCATATTTCCTTTAACAGAAAACAATATTGGGTCCGTTAAAGCACGTTTTTTTTGCAGTATGGAAGTGTATAATTCGCCAGTATTTCTATCATATAGCACACCATTCACTAAATTTGTAGCCTTAGCCAAAATACTATCCATACTCACTTCTGGGTTTTCAGGGTCTAATTTTTGAGAGAATGGAATCCAATCTGTTTCCACTACTTTTAAAACTATTTTAGCATAACCATCTAAATCTAATTCTTTATGCTTTGAATCAAAAGACATATTCCCTTTAAAGAAAATATTTTTGTTCAATTTGATTTTATTTTCTTCTAAAATTTCAGTTCTTGCATAAGTATAAATTTTATCTTCATCAGAAACTTTAATTTTTGTTTTACCCTTTCCTACTTCTTTTGTAATCTCTTTTTTTATTGAATTATCAACATCAATTTTTGCAATTGGGATTTGTTGTATAATATCATCAACTGTTTTAAAAGTATAAGTTCCACTTCCTTGAAATTTATTTTTGGATAACACTTCAATATCCGCATTTGTAACTTTGTGGTATTGCTTATTTGCATTAAAGATTACAACGGAATTTTTTAGTAATCTAATACTTCCATCTGCCTCAATATAAATTTCATTATTAGACGGCAACACTTTTGAATCTGCTAATTTTAATTCATTAATACCTCCAATATAAATTGTATTATCATTTAAGTTTAAGTCAGCTTTATTAGTTTCAAATCGCAAATATTCTTTAGTAAGTTGAGTTGATTCTAAGAAAAATGTTGAACTAGGTGAATAAGATTTTAACTGTACTGTATTCTTATCAAAATCAAATATTAGATATTTTGGATTCGTAGTATATTTAAAAGTAGTCAATGGCAAAGTATCATTTTGATTCAAAGTAATATTGGCAATTTTAGTATCTAAATTAAAATCAGCATCAACATCTTCTGATTTTATTAATGCGGAACCATCATCAGCCGCAATTCTTAATTGTCCATTTTTTACATCAAAACTTCTATTAGAGAAATCAATTTTATCAGATTTTAGCTTTGTTCTTGTCCATTCCAAAGTTCCAACGCCTTTTAGTTTATCTTTTTGCAATATCATTTTTCCCGATAAATCTACCGAGTTATTATACATAACAAATTCCTTATTTTCTCCTGTTGGTGTTATTACTACAGAATCAGAAGGAATTGACCAATTCATTATCACGTCTCCTGTCGATACATCTGGAAATTTATATTTACTACTTTCTGTAATATGCATACTATCAATTTCTGCATAGACGCTATCTAAGAAAAACATTGCAGTATCTGCGAATAATCTTGCACTTCCAAATTCAAAATCACCTTTCCCACCTAAACCATCTTTAGATAATTTCAATGCATTAAAATATTTACCTTCTCTTCCATATAATTTCAACCCTTTTTCTGAAACATCGATTTTTGTACCTAATGATTTATCTTCTTGAAAGGTTACGTTTGTTTTAATATCTTCAAATATTCCACCTGTTTTTAACACCCCATCAACATTAAAATTTTCAGTTGCTACGATAGTTAAAGAATCTAGCTGAAATGGTGCCATTTCAAATTTGAACTTTTCTCTATCATATTCTTTTCCATTTTTCCCTTTATCATAGAAAGTATTGGCAGTATCTTTGCCTGAAAAATAGGGATATCTTAAATTCTCTCGAGTTCCAGCCTTATCATCAGCTTCGGCAATAAATAATGTACCTGAAATATGCTCGATTGGCGTTTGAGAAGGGACTAATTTTACTTCACCATTTTCATTTGGTTTGCCATCGCCTTCTGGAATAAACAAAACTAAAGAATCGATTTTATCCATTCTTAATGAATAGCTATCGTAATCAAAATCAAAAGGAGTACCTACAAAATCTACTTTTCCTGCAATAACTTTCCCGCCAAACTTCATATTTCTATTTTTTCCAACTTTTATGGTGTCTGACCCAGGAAATATTTTCACTTGTGCTTTAATACTGACTTTAATTTCCTCCACACCATAAATTTCTAATTCATTGGTTTTAACATCCATTTTTGCATTCGTAATTTTTTTAAAAGAAGCAAATTTGATATTATCGTAGTCAATTTGTTTTTTTGAAGACAAGGCTTGATTTAGAAGCTTATCTTTTACATAAATTGTTCTTGTAGAAGGGTTATAACCAATATAACCATCTTCTACCAACTTATAAAAAACTTGTTCTGTTTGTAAAAATGGTGCTGTAGGATTAATATCTCCAGCAATATATTGTGCATCAATATTTCTATCTAATGTACTTTCATAATATCTATAAATTTTCAAAAGTGGACCAGCTTCGTTTCCTGCTTTATATCTATTTTCTAAACCTGGATAGTAATAATTATAAGACTCAAAAATAGCAGGTTTTAAATCGGAAATACCTATCATTCCTAATAAAATCTTTGAACTATCCATATTCCATTTAAATTCATCGGCATAAATAAACATCTGATGATAATCACTCAAAAATGGCTGCTTAGCTAATGGTTTCGATAAATCTCGATAGGCTTTGACTGTTTTTGTTTTTGAATCATAAGAAAAATTGACATAAGGGTGCATAATAGTACTACTATCTAAATCAACTTCCATTAATGCATCTTCTACTTTTATTTGCTCAAAATTTTTGACATTAAATTTCTTTGCAGCAACTTTAATTTTTGGCTGATTATTTTTATCAAAAATTGTCAATTGTGCATTTTTTGAATCTGTTCCTATACAATAAGTATCTGTTCCTTCCAACATAAAAGCTCCAACTAATTTCACTTCTTTACCGTTGGTTTTAAATTCTATATCATCTCTTTTCGAAACAAATTTTGGATAATTTTTTGCCTGACCTTTAGTCAATAATAATCTATCACTGTATGTACCATCAAGTATTTCGTCTAAATAGGGTTTGAAACTAAATTTAGTGTTCTCAATATTAATTTCAGACTTTTGTAAATCAATATTAAAATCTTTAAATTCAATAAAATTATTTACTGCGTCAAAACCAGCTCTGGTTAAAAATATTTTTCCAGTAGTACCTATCAATAGGTTGCTAAGTGGAAAATATTTAGCGTCAATATTTTTCAAAACAATCGTATCATTAACAGTCGTACCAATAAAATCAGTATTTTTAAACACATACACAGGTTGATTCTGCTCTATCATTGTTTGAAAATCATTCGTTGATTTCCAAATTTTTGATTTTGAAAGATAAATATTATTATATCTGAATAAGTCTAATAAATATTCATTAAACTGATTAAATGGCTTAATATTACCAACTTTGGTTTGGTCTAAAACAACATTCAATGCTTCTAAATTCTTAGCCACATTCTCTGGTGTAACTTTTGTCGTATCAATAGTTGCTAATAAATTTGTAAAATTGAAAAAAGTAGGATAGACTGGTGCTTTTCTTGCCAATAATTTATTTGAAATTATTTTTATAATTGGCAAATAAGCATTCGACTTACTACTTACAAAAGATTTTTCAAACCAAGTATTTGTTTCAATACAATCTAAACGTGTACAAGTTTTTAATAAGGTCATATAAGCTTTTATAAATTCATTATCATCACTTGGAAATTCTTTTAGTGCTTGGGCATTCATTAAAAAAACAGAAAAAACAAATAATACCGATAGTGTTGTTTTTCTCATAAACATTTAATTTTTGTATAAAATAATCATTGCCCAATTATCTCTAACCGAACTATAGTTTGCTATCAAATTACATTCCAAAGCTTTATCTAATATTTCTCTTGAATCAGAAGCATAAAATCCACTTAACAATATATAAGCACCTTCATTCATCATTATAGCATATTGCTTTAAGTGTTCTAAATGAAAATTTTTATGAATGTTAGCTAATATAATATCATAATTCTTATGCATTACCTCTTCAATACTTCCTAACAAGGGTTTTGTCAAACTGCTTTGATTCAATGCCAAATTTTCTTTAGCATTGTTAAAGCACCATTCATCATTATCTAATGCATCAATTTCTTTAGCACCCAATATTTCTGCATAAATTGCCAAAACTGCAGTTCCACTTCCTAAATCCAATACTTTTTTATTCGTAAAATCCAATTGTTGCATACCCATCATCACTTGAGCAGTTGTTGCGTGATGTCCAGTACCAAATGACATTTGAGGTTGAATTATAATTTCTCTTTCAACATTTTGTAACGGTTCATGAAAAATTGCTCGAATTCCAATTTTATCATTTATTAAAACTGGCTCAAAATTACTTTCCCATTCTGCATTCCAATTCTTATTTTCCAATTCTCCAATTGTATATTCCAATGGTATCGTTTCTGATAAATCTTTCAAAAAAATTTCATAATTTTCTCTTTCTGATAAGTTGATATACACATCAACAGAATCAGGCTTTTCTTCAAGACCTTCAATTTCAAAATCAGAAACTATACTAATAAAAGTTTCTTTATCCAATGTTTCAGGATAGGCTAGTGAAAAGATATAAAAGTTATTCATGTTTTGTAAAATCAAATAAGTACGCAATAGAAATATTAAAATTGCAGTTGTAACTTTTTAGAGAACTTGCTTTATATCGATTCAATAAGCCTAAACTATGTCTTGCCATTAATTCTAACCAACCTTTCCCAACTCGAAAATCCACACCAATTCCAGTACTTAAACCCATATCAAATCTTCTATCATTTTTTGTAAAAACATAATTAGCATTTTCTGCTTTATCAGTCATCTTATCCAGCTGAATGCTATTTTGAGTATAAGCACCACTCCAATAGGCTAAGTAAGTACCTAAATATCCTACAAACTTAACCTTTTCTGAACCAAATCTAACTACAGCCAAAACTGGAATTTCTATATAATTATTCACTAAGCGATTATAATATTTTGCAGAATCCTCTTGCTTAAACCAACGTTGCCCTTTTTGAGCAAACGAAACTTCTGTTTGTATGCCGATAATTTTATTAAAGTTTACTCTAAAAATTCCACCAAAATTAGAACCTAAATTTATCTTACTTTTAAAACCTGGCGCTGCATCCATCTTTCGGATATGTGACAAATTTACCCCAACTTTTCCTCCAACATTAAATTCCAATTCTGCAAAAACTGCATGGAAACAAAAGAATAATAACACTACAAGAACATACTTTTTCATTAAATCGCTTAATTTTATGCTCAAATATAGTGATTTTTAATAGCTGAAATAACTAATATATGGTAGAGAAGGAAGATTTAAGAATTATTTTTATGGGAACACCTGAATTTGCAGTGGCTTCTTTAGACATTTTGGTAAAAAACAATTACAATATTGTAGGTGTTGTAACCGCAACTGATAAACCTGCTGGTCGTGGAAATAAATTACAAACTTCAGCAGTCAAACAATATGCTGAAGCAAATCAATTAAAAGTACTACAACCCGAAAAACTAAAATCACCTGAATTTATTGAGCAATTAAAAGCCTTAAAACCTAATTTATTTGTAGTTGTGGCATTTAGAATGTTGCCAGAAATTGTTTGGGATATGCCACAATTTGGCACATTTAATTTACACGCTTCACTCCTACCTCAATATCGTGGAGCAGCTCCAATCAATTGGGCGCTTATCAATGGCGAAAAAGAAACTGGTGTTACAACATTTTTCTTACAACATGAAATTGATACTGGAAATATTATTTTTCAAGATAAAATACAAATTACAGAACAAGATAATGTGGGAAGTGTACACGACAAACTAATGCAAATTGGTGCTGAACTTGTTTTAAAAACAGTACAAGCAGTTGAGAAAAATGAAGTTCAAAGCTATGCTCAAATATCCAATCTCCAATCTTCAAATCTAATTCTTCAACATGCTCCAAAAATATTTAAAGAAACTTGCTTGATTAATTGGAATAATTCTGCTGAAAATGTACAAAATCTTATTCGTGGCTTATCTCCTTATCCTGCTGCATTTACTTATTTAGATAATAAAACATTAAAAATCTACAGTTCTATTATCAATGAAGAACGAAATCTTACTGATACAAGCATTGGAAATTTTTATACTGATGGAAAAACCTTTTTATCATTCAGAGCTGCCGATACTTTTATAGATATTTTAGAATTACAATTAGAAGGCAAAAAAAAGATGACTGTTCAAGAATTTTTACGTGGACACCGCTTTAATCTGTAAAAGCTGTTTTTATCTTTTGTTTATAGCTAAATAGATATCTATTAAATACCTTTGATTGGTATTAGATAAATTATATGGCAGAAATTAAAAAAAAGCCAGAGGCAAAAATTAGAAAAGTAAATTTCACTTTCGAGAAACCATTTCCGAAACATTGGTATAATGACAATCCTATTGCAACACATTTTATGAATGCACAGCATTTGGTATTTCCTGATGGCGAGAAATTTTTTATACGAAGTGTAAAAGCTTTTGCTGATGTTTATAAAAACGATCCCGAACTAAAAAAACGTGTAGATAATTTTATTGGACAAGAAGGTACACACTTTGCACAACATCAAAAATTTTGGGATGTAATTGAAGAACATGGTTTGAGACCTGATAAATTCTTAAACATCTATCGCAATATTACTTGGAATGGCATTGAAAGTTTTGCACGAAAAACACTAAAGAAAAATAGATTGGGCGATAAAATTTGCTTGAGTATTACTGTTGGCTTAGAACATTTTACAGCAATGTTGGCAGAAAGTGGCTTATTAGATAAAGATGTTACAAAAAAAATGCCTGCAGAAATGAAAGAACTTTTTATGTGGCATGCTGCTGAAGAAATAGAGCACAAAGCAATTCCCTTTGATGTTTTGAAAGCGGTAGATGATAATTATTGGCTAAGAATCGGAGGAATGGCAATTGCCACTTGGGGTTTATGGTCATTTATATTACTAGGAACTGCAATGCTTACTGCTCAAGATGAAGATGTAAAAGCAAAAGATATACCAGGTTATATTCTATCATTCATTAAAAAATTCAACGAAAATGTAGGTGGCACATTATCTGCTCAATTTAGTCAATATTTTCAGAAAGATTTTCACCCAGACCAAATAGAAAACTATCATTTGGCAGAAGAATTATTAGCTGGGAAAAGTTATGCTTAAATACATAATCTTGTAAAAATAAACTTGATAAAATCAAACACAATTACTAAATTTAAATAAATAAGTAAATTATGGCAACAACAACTAAAAAAACAACGACTAAGGCCGCTGAAGTATCTCAAAAAGAAGCACCTAAGAAGTATGACCACGAAGAAGTAAAGATAAGAAGAGTAAACTTTACTTTCGACAAGGAAACGCCTCGATTCTATTATAAAAACAATCCATTTAGCACACATTTCATCAATACTTTACACATTTTATTTCCAACAGGAGAAAGATTTTTTGTCAATGCTACTTTAAAACATCAAAAAGCTATCAAAGATGAAAAATTAAAAAAACAAGTAAGGAATTTTTGTGGGCAAGAAGGCATTCACTCTGCAATGCATGAAAGATTTTGGGAAATTTTAAGATCTGGCGGTTATGATTTCCAAGGTTATGAAGACCATATTGATAAATTATTACATAAAATTGTAGCAAAAATAGAAATCGAAGGTACAAAAATTAATAATGTGGACTTAGTAGCTACTGTTTGCTTAGAGCATTTTACGGCATTATTTGGTCATGCTCTTTATAAGCATGTTGATGTTACACGGGAAGCAATTCCGGAGGACTTGGCAGAATTATTTCAATGGCATGCTGCCGAAGAAATTGAGCACAAACACGTAGCTTTCGATGTTTTGGATTTGGTAGATAAAGATGCTTATACTAAAAAAGTAGTTTTTATGCCGCTCGCAACAGCTATATTGTATTTTTATTTAAGTGTAGGAACAATTATGCTGATGTATCAGGACAGAAAGCATTTGTCTTTATTAAAATTGCCCAAACAATTCTATGAGTTTACAACAGGTTTGTTTGCAGAATTACATGGCGAAATGGTTGGAGAATTTTTAAAATTCTTCAAAAAAGACTTCCATCCTTCTGATATAGATGATTATTATTTAGCAGAAGAATTCTTTGCAGATAAAGCTTATGCTTAATTCTATAAACAGATTTAATTTTTAATTTTTCTTTACAGCCCAATTTTTGAATTTAAAAATTGGGCTGTATTAATTTAATAAAATACAATTCAAAAGCAAACTTTAGCACATAATTTACACACTCAATTAATTGGTAAAAAGCTATAAATACACTATATTTGCACAAAAAAAATAATTCAAATATTATGAGCGACTTTCTTCAAAATCCGATGGTAAAACAATTAGCAAAAGCACTAAATTTACCTTTACCAATTCCAGCATTATTAAATAGAAACAACAATGCGTATGCTGATACTGAATGGCAATCAAAAAAATCTGCACTAGTAATTACTTCAAATGAAGACCAAATTACACCAAAAATATTGAGTGATTTAAAACCTTTTATTAATGAAGGAACACTTTATCAAGATAAAATTGACACTGTCGTTTTATCTGCTTTAGGCATCGAAAACATTGATATGAGTGTAGAGTTTTTTACTAAGGCTCAATTAGCAGTACAGAAATTAAACAAAAACGGAAGAGTTGTTGTATTATCAAAAACAGGCGATGATATAGAACAACAAACTATTCAAAAAGCATTAGAAGGTTTTTCAAGGGCTTTATCAAAAGAGTTAGGAAAAAATGGAACAACTGTAAATCACTTAACCATTACAGATGCTCCAACAAGAAATGTTGCACGTGCCATCTTATTTTTCTTATCAGACAAATCCTCATTTATCACAGGGCAAGTCGTACAATTAAATAATAACTTTTCTTCTGAATTAAACTCAGTAAGCAAATCCCTAAATGGAAAAGTAGCTATCGTAACTGGTGCTGCTAGAGGAATTGGTGCTTCTGCTGCTACATTTATTGCAAGAGAAGGTGCAAAAGTCATTATTGTTGATGTGCCTCAAGCTAAAGAAGATGCGGAAACATTGGCAAAAGAAATTGGAGGCGATGTATTATTAATGGACATTACCAAAGAAGATGCTGTAAAAACAATTCAAGATTATGTATTAAAAAATTATACCCAATTAGATATTTTAGTAAATAATGCTGGAATTACCAGAGATAAGACTTTAGCAAAAATGAATATTGCACAATGGACATCTATTATGCAAGTCAATTTAAAGGCTGCAATGAATTTAACAAATGCATTTATTCAAAATGGATTTTCTAAGAACCCTAAAATTGTTGGACTAGCATCAATATCTGGTATTGCAGGAAATGTAGGACAAACTAACTATTCAGCGTCAAAAGCTGGAATGATTGCTTATATGAACGAATTATCTAAAAAAGGTTTTATGGCAAATGCAGTTGCTCCTGGATTTATAGAAACCAAAATGACAGAGAATTTACCAATTTTTGTTAAAGAAGGAGGACGAAGATTATCAACTTTAAAACAAGGTGGACAACCTCAAGATGTTGCTGAATTAATTACATTTTTATCAACACCATTATCAGACGGAATCAGTGGACAAGTGGTTCGTGTATGCGGTGGTAGCATGATTGGAGCATAAAAAAATCAATTACAAGTACAAAATGGCGTTTATATGACTATAAACGCCAATTTTATTTAAAATAATTAAAATTTTGTTGCTTTTAAGTTTCCTTAGTATGATTTTTTTATTTACTTTTGGTAACTTAAAAAGTGTTAAAAAAACAATTTGCAATATGAATACAAAATCAATCTTAACTTTAGTAGTTGCGTTTTTATTTTGCATGCCTCAAATTCTTTCGGCAGCAGACGACATTGATAAAAACAACGGAAAAATTGAAAAGTTAGAAGCTGAAATCCAAAGCTTAAAGCAAGAAAATCAACAACTAATTAAATCTGCTAAAGCAGATGGTTCAGGAGCTAAATTAAAAATTAGACATAATGTTTTAAGACCTCTTGGAAAAGATTGGTATATTACAGCTTCAGCTGGTTATGGTATTCCTTTTTTACCGACTAACAAAAGATCTCCTTTAAAAGAAATTGGAGAAGGCGATTGGCAACAATCTCCTGGAACATTATCAAGAAAACCATTATTTGGTACAAATGGTGGTGGTTTTGCAATGAATCTAGGTTGGGGACACATGTTCAATAAATATATTGGTATTGATGTTTTACACACTTTAGCTTGGCATCCAGAATCATTAGATGCAAGAATAAACACTAAATCAACATCTTTCTTAGGAACATCTTCATATTATGCTACACAAAAAACTAGTACGATGGCGATTTATATATCTCCACATTTAGTAATGCGTTGGGATAACGGAAAACGTTTTGGTATCACTGCAAAAGCTGGTTTGGTTGCTCCTATTTTTGGAAATACAATTTCAAGAGCTCATATTGATGACAACTCTGGAAGATTATTACAAACCTTAAACGGTATTCCACCAGTTTTAGGTATTCCTTTTATCCACATGAAATTAGATGCAGTTGCAAAAACAAAATATAACCCAACTTTAGGTGTAAGTACTTCAATTGGATTTGATGTAAAATTATCTAAAAGAGTTTGGATGTATGCCGAAGCAAGAATTCAAGCTTATACAATTAAATTAGTTTCTACAAAAATGAATGAATTTAAAATGGAAACTAGCTTAAAATTAGGTGATTTAGAAATTTCAATGAAAGTAGCAGATGATTTAATCAAACAAATCTCTGGTAATCTTTTATCATTATCTTCATTAACAGGTGGTTTACCTTTGAATATTGCAAATGCATCTGAAGCACCAAGATTCTTAAAAGAATACAGATATGTTGATGAAATTACTGAAAATTCAAATACAGCAAGATATGGCACAAAATCAATGATTGGTGGACCATTAAACTTTACAGGCTTAGAAGCTGTTGATTTGAATAAACCAATGGACGAACCAGGACAAAGATACAATACTTCAACTTTGTATTTTAATGTTGGTTTGAGAGTTGATTTTGACCTTTGGGATAAAAAAAGATCTGAAAAAAGAAAAGAAAAAGCAGCTTTATAAAAACATATACTCTAAATAAAAAATGCTCCAAAAATTTGGAGCATTTTTTTATTTTAAACAATTGCTAAAAATCCTTAAAAACATTTGATAAATAACAAAATGAACTTTAGAATATTTATTTTAGCAAGTTCTAATAAGAATGATTAAAAGCAATTCAATAATCAAATTATTTTGTTGTATATGCATATTTACCATTTGCATAAATAGCAGTTTTGCACAAAAATTTTATGTTACTTCCTCATTGAAAGAAGTTCCTGAGAACTTTACTTTTGATATTTCATTTACTGTTGAAAATGGCAATTTAGATAAATTTACACCACCAAATTTTAATGGTTTTGATGTATATGGTCCTTCTCAATCACAAAATATTAGTATTATTAATGGAAATGTATCTAAATCTTTTTCTTATACTTATACATTACAACCCAAAAAACAAGGAAGTTTTACCATCAATCCAGCCAATGCTGTCATAAATGGGAAGACCTTCTCAACACAACCTATTGCCATAAAAGTTATCGCACCACAACAAAAGCAAACACAAAATAGAAGAAGACAACAAAACTACGACCCTTTTGAAGACTTTTTTGGTAGTGGAGAAAGTCAAAGACCTTCAGAAACTGAAATCAAGAAAGAATTAAACGAAGGCATATTTGTAAGAGTAACGCCCAGTAAAACCACTTTATATGAAGGCGACCAAGTTACACTCTCCTATAAATTGTATTTCCGTTTACGTTATGATGGACTAAACGCAATCAAAATGCCGACTTATAACGGTTTTCTTTCTGAAGATTTTGACATTCCTATAGATCAACAAAAAGAACCCGAAATTGAAGTCTATAATGGAAAAAAATATTATGTTCAAGAATTTAAAAGAGTTGCCTTATTTCCTCAAAAGGTTGGAAAAACTACAATAGACCCAATGTCATTTTCTTGCGTGGTTGGTGTAGAAGTACCTAATAATTTCAATCCTTTTTTCTCTGATATTGAACCTTATGAATATAATTTCAATTCAAATGCTGTGCAACTTGAAGTACTATCTTTGCCTACACCACAACCTAAAAATTTTAGTGGAGCTGTCGGAAAATTTAATTTTCAAGCTAGTTACGATAAAACACAAGTTAAAGTTGGGGAGCCAATAAAACTAAAAATTACCTATAATGGTACTGGGAATTTAAGGTTAATTTCTGCTCCAAAGTTGACTTTCCCTGAGGAGTTTGAAGCCTATGAACCAAAATTAAATGAAAATTATGCTTCAAAAGGAAATATCATTTCTGGAACTAAATCTTATGAATACACACTTATTCCTCAAGATGGTGGTACTTTTAAGCTCCCTGAATATGAATTTGGCTATTTTGATTTGGATAAAAAGGCTTATACAACTTTTAAGCTTCCAGAAACTGAAATTACGGTAACTGGAAAGGCCAAATTATCAGAGAATATTGTGAATTTTATGAAGCGTGAGAAAAAAGACAAGGCTTCTACTTCTCTCAGAGGAAATTTAACGCAATTGACTGATGATTCTATTCTATTCAATTCTTCAATATTTTGGGCTTTAAGTACGACACCTTTAGTACTATTTTTAATAGGATTTTTTCTTAGAAAAAGAGAATATAATTCTTCAGAATTAATATTATTAAGAAAGAAAAAAGCCAATGCAATGGCATTAAATCGTCTTAAAACTGCTAAGAAATTAATGGCAATTAACAATGAAAAAGGATTCTATGATGAAGTCATTCGAGCATTATTACAATATGTTTCAGATAAATTGCATATTCCAATGGCAGATTTATCAAAAGACAATATTACCTTGAAACTATCAAATAGAAATATCTCTGAGAAAAAAATAGAACAACTTAAAGAAATGCTTACGGCATGCGAAATGTCCTTATTTGCTTCTATTAATAAGTCGGATAGTATGAAAACAACTTTCCAAAATGCTATTGATTGGATTATTAATATTGATGAAGATTTAAGTAAAATTAGTTAAGATGAATAGGCTGAAAATATTAATATTTGTATTGTTTGTTGGAATATTTTATTTTGGATTCTCTAATAATATCAATCAACAAATTAATTTGTCGAATAAGTATTTCAAAGAGAAACAGTATGAAAAAGCTGCGAATATTCTAACAGGATTATTAGACCAAAAAATATACAATAGTACAGTTTATTATAATCTTGGAAATTGCTTCTATCAATTAAAAGAATACCCAAAGGCAATTTTATTTTATGAAAAGGCAAATAAACTAGATCGTAATAATTCAAATATACAACACAATTTAAAATTAGCAAATAATAAAGCATTGACTAAAATTGAAACCTCAAAACAATTTTTTCTTATCCAATGGCTAAATGCTTTTATTTATCAATATAACCTTAAAACATGGTCTATTGTATTACTTATTGTAATATGGAGTTTTGCTATTTTCAGTATCCTATTTTTTAGAACAAAAAGGACATCATTTATATTTTTTGCATTCGGGAGTTTTGTAATTACTTTATTGTTGTCTTTTATTTGTTCTAAAAATTTTAGCTACCAAACAAAACAAACACATGCTATTGTAATGCAAAATGCCAATACTTATCCAAGTCCAAATGAACATAAAAAATATAAAAATGGATTAGAACAAGGCTCTAAAATTAAGTTATTGGATAATGATGGTGGATTTTATAAAGTTCAGACTAGTAATGATAAAGTTGTTTGGGTTCTAAAAAGCCAAGTTGCAGAATTTTAGATTACCATTGAACAACAGCACAATTTTTGAAGTCGGCGGCTAATTTTAATTGTAAGGCATCAGCATAAGCTTTATTTTTATAATTGCCTATAAACAATTTATAGGTTGGCTGATTATTTTCATTGGCAATTTGATCAAAATAAATAGGATGTTGGTATTTAGACAACAATAGTTTTATAAGCTCTTTAAGTTCTGTTAAATCAAAGAAATTACCTAAATCTATTCCAAAATATCCCGCAGTAACTTTTTCAAGAATAGATAATTTTGTTGAATCTAAATCTTTACGGTTTAGCATACCTTCACTATTTACATTCAATTCGCTATTTACAGGAGTTTGCATTGGTGCGGGTTCAGATTTTTTTTCATCTTCCCCAACAACTGGAATATTCATCCAAGAAGCAGTGTCTTTCTTAATATCTTTCTTATATTCTGCTAATGCCTCAGATGAAATCGATAAATCTATCGGCACTTCTTCTGGCTCAACCACCTCAAAAGAAACTTTTGTTGTTCCTTTATTTTTAAAACCCAATAAATCTGCAGCTTTTGTAGAAACATCAATCACTCTTCCTTTTACATAAGGTCCTCTATCATTAATCTTTACAAATACAGATTTTGAATTGGATAAGTTGGTTACTTTAACTACTGTTCCTAATGGTAATGTTTTATGAGCTGCTGTCAATTTATATTGATTGTACAACTCACCACTTGCCGTTTTGCGACCGTGAAAATATGACCCATAATAAGATGCTATACCTTCAAAAGTATCAGGCTTTGCAAATGTTGTCAAAATTGAACTGAATGTGATAATAAGTACTATAACTTTTCTCATATTGTTTTAATTTTTTTTATAGACCTTGAGTTTATTCTTCCTCTAAAAATCTGATGCAAAATTACAATGGAAAGTTTAAGATAGTTTTAATAGGTTAATGAATTCCATTAAAGGTTCAGTTAGAATATTATGCCCGCCCTTGTAAAAAATTTGTGAAAACTTTAATTTTGAGTTAAGATATTTTTTCATAATTGTTTCTAAACGTTCTTTGGTAATAAATTCATCTTCATCACCCAAAATATTAAAGACCTCTACTTGATGAATCTTACTATCTTCCAAAACTTCATCTGGAATGGTAGCTCCCCAAAAAACAAGCATTTTCACAGGATGTGAAGTCTTTTGAAACCAACGTGCAACAGTTGCACCACCTTGAGAAAACCCTAAAACTACTAATTTTTCGACTTGATGTAAATTAAACTTTACATAAACATCATCTAAATATTTAATATAGTCATTAATTTCAGACTCACGCTCCTCCGTTGTCATCCAATTTGCACCAACCTTACCTGATAATCCATTTATATAAAATCGATTTAAAGCTTCTGGAACTATAACAAAGTGTTCATCTTCATTTAAATCACTAAAACGCTTAATAAAATTCTCTGCTAAAAAACCATAGCCATGTGCTACTAACCAAACGACTTTTGTTGAGGCTGTGTATTTTCCGTAGCTAACTAATTTTGCTGTCTTTGTTATTGTAATGTATTCTTTTTGTATTTCCATTCACTATCAAATATACCTAAAAAACAGTCTTCCACTTATTTTTTTATTAACATTAACTTTTCACGGCATCAATCTGTGTATTACACTTTGGGAATTCACTTTTAATTTTTGTAGTTTTACAAAGTTTTAACATAATGAGGCTTGATTGAAATTCATAAAAAGTAATGAGCAATAGTGTTGACAATATTAAACTTCCGATAGAAGAAGAACTTAAAATTTTCGAGAAAAAATTCAGAGACGTTATGCGTAGCCATGTGGCTTTATTGGATAAGGTCAATTATTATATCTATCAAAGAAAAGGTAAACAAGTGCGTCCAATGTTTGTTTTTTTGGCAGCCAAGATTGTGGGTGAAGTAAATGAAAATACTTATGTTGGAGCATCACTTATAGAATTATTACATACTGCAACATTAGTACATGATGACGTTGTAGATGATGCTTACGAGCGTAGAGGATTTTTTTCTGTAAATGCTCTATGGAAAAATAAAATTGCAGTTTTAGTTGGAGATTATTTTTTATCAAAAGGATTATTGTATGCCTTAGAAACTAAAAATTATAATTTATTGCATATCACTTCAGATGCTGTAAAACGTATGAGTGAAGGGGAATTGTTGCAAATGGAAAAAGCAAGAAAATTAGACATTGAAGAAGAAATCTATTTTGAAATTATTAAAAACAAAACAGCATCATTAATAGCAGCAGCTTGTAAAGTCGGTGCTTCATCAGTTACAAATGACGAAGTATTGATTGAAAAAATGCATAAAATTGGCGAATTAATTGGTATTGCGTTTCAAATCAAAGATGATTTATTTGATTATGGCGAAGCTGATATTGGCAAACCGAGAGGCATTGATATCAAAGAGCGAAAAATGACTTTACCATTGATTTATACTTTACAAAAATCAGATAAAGCAACAAAGAAATGGATAATTAATATTGTAAAAAATCATAACGAAGACAAACAAAAAGTTAATGAATTAATTAAATACATTATTAAAAATGGCGGCATTGAATATACTGAACAAAAGATGCTAGAATACAAAAACTTAGCTTATCAAATAATAAATGAACTTCCAGATAGTGAATCAAAACAAGCATTTATTCAATTAATTGAGTATATTACAAATAGGAACTATTAATAGAATGAATATTTCAACTAACAAATTAATTATACAAACCTATACTTTGATTATAGGCATTTTGCTATTATTAACAAAGTTGATGGCCTACATATTAAGTAGTTCAAATGCCATTTTAACCGATGCCTTAGAAAGTGTCATTAATATATTAGCTGGAGCATTTGGGTTATATAGTTTGTTTATTGCCTCAAAGCCTACTGATGATGATCACCCTTATGGTCATGGAAAAATTGAGCTTATCTCTGCCAATATCGAAGGTACTTTAATATTTACAGCTGGTTTAGTTATGGTTTTAAAATCTATTTATAATTTAATGTTTCCTTTAGAACTAAAATATTTAGATTTTGGAATAGTTTTAATTGCTGCTACTGGAATCGTTAATTATATTATGGGTTGGTACTCCAAAAAGGCTGGAACAAAATATGCATCAGCGACATTGATATCAAGTGGTGTGCATCTAAAAACAGATGCCTATTCATCTTTTGCTATCATTGCAGGCTTAATTGTTATTTATATTACGGAAATGAGTTGGCTAGACAATGTCCTTTCAATAATGGCAGGTTTATTTATTATTTATTCAGGATTTAAAATCATACAATCCTCTGCTGATGGAATTATGGATAGAGCTGATTTTATTTTAATAGACAAAACAGTAAATGCACTGAATAAAAACCGCAAAAAAGAATGGATAGATATTCATAATTTAAGAATTGTAAAGTATGGCGAAAATATCCATATAGATTGTCATACAACAGTACCTTGGTATTGGAACACACAGGTAATGCACGACGAACTTAAGCATGTTGAAGAAGCCATTAAAGAAGCCATACCTACACGTTTAGAAACTTTTATCCATGCTGATCCATGTATGCCAAAAAGTTGTTCTATTTGTATGATTGAAGATTGTGGGGTTAGACAAAAACCTTTTGAAAAAAAAGTAGAATGGACAATTACCAATA
>CAYYMF010000025.1:0-36672 GCA_964472755.1 uncultured Chitinophagales bacterium | reverse complement strand
TACATTTTTTTTGAATTGCTCTTTTAATATAAAAAGTTTAAATCAGTTTATTTTATTATTTTTGTTGAGTAATGGATAAATTAAAGCAACAGCCTGTAGATAAATGGATAGTAGAGCCGATTAATAAATTTATCAATAATTCCATTGCAAGTGGTGTTGTACTTTTTTTAGCTGCAATTATTGCACTTGTTTTATCCAATTCGCCAATTTCAGCACAGTTCCACCAAATTTGGGAGCATAAAGTTGTGTTTGCTTTTGATAAATATATATTGAGCAAAAATTTAAGTCATTGGATAAATGACGGACTAATGTCTATCTTCTTTTTTGTTGTTGGATTAGAACTAAAACGAGAATTAGTTGCTGGTGAATTGGCAAAGCCTAAACAAGCATTACTTCCAATTTTGGCTGCAATTGGTGGCATGATAGCTCCTGCAATTATATATTATGCATTTAATCACGATGCAAATACAGAACGAGCAAATGGGTGGGGAATTCCAATGGCTACAGATATTGCATTTGCCTTAGGTGTTTTGTATTTATTGGGCGATAGAGTTTCTAATGGGCTAAAAGTTTTTCTAACAGCATTAGCCATCGTTGATGATTTAGGTGCAGTTTTAGTGATTGCATTTTTCTATACTTCAGATATTTCATTTGTTAGCTTAGGTTTTGCAGCACTTTTTCTTTCCATAATGATAATTGCCAATTTGATGGGCGTTAGAAGTGCCATTTTCTATGGAATTATTGGCATATTCGGCTTATGGACTGCATTTTTAATGTCTGGTATTCATGCAACAATTGCAGCTGTTTTAGCTGCATTTACGATTCCTGCTACCGTAAAAATTGAAGAAGATGGTTATATCGAAAAGGTCAATCATCTTATCAATGATTTTAAAAAAGCAAGTCGAACTCATTTTAAAATAGTAACTGATGAACAACAAAAAATACTCAGTGAAATCCGTCAATATACAGATGCTGCATTAACACCACTACAAAAGCTTATACAAAGCTTACACCCATTGGTTGCATTTATCATTATGCCTATTTTTGCATTAGCCAACGCTGGTGTTACTTTTGATGAAAGTTTAAGTACTGCTTTTACTTCAAAAGTTACTTTAGGCGTATTTTTAGGCTTATTAGTTGGAAAATTGATAGGCGTATTTGGAACTGTTTATATACTTACTAAATTAAAAATTACAGTTTTACCAAACAATAGTAATTATAAACAAATGGTCGGTGTTTCCTTTTTAGCTGGCATTGGATTTACTATGTCTTTATTTGTTACTTCCTTAGCATTCAACGAAGTGCATTATACTACTGAAGCCAAAATAGGAATTTTTTTGGCATCTGCTTTAGCGGGAATTATTGGTTATTTTATTCTTAGAAATACAAAAAAAACTGCTTAATTATTTATCTGGGAATGAAGCTAAATGTGTTTTAAAATTGGCTGTTTTTCTTTCTTCAAAAAATCGTTTTAAGGCATAAGAAGAGGAGTAAAAAGCTATATCATTCCATGGAATTTCATTTTCCGTAAACAAACGAGTTTCAGTACTTTCAACACCATTTCCAAATATACCATCTTTCAATTCAGCTAAAAAATGGATATACACTTGATTTGCTTGTGGCAAATTATAAATCAAATATGGTTGAATAATATTAATTTGAGCTTCTGCTTCCTCCCATACTTCCCGTGCCGCACCGTCTTCTGTTTTCTCATCATCTTCCATAAAGCCCGCAGGAATATTCCAAAATCCACTTCGAGGCTCAATGGCACGTTTACATAACAAAACCTTATCCTCCCAAAAAGTTAACGCTCCAACAATAATTTTAGGATTAGTATAATGAATTATATTACAATTAATACAAACACAGCGCTCTCGACCTTCAGCATGTTGATATACGACAGCATTTCCACAATTTGAACAATAATTTTGTTTAGACATCAACATTCATAAAGATAAGATAAAATTTTAAAAGAATGAACGTATCCTTAGCTATTGCTTGAAAAATGCTACTAATTTTTGAGTGGCTATTGCTCGATGGCTAATTTGTGATTTTTCTTCTATCGTTAATTCAGCAAGCGTTCTACCATCTTCAATTTGAAAGATAGAATCGTAACCAAATCCATTTTCTCCTCGCCTCTCATAAATAATTTCTCCATTCAAAATACCTTCAAACAAATGAATATTACCATTCAAATGTAGGGCAATAACTGTTTTAAAATGTGCTTTTCTATTGATTTTCCCTTCCATTTTTTGCAATACCAAATTGATGTTATCTTCATTATTTCGTTGCTCTCCTGCATATCTTGCACTAAAAACGCCTGGTTCGCCATTCAATTCATCAATTAAAAGTCCAGTATCTTCAGCAAAACAACTTACTTTATAATTTTCAACAACATAAGTAGCCTTTTCAATAGCGTTTTCTTCTATAGTAAAATGTGTTTCGGGTAATTCTTCTAAACAATGAATATCTTTAAGCTTTAAAAGTTGGATATTTTGAGGCAGTGCCACATTTATTTCATCAATTTTATGTTGGTTGTTGGTTGCAAAAACTAACTCTATCATACTTTGAAAATTTTAGAAATTTCAGTCCAAAATGCTTTCTTTTTAGCTCCATCATTTATCATTAAAGCAGTTTCATCTGTGCATACAATAGATTGATGATTAATACGCATTGTTTTATTTCTTAGACTATTAACATTTAAGCCTATTTGTTGTGGTTGAACTCCGAATAAAAAGACCTTATTAATAGAATTGGGTAACTTAAATTTCTCTTTCTCAGTTATTTGCATTACTAAAGTTTCTGAAAACTTCAAATTCAATCCACCTTCAATCAATTTTTGGAGCATTTCAAGGCTATTTTGGATTACTTTTTCATCTTCATATTTCATTATTATCAATGCTAAACCATTTGAGTTTTGTGGCATATTGACTTCTTTTGGAATAATATATAATTTTTCAGAAATTGACATTTTTATAATTATTTAACAATATGCAATAATACAAAAAAATACACATAAAAATTGGTATATAAAATAATAGTTATTGTGGATAAAGTAGCTTGTTTTGTAAGGATTTTCGCTTATTTTTCCTTATATTTGTAACTCAATTTTTAGATAGATTATGAGCGATACAAATAAAGTAAATTATGGTGCGGACAATATCACCGTTTTAGAAGGATTAGAAGCTGTAAGAAAACGTCCAGCCATGTATATTGGCGATATAAACAACAGAGGTTTACATCATTTAGTGTATGAAGTAGTTGACAACTCGATAGATGAGGCATTAGCTGGTCATTGTAAAAATATTTATGTTACCATTCACGAAGACAATAGTATTTCAGTTGAAGATGATGGTCGTGGTATTCCAGTAGATATACATCCTAAAGAAAAGCGTTCAGCTTTGGAAGTTGTTT
Source organism: uncultured Chitinophagales bacterium (assembly GCA_964472755.1). Taxonomy (GTDB): domain Bacteria; phylum Bacteroidota; class Bacteroidia; order Chitinophagales; family JADIYW01; genus JADJSS01. The sequence continues at coordinate 33,258 of CAYYMF010000025.1, read as the reverse complement.
TAACTGTATTACACGCAGGAGGTAAATTTGATAAGGATTCCTATAAAGTTTCAGGTGGATTACACGGTGTTGGGGTTTCTTGCGTGAATGCACTTTCATCTTATTTAAAAGTAAATGTTTATAGAGAAGGTAAAGTTTATGAACAAGAATATAGTATTGGGATTCCAAAATATGCTGTAAAAGAAGTTGGAACAACTGACAAACGTGGAACTAGAGTTCATTTTTTGCCAGATGCAAGTATTTTTACAGTAACAGAATACAACTACGACACATTGGCTGCTCGTATGCGTGAGTTAGCCTATTTGAACAGAGGAATTTCAATTACAATAGCAGATGAAAGACAAAAAAAAGAAGATGGTTCTATTTTTACTGAAAACTTCTTTTCTGAAGGTGGTTTGAAAGAATTCGTTCAGTTTTTAGATAAGACAAGACAAGCTATCATTCCTGAGCCAGTTTATATGGAAGGGAATAGAGATAGTGTTGCTGTTGAGGTAGCTTTCCAATACAATGATTCTTATACAGAAAATATTCATTCTTATGTGAATAATATCAATACCATTGAAGGAGGAACGCACGTTGTAGGATTTAGAAGAGCATTGACACGTGTATTCAAAAACTGGGGTACAAAAAATGATTTATTCAAAAATGTTAAAGTAGAAATTAGTGGCGAAGATTTTAGAGAAGGGATTACTTGTATTGTGTCAGTAAAAGTTATGGAACCTTTATTTGAAGGTCAAACCAAAACTAAATTAGGCAACTCAGAAGTTGACGGAATTGTTGCAGGTGTTGTAGGCGAGATGTTGGAATATTATTTAGAAGAAAATCCAAAAGAAGCCAAAACGATTGTCAATAAAGTAATTATTGCAGCAACAGCAAGACATGCAGCAAGAAAAGCAAGAGAGTTAGTTCAACGAAAAAATGTTTTATCTGGCAGTGGATTACCTGGAAAACTAGCCGATTGTGCTGAAAAAGATGCCAGTGTTTGCGAAATCTATTTAGTCGAGGGCGATTCGGCTGGTGGTACAGCCAAACAAGGAAGAAACAGAGCTTTTCAAGCAATTTTACCTTTAAGAGGTAAGATTTTAAATGTTGAAAAAGCGATGGAACATAAAATTTACGAGAACGAAGAAATTAAAAATATCTTTACAGCACTAGGTGTTTTCAAAGGTGTTGAAGGCGATGAAAAAGCTTTAAATACTTCAAAACTAAGGTACCATAAGATTATCATCATGTGTGATGCCGACGTAGATGGATCGCATATTACAACTTTGATTTTAACTTTCTTCTTTAGATATATGAAAGAATTGGTAGAAAGTGGTTATATCTACATTGCAAATCCACCATTATATCAAGTAAAAAAAGGTAACAAACAAGCTTATGCTTGGAATGAAACGCAACGTTTAGGTTATATTAAAGAATTTGCTGGCGAAGGGAAAGAAGATAGTGTACACGTTCAACGATACAAAGGTTTGGGTGAGATGAACGCGGAACAATTATGGAGTACAACAATGGATCCAGAAACAAGAACATTAAAGCAAGTTACCATTGAAAATGCAGCCGAAGCTGACCGTGTTTTCTCCATGTTGATGGGCGACGAAGTTCCTCCAAGACGTGAATTTATCGAAACACACGCTAAATATGCAAAAATTGACGTATAGTTTTCCAAAGTAAGCCTTCAAATATGTTGGAATCTATCTTGATAAAAAATTATGCTATTATTGAATCTATCGAATTAGATTTTCATAATGGTTTTAATATTATTACAGGCGAAACAGGTGCTGGAAAATCAATTTTACTAGGTGCTTTGGGGTTAATTTTAGGTAAGAGAGCCGACACGCAAGTATTACGAAATAAAGAAGAGAAATGTATTATTGAAGCGAAATTTGATATTACGGACTATCCTCTAAAAGATTACTTTGAGGAAAATGATTTGGAATACGATACTCAATGTCTTATTCGTAGAGAAATTCTAGCTACTGGAAAAAGTCGTGCATTTATCAATGACACGCCAGTAAATTTAAGTCAATTGCAAAGTTTGAGTAGTTCTTTGGTGGACATACATGCACAAGGTGAAACTCAAAAATTATTAGATGAATATTTTTTCTGCTCGATATTAGACAAATTAGCAGGACAAGAAGCAGATACCGAAAATTACTACCATCAATTTTTAGAATATAAACAATTAGGTAGAAAACTCCAACAAATTCAAACAGAAAGAGAACAATTACAAAAAGAATATGATTTTAATTTATTTGTTTACAACGAATTTGAACAAATAGATTTAGCAGAAGACATTTACAATAATTTAGAGCAAGAAATTGACATTCAACAAAATGCCGAATTGATTATTCAAAACATTAATAATATTGAAAAACTATTAGATGACAATGAATTTTCTGTAATTCCTCAATTAATTCAATCGAATAAATTATTACAAGGTATTGCTGGTTTTGGTACTTCATTTTCAGAAGCAAAAGAACAAATGGAACAAATTATAGATAATCTAAAAAGTATCTATAAAGATTTGAATATTGAAGCTGAGAAAATAGAATATTCTCCAGAAAGATTAGAAGAGTTGCAAGATAAATATAATACTTACAATCGTTTGATGCAAAAACATCAAGTAAAAGATATTAAGGCATTACAAGAAATTAAAAAATCTTACGAAGAAAAAATCAAGCAATACAAACATCACGATGTATTGGTTGAACAGATAATGACTGAAATAAATGCTATTGAAAAGATATTACAAAAACAAGCTCAAAAAATATCTAAAAATAGAATTGCGAAGATTGAAAAATTCGAGCTAGAATTAGGTAATTTATTGCAACAAATAGGAATGCCTTTTGCAAAAGTTGAATTACAAACACAAATTGGAAAGCTCAATGAAAAAGGGATTGACACTATACAACTATTATTTTCTCCAAACAAAGGAATTCCAACACAATCATTACAGCAAGTAGGTTCTGGTGGCGAAAAATCAAGATTAATGTTAGCAATTAAATCATTAACTGTTCAAACAGAAGCTGCTCCAACAATGATTTTTGATGAAATAGATACGGGCATTTCTGGTGAAGTAGCAAACAAAGTAGCCATATTACTAAAAGAAATTGGCAAAATACATCAAATTATTGCAATTACACATTTGCCACAAGTTGCCGCAAAAGCTGAACATCATTATTTTGTTTATAAAAAACATGATAAAGCAGTTACCTATACCAATATTAAAGAACTTAATAAAGAGGAACGTATTCAGGAAATTGCAATTATGTTGAGTGGCGAAAATCCGAATGAAGCTGCTATTGCAAATGCCAAAATATTGATGCAATAATTAGCATCGAAATCATAGAAAATAATTAACTAATTTTAAGGATTAATATAAAAAAAGCTTATCTTCGAGCAATGAAAAAAATAATCTATTTCTTAGTTTTTGCTTTATTGACCAGCACTTCATTTGGACAAGAACATGAGCCAGTTAAAGAATATAAATTCAAATTCAAAGCTGGTGTGGCAAGTACCTTACACTTTTATAAACAACATGAAAATGAAATAGGTTACAAAAAAGTAGCTTTAGGAAATGGCTTAGGTACTGAATTAGGTTATAATATCACAAAAAAAATAAGTGTAAACTTGCATTATTACTTACATTATTATAAAAATCCTGTAAAAAATAGTGGTGCACCTTTTTTATCTAACAAATTTCATGTAAATCAACAAAATCATATTATTGCAACAACAGTTGGCTTTACAGTTTTCCAAAAGAAAAGTAGTTCTATTATCATCAATACTGGACCAGGTTTTACTATCAAAAATGAACAAGTTGCTATTTTAGATCCATTAACTAAAATTCCTACACATATCATTGATAATAAATCTTTTAAGTATATTCAACCTATCTCTATTAATATTGAGAATTTTATCAAGAATAAAATCATATTAGGTGCTGGCATCCAAACATTTATTTTTGGAGAAAAACAACCACTTAAAGGTGCGTGTTTATTTTCTTATTTAGGTTTACCTTTTTAAATGAATTTTCGAAACGACATTGTAGTTTCAAAAATATGTTTTAAAATACTTTTATCTATCTCAGATAATTGCAAATGTCGTCTTTCCATCACACGTTGGGCAACTTCATAAGCTGCTTCTAAAGCAAACTCTGCATTTCTTCCCCAAGAAAAATCTGGAATAAATTTAGCAGAAAAACCAGCATCAAAAACATTAGCACAAACACCAACAACCGTTCCTGTATTGAATTGTGTATTGATTGCTGCTTTGGAATGATCGCCCATAATCAAGCCAGAAAATTGTAATCCAGAATTGACATAATCTTGTTTTAGATAATTCCAGACTTTTATTTTTCCATAATTATTTTTCAAATTAGAGTTATTGGTATCTGCTCCTAAATTGCACCATTCTGCCAAAACAGAATTACCCAAAAATCCATCGTGTGCTTTATTGGTATAACCAAAAATTACACTATTAGAAACTTCGCCACCAATTTTACAATGTTCTCCAATGCTGGTATCGCCATAGATTTTAGCTTGCATTTTTAAAGTACTATGTTTTCCTAAATAAAATGGAGCTCGAATGGTACAACCTTCCATCACTTCGGAATCTTCGTCTAAATAAATTGGACCATCATTACTATTCAAAACAGATGCTTCACAACGTACATTTTTACCAACATAAATTTCCTTTCCTATTAAAATATTTGTAGCTGATAATACTTCTGGATTTGGTTTTAAATCCAATAGTTGAATATCATTTTTAATCTCATTGCCATTATTTAGAAAAATGTCCCAAGGATAATTTATCATCACTAAGTGTTCAATTGTTTCTTGTTTGGAAAATTTCAATTGACTTATCGTTTGGATATTTTGAATAAACTCTGAACTTCTAAAAGCCACTAAAACTTCGTTTAAAACTAATGCTTCATTTAATTGTAGCTTTTCTACACGTGCCAACAAATCAGAACTTGGCAATACTTTTGCATTGACATAAATTGCACCAACATTTGAAGTATGCTTATATTTTGCTTGTAAATAAGTTTGAGTGAGAATCTCAGGTTCTGATTGTAATAAGTTTCTCCATTTATCTTTGATGGCTAAGATTCCAATTTTACAATCAGCAATAGCACGAGTGGCAGTAAGCGGCAATAAGTTTGCCCAATCTTGTGGCGTATCAAACAGTACAATATTCAATGACATAATGGGTAAAAATAAGAAATGCTCCGAATATTCGGAGCATTTCTTATTATAATCTTTAAACTAAAAATTTATTTTTTAGCGTATTTTTTGTTGAATTTATCGATACGACCTGCAGTATCTACAAATTTAGCTTTTCCTGTATAGTAAGGATGAGACATATTTGAAATTTCTAATTTCACTAATGGATATTCATTTCCATCTTCCCAAGTAAAAGTATCTTTTGTAACTGCACAAGACTTACCCAAGAAAGTATGATCGCAAGAAAAATCTTTGAATACTACAGTTCTATAATTTTGTGGATGTGTGTCTTTTTTCATATCTAATTCTATTTTGAAAGTGCAAAGATATACAATTATTTTCTAAAAAACGAAAAGATGAATTATTTAAAGCTCCAAATTGTGTTAATTTTACATTATTGCACTATTCTTTCAATACAATTTTCAAAGTACCGCTCTTTTCTAAATCAGAGTACAACATAATATTCTGTATCTTTTTACCATCTTTTACCGTAATTGCAGCGGTATTGGGTGGTTCTTTACCCAAATTTAAAGCGTGTAAAGTCAGATAATTATTTTTTCTATCTAATTGAACCACGACAGAAGATTTAATTTTTGTCAGCAATACCTTTTCGAGAATCGGCTTTTCATTCAAATATAAACTAATCGAGTCGCCATCAAAATTGTATTTATCCCAGTATTCGATGGTTATTTCTTTATTTGAAACTTGAATTTCACTTTTCACAACAACTTCTCTATTTTTAAAGGGTAGCTTTTTCTCAATTATGGGTTCTTTCTCTTCCTTTTTTTCAACGATATAGGTTTCCTTATTTTTTTGTGGAGCTTCTTGTTCTAATCTGTCATGTTTATTCCATAAATCATCAAATGCATTTGTATAAATGTCATAATTTTGTTTGACTAAATAGGCAGAACGCAAACATTGAAACATATCTTTTTGAATAAATTTAATTTTACAAGTTGCGTAATTTTTCTGCATCTCCATGGTTTGGTGCCAAGTATCTGTAAAAGATAAAATATTCTCTCCTTCACTTAAATCCAAAGTACCATTCAAGCAATCTATCCAATTTGAAGATTCATTTTCTTTAAATAAAATAATAGCTGTAATTTCTAAATTCGATCGATTGCAGATATTTCCACTAACATTAAATTCGCCTTTATAAAAACCATTCGTAATTTTTAACTCTGCGGTAAATGTCTCATTTGGCATTTTCTTTAAGTTCATTTCTGCCATATACACATCATAAACATACATTATAATAGTACCTCTCCACAATCCATCAATATTCTGACTTTTAGATATTAAGGTAAATATCAATAAAATAAGGGCAAAAACAATCTTCTTCAACTCTATACTTTTGTACAAAGATAGAAATTTTAAGCAAAACCTATGTTTCTTAACATTTGGAACTATTGACCATTAAGTAATTCCATTACTTTATCAATTTTAGGCGTTAAAATAATTTCTGTGCGTCTATTTTGTGCTTTACCTTCAGGTGTTACGTTAGTTGCTTTGGGTGAAAACTCCCCTTTTCCACTAGCTGTCAATTGCAACCTACTTACAAAATATTTTTCGGTCAGAATATGCAAAACACTACTTGCACGCATCAAACTTAAATCCCAATTATCTTTTATACAACCCGCACTGCTGGAATATGGAACATTATCCGTGTGTCCTTCTATATTAACTAAAATATCAGGATTTTTCTTAATTACATCTGCTAATTTTCCTAATGCCTCAATACCTTTTGCTTCAACAATCGTACTTCCAGACTTAAATAATAACTTATCAGACATAGAAACATACACTTTTCCGTCTTTGGTATAAACTTCTAATTCACCTGCTCCAAATTGTGTCAAAGCATTTGCAATGGTATTTTTAAGCAATTCTGTTTTTTGCTTTTGTTCATTCAAGTTTTTTTCTAACTCATTAATTCTATTGCTTTTAAGTTCAATTTCCTTTTGAAGTTTGTCTAAATCTTGTTGTTTTTGGTCTAATGCTAATTTTTGTTTTTCTAAGTCCAATTGCATTTGCAACAATTCAGCATTTTTCTTTTGATTTTGAGATAAAGCATCTTTTAATTTTTCTTGATTTTCCTTTTCTATACGCTCTTTTTCAGACAACAAATTGTCCATTTCATTTTTCATATTATCAATCAATTTGGATAATTCTATAGAGTCATTTTTTAATTTTTCTAAAGAAGCATCTAATTTTGCTTTATTCTCAGCTGTTAATTTTTGGTAATCTGCAAAATCCTTATCTACATTACTTTTATCTACTTGAGTTTGCATGTATTTATTCAACAGACTATCATATTCTTTTTTAGGTACACAAGCAAAAGCTATTACCAAGCAGAGTAAACTCACTATATATTTCATTTTATACATTTTGGGCAAAAGTAAGTGCTATTATCAAAATACAATAATCAAAATACGCACAAGATGTGTAATACTAAATGAAGATTTATTAATTCTAAATTGATTTTCTAGATTAAGATTTGATGGAGTGACAACAATATTGTACTTTTGAGGTATGATTTTTCCATCAAAATTGATAGAAGATGCTGTGGGAGCGTTTGCTCAATTCCCAGGAATTGGAAAAAAAACGGCGTTGCGTTTGGTAATGCATTTGCTACAAAATGATACAGAAACAACCAAGAAATTTTCTGAAACAGTTTTAAAGATGCGACAAGATATTAAGCACTGCCATATTTGTCATAATGTTTCGGACAATGACATTTGTAGTATTTGCAACAACGATTTTAGAGATCACCATACAATATGTGTTGTTGAAAATTTTAGAGATATTTTGGCTATAGAACAAACACAACAATATAATGGCGTATATCATGTTTTAGATGGCTTAATTTCGCCTTTAGATGGAATTGGTCCTGAGCAATTAAAAATTGAATCTTTAGAAAACAGAATTAAAAATCAAGAAATTACAGAAATAATAATGGCTTTGAATCCAACGATTGATGGCGATACGACTATTTTCTATTTATCTAAAAAATTCAAAGACTATCCTATAAGAATCACAACAATTTCAAGAGGCATTGCTTTTGGTGGCGAATTAGAATATGTAGATGAGATTACTTTAGCGAGAAGTATTCACGCAAGATTGCCTTATGAAAATTATCTAGGAAAATAAAAACACAAAATTATTAAGCTCAGCATTGTCATAGTAAATTATAATGTACTGTATTTTTTAGAACAATGTCTGAATAGTATTTTTCGTTCTTCCGTTTCATTTGACTTTGAAGTTTTTGTAGTCGATAATGCTTCTGCTGACGGTTCTGTTGTTATGCTCAAAAAGCAATTTCCTCAAGTAAATCTAATTGAAAATAAGAAAAACGTCGGATTTGCAAAAGCCAACAACCAAGCTATTAAACTAAGTCCATCTGATTACATCTTATTACTTAATCCTGATACGATTTTACAAGAAGATACTCTAGAAAAATGTGTTACAAAAATGGATAATGATTCAAAGATTGGAGCATTAGGTATCAAAATGTATGACGGAAACGGAAAATATTTACCAGAATCTAAAAGAGGATTTCCTTCACCAATTGCTGCACTTTCTAAAATGACAGGTTTGTCCAAAATATTTACAAAATCAAAATTATTTGGAAAATATCATTTAGGCTATTTAGATAAAAATAAAAACCATGAAGTTGATGTATTGAGTGGTGCATTTATGTTAATCAGAAAATCTGTTTTCGATACAATTGGTTTATTGGACGAAAGCTATTTTATGTATGGAGAAGATATTGATTTATCGTACAGAATCCAACAAGCTGGCTATAAAAACTATTATTTTGCTGAGAGCAATATCATACATTTTAAAGGCGAAAGCACTAAAAAAGGCAACTTAAATTACATCAAATTGTTTTATGGTGCAATGATAATTTTTGCTACAAAACAACTCAGTAAAACTCAAGCTAATATTCTAATTCCTATTCTTAAAGTTGGTATTATTTTAAGAGCATTTTTAGAAATTATCGAACAACTTTTGTCTAAATTTTTCTACCCTTTGATAGATTTAAGTTTAATGCTATTTAATCTTCTTACACTAAAATATATTTTTGAGCAATATATAAAATACGATGAGCATTTAACTTATCCAAGTACTTTTATGTATATCAATATTCCAATATATATAAGTTTATGGTTGATGAGCTTGTGGATGATTGGTGCTTATACCAAAAATGCTAAATGGAAACATATCATCATTGGACTAACTATAGGATTTCTAATTATTTCAATAGTCTATTCATTTTTTCCTTTATCACTTCGCTCCTCTCGTGGCATCATTATTCTAGCATTTATATTGAATACTTTCAGTTTATTATTGTATCGATGGATTGGTAGTTTAACTTTTCAATTAAAGAATAATTTTTTCAACACACAGGAACATTATATTCTAGTTTGCGAACAAGAAGAGTGTATTAACTTACAAAAATTAGTTTATAAAACACAACCCAACAACCAATACATTGGCTATGTTACGGTACAAGATGTAATAAAAAAAGATAAAAATTATTTAGGTAAGACTTTACAAATAAAGGACATTCTTGAAGCATATCCTATATCGCAAATATATTTTTCTACTGATAGTATTACTATGCAAATTATAGTAGAAACAATGCAAAAAACAACAAATAAATCTATACATTTTAAATTGATTGTAAAGAATCAATATATTATAAATAGTAATAACAAGAATATTCAAGGCGAAATTGAAGGCTTTGAATTTCCTAGCAATCAAAACACTTCCTATTTACAAAAGATTAGAAATTGGTTGGTTTAAATTCTTCAATAAAAACAATTATAAATTCCTTTTTATTTTTGGTAAGGTTTTTGTAGTTTTATAAATAAATAAATTGACATGAAACAAATTCTCTTCTTATTAGTTGCATTTTTCGTATTCGATGCGAGTGCACAAAAAACATTAAATGGCGTTACACTTCCTGCTAAAGTAAAAGCTAATAATCAAGAATTAGTGCTTAACGGCGGAGGAATTAGAAAAAAAGCGATGTTCAAAGTTTATGTTTTAGGACTTTACACACCTGCAAAAACTAAAGATGCTAAAGCAATCATTAATACAAATGATGACTTAATGGCACGATTAGTGATTACATCATCGGTTGTAAATAGCAGCAATATGTCTGAAGCTATTATTGAAGGTTTTGAAAAATCAACCAATAATAATATGGCTCCATTAAAATCAAAAATTGATGCTTTTATAGGTGCATTCAAAGATGAGATTAAAACAGGCGATGTTTTTGATTTAGTTTACAGTCCATCAACTGGTACTAAAGCCTTAAAAAATGGCAAATTAGTTACTACTGTTGAAGGCGAAGCATTCAAAAAAGCGTTATTTGGTATTTGGTTAGGAGAAAATCCAATTGACGCAAAACTAAAATCAGGTCTTTTAGGTTTAGAATAAGTTTTAACATGCTGAAATATTTTTTAAACTACCCAAAAATTGGGTAGTTTTTTATTTTAAGAAAAATAACAAAATAGTTTAGTTTTTTAAAGTACACTTAATTAATTTAGTACACAAGACAATGAGTAATTATCAGCTACTAATTTACCGTTTAGATGCTTTTATCCGAAAGTATTATCTCAATCAATTATTGAGAGGTAGTTTGATATTTTTATCAAGCATTTTAGCCTATTATTTAGTAGCAAGTGTACTAGAATACAATTTATATTTTTCTACATCCGTCAGAAAAATAATTTTATTTGCTTTTATTGGATTATCCTCTATTCTATTCATCAAACTTATTGCTATTCCACTTTCAAATTATCTAAAATTAGGACAAGTTATTTCTCATGAAAATGCCGCAAAAATTATAGGTAATCACTTTGAAAATATCAAAGATAAATTGCTAAATATTTTACAATTACACCAACAAAATCAAAATGTACAAAACAAAGAATTGATTGAAGCTAGTATCAATCAAAAGATAGAAAATATAAAGCTAGTACCATTTACATCTGCCATTAATCTTTCAGAAAACAAAAAGTATCTTCCTTACTTATTACCAATTTTATTATTGATTTTAGGAATTATTGTACTTGCTCCACAAATTATTAAAGAAAGTAATGAACGCTTAATCACACCCAATACGGTTTATGCTCCAAAAGCTCCGTTTGATTTTATATTAGAAAATAAAAATCTAAAAACAATGCAGTTTGGCGATTTAGAAATTAAGCTAAAAACTAAAGGAGAAAAATTGCCTAATGAAGTATATTTAATATCAGGAAATCAAAAAATTAAATTAGAAAAAATATCTAAAAATGAATTCAGTCATAGACTCACAAATTTACAATCCAATACAAAATTTTATTTTGCAGCCAACGAATTTAATTCTGCTGAATATACAGTTGAAGTATTAAAAAAACCTATTATAACAACCTATTCCGCACAACTAATCTATCCAAGTTATACTGAAAAAAAATCAGAAATATTAAAAGATGTTAGCGATATTTTAATTCCTATTGGAACAAAAGTTACTTGGACAATACAATCTGACAATACCGATAAGATTCAAATATTTAATGAAAATAGTATTACAAATGCACAAAATTCAGGTAAGAATTTATTTAGTTTCTCCAAGCAAATTTTACAAGACACAAAGTTCAAGCTGCTTCCTTCCAATTCAATCATAAAAAATCCTGACACACTTTTTTATTCTGTAACTACAATACCAGACAATCCTCCAATGATACAATGCCAACAAATTATTGATAGCACACAACCTGAATATATCTTAATGAGTGGAAGTATTTCCGATGATTATGCATTGAGTAAGTTAGAATTTGTTTTTAGAATTTTTGATGAAAATGATAAGTTAATTATTGGAAAAAGAAGAAATTTAAGTATAAGTAATTCATCTATTTCAACCTTTGATTATCCATTTAATATCAAAGAAATTGAACTAAAACCAGGACAACGATTAGAATATTTTATGGAAGTTTGGGATAATAATGCCATTCATGGTGCTAAGTCTTCTAAATCGCAAACATTCCAATACAAGAAAATGAGTGTTACAGAATTAGAAAAGCAGGAAGAAAAAAACAATGAAGCTATAAATGATGGGTTAGCTAGTTTGCAAGACAAAACCAATAAATTAAGCAAACAAATAGACGCTTTCAAACAAAAAATCCTATCAAAAAGCAGCTTAAGTTGGGAAGATAAAAAAGCAGCAGAGCAATTGCAAAAAGAACAACAACAACTTTTAAAGGAAGTGCAACAAATGGATAAAAAATATGAAGACAATCTAAATAATCAAAAAGAATTTAAGAAAGAGAATGAAGAAATTCAGCAAAAGCAAGAAAAAATTCAAGAAATGTTGAAAGATTTAATGAATGATGAATTGAAAGATTTGATGCAACTAATTGAAGACTTGATGAACAAAATGCAACAAAAAAATGCATTTGAAAATTTAGATAAAATGCAAATGAGTAACCAAAATCTAAAAAAAGAATTGGAGAAAATGCAAGAACTTTTTAAACAATTACAATTAGAACAAAAAGCACAGGAAACCATAGACAAACTTAATAAATTGGCCGAGGAACAAAAGCAACTTTCTGAAATACAAAATGAAGCCAATTCTTCGTTGAAAGAAAAGCAAGATGCACTCAACAAAAATTTTGAAAACATAAAAGAAAATCTAAAACAATTAGACCAATTAAATAAGGAATTAGATGATAAAATGAAGTTGGATAATCCTGAAAAAGATGCACAACAGATTGAACAAAATATGGACGAAAGCTCCAAACAATTGCAAGAAAATCAAAAACAAAATGCCACCCAAAAACAAAAGAAAGCATCCGAGCAAATGAAGAATTTAGCTCAAAAAATGCAAAATAGTTTAGACCAAATGCAAATGGATCAAAATGCTGAAGATATACAATTAATTAGGAAGTTATTAGATAATTTATTAAAGTTTTCTTTCGAGCAAGAAAAGACCATGCAAGAATTGAAAAAGACCGACCCGCAGTCTCCAAAGTATGTACAAATTATGCAAAAACAAGCCAATTTGAAAGAAGATGCTGACATGATTGCGGATAGCCTTCAATCGTTAGGAAAAAGACAATTTCAATTGCAAAACTTCATTTCAGATGAAATATATAAACTCCATCGAGAGATGAAAAAATCATTAGATAATTTACAAGAAAGATATATTGCAACGGCATTATCTGCTCAACAATTTGTAATGACTTCTGCCAATAATTTAGCCTTGATGTTAAGTGAATCTTTGGATAATTTACAAATGCAACAGCAACAAAAAATGAGTGGCGATGGCAATTGTAAAAAACCTGGAAAAGAAGGCAAAAAGCCGAGTATGAATCAAATGCAAAAGGAATTAGGCGAACAATTGAAAAATATGCAACAACAAATGCAACAAGGCAAGGAAGGACAAAAAATGAGTAAAGAATTGGCTGAAGCAGCTGAAAAACAAGCGATGATACGAGAAATGTTGCGTAAGATGAAAGAACAAATGTCGCAGGAAGAAAAAGGTAAAGTTGGTGTTGATGATTTATTAAATAAAATGGAGGATGTTGAAAAAGATATCGTTACAAAAAATATTAGTAACAAAACAATCAATAGACAAAAAGAAATTGAAACTCGATTATTAGAATACGACAAGGCAAAAAGAGAACAAGGCGAGGAAGAAAAACGACAATCTAAATCAGCTCCAGATATCCAAAAACAATTACCACCAGCTTTGCAAGAATATTTACAAAAGAAAAAAACAGGAACGGAAATGTACCAATCGGTTCCACCAAACCTCCAACCATTTTATAAAAATTTAGTAGATAAATATTTCCAATTATTGCAATAGAATATGTCCAAAACAATTGCAGACAAAGTCATTCATTTCAATAAAAACTTACAATATAAAGGAAGTTTACCTGATGGATTTCGTGTACTCAATCCATATATGGAGAATCCAGAAACATTGCAAGTGATGCAAGCATTCTATCATAAATATTATAATGACAATCAAAAACGAAAATTCATCATTGGTATCAATCCAAGTCGGCACGGAGCTGGCGTAACAGGTGTACCGTTTACAGATACAAAACGCTTGGAAAGTATTTGTGGTATTACGATGCAAACTGCCTATACGCACGAAGTTTCTTCTGTTTTTTTGTATGATATGATACAAGATTATGGAGGTGCAAAACAATTCTATCAAAATTTTTATATCAATTCACCGTTTCCATTGGCCATAGTGCGAAAAACAAATGGAAATAATTGGGTAAACGCCAATTACTACGATAACTTAAAACTATTTGAAGCTGTAAAAGATTATATGATTGATTCATTGAAACAGCATTTTAGTATTGGATTAGATAACTCCAAAGTATATATTTTAGGAAAGAAAAATGCCACTTTTATTCAAAAGCTCAATCAAGAAGCAAAATTATTTGAGCAATTTTCAATATTAGAACATCCTAGATATATACAACAATACAAATCCAAAGAAAAACAATTGTATATTGATAAATACATTATTGAATTGAATAAATAATTTTACTGAATATCAAAAAAACAACACTATTCAAGTTCAAAATAGTATCTTACAATCAATAAATAATTGATTGTAAGCCATGCAACGTCGAAGATTTTTAGGATTATCTACCTTAGCCTCCGCATCAATATTTGGTTGGAGCACTTTTTCCTTATCCTCTTGTAAAAAAAATATACCTACAAAAGCAAATACAGACTATAATGCAATTGTTATAGGTTCAGGTTTCGGTGGTTCAGTTACATCACTTCGTTTGGCTGAAAAGGGTATCCATACACTAATGATTGAAATGGGAAAATTTTATGATGTAACCCAAAGTAATAATACATTTTCACCTACGCTCCCACCTGACAAACGCTCAACTTGGTTAAAAACAAAAACAGAATTACCATTTGGTATGAATCTTTCTTGGAAAGAAAAATATGTTGGCGTTTTAGATAGAGTTGCCTTCCAAAATATGGCAGTCTATCGTAATATTTGTTTGGGTGGCGGTTCTATTTCCAATGGCGGTGTTTTGTTGGAGCCACAAGAAACACATTTCAACCAATTTATTTCCTCCACAATTAATTTCCAAGAGCTAAAAAACAAATATTTTCCAATAGTTAGAAATATGATGCATGCATCAAAAATGCCCGATGATTTATTCAATTCCAAATATTACCAATTTGCACAAGTTTGTAAGGAACATGCACAAAAAGCAGGCTTTGAAATTACAAATGCTGATTCATTTTATAATTTTGATATTTGGCGTAAGGAATCACAAAATTTAGTTCCAAAATCTGCCTTAAATGGCGAATTGCTTTATGGTAATAATAATGGAATAAAAAACTCACTAGATAGAAATTATATTTCAGATGCATTAGGCACTGGACATTTAACGATTAAAACCTTATCAAAAGTTGTTGAAGTGAGCTATCAAGCTGAAACTGAAAAATATACCATTATTGTTGAAACCATTAATGAAAAAGGCGTTTTACAAGAAACAACAACACATCAATGTTCACATCTATTTGTATGTGCTGGAAGTTTAGGCACATCAGAAATATTATTAAAAGCAAGAGAAACAGGAAAATTGCCCAATTTAAATCACGAAGTAGGCAATTCTTTTGGCACAAACGGCAATGCATTTGCTATTAGAAAAAATATTAATAAGCCAACAGGAAATATGCATTCAAGTCCGCCAACACTTTCTGTTTTAGATTTCAATAATCCAATTGCTCCATTGGCTGCCATGCAAGATATTTTTCCACTTGGAATAGATTTGAGAATGTTGCTTATGGTTGGACAGCCATACAATGAATATAAAGGCAGTTTTCAATATCAACAAAGTACAAATTCCATAGCATTAAATTGGGCTACAAATGGAATGGACCAACCCAAACAAGCCATGGAAAATTTTATAGAAAAAATAAATGAAGCAAACAATAGTCAATTGGATACTACTTTTATCAAAGAAGGTGTTTCAAGTCAATTCACTTATCATCCATTAGGTGGCGTTGTTTTAGATAAATCTTCTGATAATTTTGGAAGACTAAAAGGTTATAAAAAATTATATGCTATCGACGGTTCCATGCTACCCGGAAATTGTGCTATGGTCAATCCTTCATTGACGATTGCAGCTTTGGCAGAACGTAATTTAGTAGAAATCCTAAAGAACGATTTTTAATCATTGAAAATTTAATAGAAACCATTCTTATTACAAATATTTATTGGTACTATTTTTGTAAAATGCTAATTATATATAAAAATTAAAAACAATAAAATTTATTATTTAAAGTCTTGATTGACAACTAAAATAGTTATAAATTGCAATAAAAAACACTATAAAATAAAATTATGAAATCAGTATTCAAATTATTTCTATCACTTGTTATGTTTATAAGTATTTACAATACTTATGCGGCATCAGATGTTACATTAACTATTAATTATTCAAGTGTAGGAACAAATAAAGGCTATGATCACATTTCTAAGATGATAGTTTTTGTAGATGGTATTAACAAAGGACAAAGTACAGAGCAGAAGCAATCTATCCCAAATAGTGTAACTGTAAAAATACCATCTGGGAGTCATACTATCGAGGCAAAATTTTATGCAAAACAAGGTAATGTCTGGGAAGAACGAACAGAAAAAAACAATTATTCTTTTAATTGTATTTATACCAAAACCATCTATTTTGATAAAAACACTACAATTGCTTTAACATTTGACTTTATTAATAACAGAATAAATGTAAAAGAACCAATATTTAATAATAATACAGCTATCAATAATACAAATGGCAACTATCAGGCTTCTCTAAAAAAACTGAATGATTACTTAAAAACATTTGATGCTGGTTACTATGGTTATCTTGAAGTGAAAGATGGTTACTTATATGATAGATACAAATCAGGAAAATATTGTAAAGTATTAATGACAGATTTAGACCAAGCAACGGAATATACCATTAATGAAAAAGTTATTATCAAATGTAAAACTGGAAAATGTGTCTTTTCAACATATACAAATTCCTATCACGAACAATTATCTTTTTCTCAAAATGCCGATTTTAATTCAAAAGAATTAACCACCTTAATTAATAATTTCATTGCTGATTATAATAATAAGCCAATAAACAACAACGTTTCAACTAATTCAAATAATAAAGATTATCAATCTGCATTAAACAAAATAAATAACTATTTAAAAACTTTTGATGCTGGATACTATGGATATCTTGAAGTTAAAGATGGTTATTTGTATGATAGATTCAAATCAGGAAAATATAGCAAAGCATATATATCAGATTTATCAATGGCAGAAGTCAAAGAGCCTGGCAAAGAAGTTATTATAAATTGTAATAACAACAATCAGTGTGTTTTTTCAACCTATACAGATTCCTATCATAAACAAATGACTTTTTCACAATCCAGTAATTTCAATACTGGAGAATTAGTTACATTATTAAATAATTTTCTTGATGCCTATAAAAATTCAACAAGTACACAACCAGAAAACACGGTTTCTAACATAATAAAAAACAACACAAATGAAAGATTAGATTATGTCCCTCAAAATAACAACAACTCTAACTCAAACAAGCCAAAAACTGATGCAGAAAATAAAAGAGAAAAGATGTTAAAAGAATCTTTATCAACAACCACAACACTAACCAACACTAACATTAGCTCTGCCAAATATGCTGCACCATTAAAAGCATTAAATGATTACTTGAAAATTTTTAATAGTGAAACTTACGATAAAGTAGAAGTAAAAGATAATAAAGTTTATTTCTACTTTAAAGTATCTTCTATATCTTATAATTCATCAATAAACATATCAGACTTAACACAAAATACAACCATTCAAATTGCAGATGGCTTTACAACTGATGAAGTAAAAATATTTTGTAAAAATGATGCTGAATATTTTTATTCAACCTATAGCAATAGTTATGTAGATCATTTCAGATTTTTTAGTTATTCTATAAAAGACTTAACTAAAATGAAACAATTGGTAGAAAACTTTGTCAATTCATTAAAATAAACAAGAATTCATAGCATTGTATAAATCCTTTTATTCATAACAGAATAAAAGGATTTATCTTTTTTATGATTTTAGCTATGAAAAAAGGTAATATTAAAAGGCTAACTTTGTCATTAATTCTACCTAATGAAAAGAATAATCATAAGTATATTATTGTTTGTTTGCATCAATACAAATACCTTTGCTGAAAAAAACAAATTAATACAAGCATCATTATGGTTTAGATATAAAGCTGATATTAATTTACCTAAAAAAAATAAAATCTATTTTGAAATAGAAGACAAGATACATATCGCACCAAGTTCAAAACACAGTTTATTCTACTGGCGAATCGGAGCAGAGAAACAGTTTAAAAGCAATTGGAGTTTAGGTGGTGGAATTTATAACGCTTATTTCGGATCGAGTGATTTAACTCATCAAAGTACAATGCACATACCCGAAGTGAGACCATTCATTAACATTGGCTATAAGCAGAATATTAATTCTTTTTTTTCCATTGCTCATAGATATCGAACAGAATGGCGTTTTATAAAAAATACCAACAAAGAATTTACTGAAACCATTGATGGATTTAAAAACTATTTCAGATTTAGGTATCAAATGAGTCTTAATATTATTCCTTTTAAAAAAGATGATAAAGAACTTTCCATTGCACTTTTTGATGAAATTTTTATAAATGCTGGAAAAGTTGTTAAAAGTAATATATTCGACCAAAATCGATTCGGAATTGCAGTGAGATACAATTTCAACAAAATCGTAGGTACAGAACTATCCTATATTTACAATAATCAGTTTAAATCTAATGGTATTGATATGTTAGGTAGTCAGATATTGCGATTTACATTATACACTAATTTCAATATATTAAAGAAAGAAAAGTAAAAGTAATTGCTCTTATAAAAGTTTTTCAATACGATGTCTTAATGGTGGGTGAGAATAATTAAAAAACACATACCATTTATCTGGGTTTAAATTACTTAAATTATTACTACTTAATTTTTTCAAAGCACTTATTAAAAACACTCCAGAGCCTGTATTTTCTTTTGCATAGTTATCAGCTTCAAACTCATTTTTTCTTGAATAAATATTCATCAACAATCCAGTCAATGTTGAAATGGGTGCATACAACATACTAAAAGCAATTAAGCCTAAAGCAAAAACAGGCTTATTCGTTTCTAAACCTAATGCACTTGTTAATTGAGGAAATGAAACTGCCCAAGATAAAATAAATAATACAATTCCCATTTGTAGTATTCCAATGACCAAACTCTTCTGAATATGTTTCAATTTATAATGTCCAACTTCATGTGCTAATATCGCGACTAATTCTTCTTCAGTATGTTCTGCAATTAAAGTATCATATAATACAATCGTTTTTTTACTACCCAATCCACTAAAATAAGCATTAGCTTTTGACGAACGTTTACTACCATCAATTACAAAAATATTGGTCAATGGAAATTGAACTTTTGCAGCAAATTCTTCAATTTTTGTTCTTAGGTTGCCTTCTTCTAATGGCTTTAATTGGTTAAAAATAGGCACAATCCAGCTTGTATAAAACATGGCCATAAAAACAGAAAAAACAGTAAATAAAATCCAAGCATACATCCAAAATAATTGCCCTGCATTTTGATAAAACCATACAAAAACACTCAATAATACACCACCAATTATAATTCCGAGCAAATAACCTTTTAATTTATCCAAAACAAAAGTTTTCAAAGTCATTTTGTTAAAACCATATTTTTCTTCAATTACAAATATGCTGTATAAACTAAAAGGCAAACTAATAATATCTGATACTATCATAAAAAATCCAAAGAATATTAATATATGCAATAATTCATAATTTGTAAAAGTGCCAATCCATAAGTAAACAAAAGCAAAGCCTTTAAAAATTAAGAAACCCAAGATGAGGATAATTCCAAACAACGAAGAAATAGCTGCTAATCTTTCAGATTCTGCATGATATTTTTGCGCTTTTGTATATTGTTCTTGATTATAAACATCTTTAAGAATTTCTGGAATAGGCAATAACCACGATTGACTATTTCTTCTATCCAAAATAAAATTCAATAAAGCTTCAAACAATATAAAAATAATTATCAACCAAAATATAAAAGAATAACCTTCTGAAATCATAGCACAAAACTATTCTATTTTTAATTATAATTTAGCATACTAATTATTTATATTTAAAGAAAATCACTAATTTTGCATAAAAATAAAATAATATGGGAAAAGGAGATAAACGCTCAAAGAGAGGTAAAATTGTAAATGGAAGTTTTGGAAATACAAGACCTGCTAAAACTAAAGCAAAAGCAGCTCCCAAAAAAGATTAATAGATTAAACGCTTTTTATTAAGTATTTCAAGAATATTTTAGAAAAAATCTATAATGTCCGAAAGTAAAAATACAACACCGCTCAAATTGGCGATGGTTTTGGATACCTACGACGATGCTCGTAATGGAGCCGTTATTTCTACACAAAGATTTACAAAGTTGCTCAGAGAAAATGGCAATGAGGTTATTGTGGTATCTACTGGCAAAGAGGAGTCAGGTAAAGTTGTCTTAAAAGAATTCTATCCGCCTATTCCAATAGTAAGAGGAGTAATGGAGCGTATGAAATTCATTTTTGCTTGGCCAGATAAACAAAAACTAAAGGAAGTAATTAGCAAAGTAGATTTAGTTCATAGCCACTTTACATTTATTTTAGCCTTTCAAACCATTAAGATAGCAAAGCAACTCAACAAACCTATTGTTTCAACTTTTCACGTACAGGCTGAACAAATAGCAAATAATGTAGGACTCACAAGTCCATGGATAATATCTTTTATCTATAAAATCTTCATTAAGTTTTTTTACAATAAATCAGATTTAGTAATTTGTCCTAGTCAATTTGCGTCAGATGAAATAAAAAGATATGGCTGTACAGCATCTACCGTAGTTATATCTAATGGTGTAACTGAAGAATATCAAGAAAAAAATTTAGAAAAGCATCAACGTTTTACTATCCTTACCGTAGGAAGAAATGCTGCCGAAAAAAGGCAAGAAATTTTAATTCAAGCCGTAGCAAATTCTAAACACAAAGACAAAATTGATATTCAAATAATTGGTGATGGTCCTAAAAGACAAAATTTAGAAAATCTAGCCAACCAATTATTACCAGGACAAGTAGAATTCAATTATCTTCCAACACAACAAGTAATAGATTATTATAACAAAGCACATCTATACGTACATTGTGCCGCTGTTGAAGTAGAATGTATGACTGCAATTGAAGCAATGGCTTGCGGTTTACCTATTATCATTGCCGAATCTGAATTAAGTGCCACAAAACAATTTGCTCTCAACCAAGATTACCTATTTAAAACAGTAGCAGAACTAACTTCTAAAATTGATTACCTCTTTGAAAATAGAAATATTTTAGAAGAAGCCAAAGTTGCTTATTTACAAAAGGTAGAACAATATAAAATCAAAAATTCATATCTAAAATTGGTAGAAGCCTATAAAAGTGTGATAAAATAAACACCCATTTTATCTTTTTTGATATATATACTTTGTCAAAAAACATTGATTTTATCCACATTGGAATTAATTAACAAGTTAATTTTTCAATACCACTGTTTTCTTTTTATATTTACTTTTTTCTCACTTAAATTTCAAAACTATGTGTGATTTCACTCCGTTACACTGTCATACTCAATTTTCACTTTTAGATGGGGCAGCAGATATTGATGAGATGGTAAAAAAAGCTAAAGAAGATGGCATGACTGCAGTTGCCATTACTGACCATGGTAATATGTTTGGTGTATTTAAGTTTTTTGCTGCATGTAAAACACATGGCATAAAACCAATTTTAGGTTGTGAAGTTTATGTAGTGGAAGACCGTTTCAATAAAAAATTTACTCGAGAAAATAAAGATAAAAGATACCATCAATTATTATTGGCAAAAAATGAAATTGGTTATAAAAATCTAATGCATATTGTTTCCATAGGTTTTATTGATGGCTTATATATGGATTTCCCACGTGTAGATTTTGAATTAATCAAAGCACATAGCGAAGGATTAATTGCAACAACCTGTTGTGTTGGAGCAGAGGTTCCTCAAACTATGATATACAAAGGCGTAGCGGAAGCTGAAAAAGTATTTTTAAAATGGCTTGATGTTTTTAAAGAAGATTATTATATCGAACTACAAAGACATGATATTGATGATTTAGATGGAACTGGTTGGAGTCAAGAAGCCATTAATCAGGAATTATTAAAATTTGCAAAAAAACACAATGTAAAACCAATCGCTACGAATGATTCTCATTATGTCAACCAAAAAGATTATGAAGCACATGACATTTTACTTTGTATGCAAACTGGTAAGGATTTTATAGATCCAAATCGTTTTAAATTCCCTAATGACAAATTCTTCTTTAAGACACAATATCAGATGAAAGATTTGTTTAAAGATGTGCCAAATGCCATTGAAAACACTATGGAAATTGCCGAAAAAGTGAGCTCATTAGATTTGAATAGAGATATTTTATTACCTGCTTTTCAAATTCCTCCAGCTTTTAAAGACCAAGACGATTATTTACGCTTTCTTACATTTGATGGAGCAAAAAGAAGATGGGGTGCGATATTGCCTGTTGAAATAATAGATCGCCTAGATTTTGAATTAGCAACCATTAAAAAAATGGGTTTCCCTGGCTATTTTCTAATCGTTCAAGATTTTATACAAGAAGGTAGAAAACTAGGTGTTTCTATCGGACCAGGCAGAGGCTCTGCAGCAGGTTCAGCAGTAGCTTTTGCTATTGGAATTACCAATGTTGACCCAATCAAATACAATTTACTTTTTGAACGTTTCTTAAATCCAGATAGAGTTTCTATGCCTGATATGGATATAGATTTTGATGATGAAGGACGCTCTAAAGTAATTGATTATGTGATTGATAAATATGGAAAAAATCAAGTTGCACAAATCATTACTTATGGAACTATGGCAGCCAGAAGTTCTATAAAAGATGTAGGAAGAGTACTTAAAGTGCCACTTTCAGAAACTGATAGAATGGCAAAATTAGTACCCGAAGGTCCATCAGTAAAATTAAAAGACGCCTTTAAAGAAGTAGAAGAACTTAGAGCTTTAAAAAGTGATGAAACTGATTTAAGAGGTAAGACATTGCAATTGGCAGAAACTTTAGAAGGCTCTGTCCGACATCGAGGCATACATGCTGCTGGTGTTATCATTGCACCAGATGATATTAAAAAATATGTTCCTGTTTGTACTGCAAAAGATGCAGATTTATATGTTACCCAATTTGATGGAAAATATATTGAATCTGCGGGTATGCTCAAAATGGATTTTTTAGGATTAAAAACTCTAACTATCATTAGAGATGCATTAAAAATGATAGAAAAAGGTCATAATATTAAAATAGATCCTGATGAAATAGATTTGACAGATACTAAAACTTTTGAATTATTCCAAAAAGGCGATACTATTGGGGTATTCCAATTTGAAAGTGGTGGTATGCAAAAAAGTCTTAAAGACTTGAAACCAGATAGCTTTGAAGATTTAATTGCGATGAATGCCTTGTATCGACCTGGACCGATGGATTATATTCCAAATTATGTGCGACGTAAACACGGTATAGAGCCAACCACTTATGATTTGCCAGAAATGGAAGAGTATTTAAAAGATACTTATGGAATTACAGTATATCAGGAACAAGTGATGTTATTATCTCAAAAATTAGCCAATTTTACTAAAGGGAAAGCCGATGAACTGCGAAAAGCGATGGGTAAAAAAGATAGGGTAAAATTGGATAGCTTAAAACCATTATTTATGTCAGGTTGTGATTCTAATAATTTAGATTTACAAACTTGCGAGAAAATTTGGGTCGATTGGGAAAAATTTGCGTCTTATGCATTCAATAAATCACATGCGACTTGTTATGCATTTGTGGCATTTCAAACTGCCTATCTAAAAGCACACTATCCAGCTGAATTTATGGCAGCTGTGCTTTCTCACAATATGAGTGATATTAAGATGGTCAATTTCTTTTTGAGTGAAAGTAGAAGAATTGGCATTCATACACTTGGGCCAGATATTAATGAAAGTTCCGTAAAATTTTCAGTAAATAAAAAAGGAGAAATACGTTTTGCTTTGGGTGCAATAAAAGGCGTAGGAGAAGCTGCCGTAAGTGCAATTATTGAAGAAAGAGAGATAAAACCATTTGATACTATCTTTGATTTTGTAAAACGAGTAAATCTTAGAGCCGTTAATAAAAAAAATATTGAATCTTTATCACAAGCTGGAGCTTTTGATAGTTTTGAAGATTTACACAGAGCACATTATAATCATCAATTTAATGATGGTACTACTTTCATTGAAAAACTCATTAAATACGGGAATCATTCAAGAGATATTGAATCTCAAAATCAGAATTCATTATTTGGTGGCACTGATGATGCTGGCATTCCAGAGCCAGATATACCACCTGCCAATAAATGGTCTAATTTTGAACAATTGCAAAAGGAAAAAGAAGTAACTGGTATATACATTTCTGGGCATCCGCTCGATGATTTTTACTTAGAAATCAGTCATGTTTGCAATACTGACTTTGAAGGACTTGATGAGTTTAAAACGAAAGACGTAATTATTGCATGCATGGTTGGAAGCATCAACAAAAGAGTTGATAAAAACGGAAAACCTTGGGCTATTGTTACTTTTCAAGATGTTATGGGTTCACAAGAAGTTTTATTTTTCAATAAAGATTATATAAACTTTTTGGCTTATTTAGAAGTTGGAACACTAGTCGTTTTAAGAGGTAAATATATACCAAGTTTTAGAGATAAATCAATTTTTGAACTTAGAATTAATAGTATAGAATATTTACATGATTTGATGGAAAAAAGTGCAAAATCACTAAATATTTTTATGCATTATGCTTCTTTAAATGAAAAATTTGTTGATGAAATTTATGGTGTACTACAAAAACACAAAGGCAAAAAACCCTTTAAGGTCTATTTATTAGATGATAATAAAAATGAAGAAACGCTATCGTTTGCTAATAAAAAATTTGGTGTAAATATTACAAAAGACTTGTACAATGAATTAGATGAAATAAGAAATATAATTGTAAAACTTACTTTTTAGGACATTTTTTACAATGCTTTCCTTTTCTTTTATATTTTTCGCAGCATTTAGATTTTTTGCAACAAGCCTGCATTAAAAATTTTTGCAAACTGCAAATACCATCATCAGAAAGATGTGTTTGCTCTAATGTAATTTTCTTTTCTTCTATCTGCTTTTGCATGATGAAGCAAAGATAAGTTTATTTAGACTTATTACAAATAAAAATCAAAAAAAACTAACGTTAAATATTTTGCTCTTCTAAATTAAGAGATTTATTTTTCTTGAACTATTTATTTGATAAACAAATCATAGATAGATGCTGCTTTATTATCAACTAAAGTCAATGCCTTTCCATTTTTCCAAATAATTGCGTTTCCATTTCTAACTCCAGCTACATAAACATCTTTTCCAGATATGGCAATAGTATATGCTCTCGCATCATTTGAATTGCTACTATCATTTGTAAGTTCTTGAGCTTTGCCATTTTTCCAAAGTATTGCGACTATAGCCCCATTGGTTTTTCTTTCAAAACCAGCTACATATACATCAGTTCCTGAAATTGCTACGGCATGAGCTCCTGCTGTTTCAGAGCCTTTTCCTTCTGTAAGATTCTGAGCTTTTCCATTTTTCCATAAAACAGCCACACGAACAGAGCCATTTCCATTTTCTGAATTTCCAGCTACATAAACATCACTTCCAGATACTGCAATAGCATTCGCCTCTGCATTTCGTTTGCCATCAGTTAATAATTTTAATGCTCCATTTTTCCAAATTCCGGCTACAGATTTTCCAGATTTAGCTAAATTTCCAGCTACATAAACATCGCTTCCAGATAAAGTAATGGCATTTGCCTTAGAACTTACGTGTCCTGCTGTTCCGCCAGTTAAAGTTTCTACAGTTCCATTTTTCCATAGTTTTGCCTTATTGTCTAATCCAGATTCATATCCGAC
Source organism: uncultured Chitinophagales bacterium (assembly GCA_964472755.1). Taxonomy (GTDB): domain Bacteria; phylum Bacteroidota; class Bacteroidia; order Chitinophagales; family JADIYW01; genus JADJSS01. The sequence continues at coordinate 6,880 of CAYYMF010000025.1, read as the reverse complement.
TGCATAAACATCACTGCCTGATATTTTAATGTCATAAGCTGCTGCATCTTTAGAATTTGATGTCAAATCAGTAAGAGCTTGAGCCGTCCCATTTTTCCAAATTTTTGCAACTGATTTGTTGTTGCTATTTTTTTCGCTACCTGAAACATAAACATCATCTCCTGATATTATAATGGTAAAAGCTTCAGCAGCATAAGTTCCATCTGTAATAGTTTGAGAAGTACTATCTTTCCATAGTTTAATTTTAGTTTTGCTATTGCCTATTGCGTAGATAGAAACAGTTTTCTCTTCTTCTTTCTTTGTTGGATTTCCACCTTTGTCTTTGCCACAAGAAAATAGTAATATTGTTATTAATAATAATACTGTGTATTTTGTTATTGTTTTCATTATTATGATTTTATAAGACGAAATTACTAATAAAAAAATAATTTGTAAATAGATTTTAAAAAAATAATATAGAGAATTATCTTTTAAAAAGAATTAAAAGAAGCTATTATTACAAATAAAAACTAATGTTAAATATTTTGCTAAAATTTTTGAGAATAAGTTGCTTTATTTCTTCAATATTTATGTCAGCATTTGTTTCTTCTTTGATAGACGTAACGCCTTTGTCCGTAAATCCACAAGGATTAATTAAATTAAAATAGTTCAAATCCACATCAACATTCAAAGAAAAACCATGCATTGTTACCCAACGAGAAGTTTTTACACCAAAAGCTGCAATCTTTTTTGGTTGTTTATCTATCTTGGAATTTACCCAAACACCAGTAGCACCATCAATTCGATAACCTTCTATATTGTAGCTTGAAATAGTTTGTATCATAACTTCTTCAAGAAGCCACATATAATGTTTTAAATCTGAAGTGAAGAAATCTAAATCTAAAATTGGATAACCAGTAATTTGTCCAAATCCATGAAAGGTTACATCGCCTCCACGATTGATATGAAAAACATCAACACCTTTTTCGTGTAATAAAGTTTCTGGCAATAAAATATTAGAATCTTTCCCTGCTTTTCCTACTGTAATAACAGGAAAATGTTCACATAAAATCAGATGATGTTGGTTTTCATTACTGATTCCAGCTAACTTTTGTTCAACTAAATGATTGAAAAATTCTTCTTGAAGTGTTAAAGCATCAGCATACCGAATTCTCCCTACATCATGCAGTTGAATTTGTTGCATTTTATATGATAGGATTTTCTGCTAATTTGTTTTTCAACTGTGAAATAACATCTACTTCAATAGCATCAACACCTTTTAAATCTGCTAAATAACAAGAAACCCAATCGGTAAGATGAATTAAGAAAAGTACTCTTTCTATATCTTTTTCACCCTTAGATTCAATTTCTATCGTAGTTGAAGCATATTGACTTACCACTGTTTTTACAAACTCCATTCTTTCTTGGTTACGCTCATAATCTTGAGCATTTTTCAAGAAAACTACAGCAATATTTTCATTCTTTTCTCTCCAACCCACCAATTCATTGTGGTTCATTTCTGGTATCACATGATGCCAACACAGCATCTTAGAATTTTCATTGATTTGTTGTCTAAATCGCACGGCAACCCCTTCATATTTTGCATCTGAATAAATAACAGGAATTTTACCATTTAATTTACTTGCTATATCATACGCTACCTTTTTAATATCAGCTTTATCTTCTTCTAATAAAGCTATTGACTTTTCAAGATAATTTATAAAATCGTTTTGCAATAATCCTAAGTAGTGCAATATGAAAAATATTTGTACAAATGATTGCCCAAATGCGGCACGTGGCGGAGCACCACCATCAATTAAAACATAATCAAAATCATTTGTATCGGCATATTCTTTTACCAAACCGCCTGATGTAATACAAACAATCTGTGCATCTTTTTTAAATGCCTGCATCATCGCACTTAAAGTCTCTTCTGTATTTCCTGAATAGGAAGATACAATGACCAAAGTATTTTCATTTACGAATGCAGGGATTCTATATTCTTTATTAATAACAACAGGCACTTGTAAATCATCTCTTAAAATATTTGAAATAATTGTACCGCCAATTCCAGAACCGCCTAATCCTGTAATTAATACATTTCTAATTGGGAATTTTGGTTTGCCAATTTTTGCTTTTTGACCTATATCTATGGCTCTACGAAGTTGGTTCGGAAATTCATCTACTAATTGATGCATTGTTATCATTTTACTTATTTTATTTTATTAAACACTATTCTAATAAAAAATCATCAGAATATATGGCACAAAATAATTAAATTTAATCTGCAAAACAAATTTTTTATCTTGAACAAATTAACTTCAAATCAAAAAATTGGGATAAATGGAGAAGCTGTCGCCCTAAATTTTCTTAAAAATCTAAATTATACGATTTTGCATACCAATTGGAGACATAAACATGCAGAAATTGACATTATCGCTCAGGATAAAAATTGTATTGTATTTATAGAAGTAAAAACAAGAAATTCTAATAAGTTTGGCTATCCTGAAGAGTTTGTAACAGCTAATAAAATCAAAAAAATGCACGAAGCTGCTGATGCTTTTTTAGCACAAACCAATTGGCAAAATGAATTAAGATTTGATATTATTGCGATTGAAAACAATTCGCAAATCACACATTTTATTGATGCATTTTATTGATATACTATTTAAACATTGTATTTTAGTATCCTAAAATTTTCTGAAATAAACATGAAAATTCTATTGATTAGATTTAGTTCCATTGGCGACATTGTCCTGACCTCTCCTATTATTCGGTGTTTAAAAACGCAAATTGCTCACGTAGAAATTCATTATTTAACTAAAAATATTTATACCGAAATATTAAAAGCCAATCCATACATAGATAAAATTCATAGTATTCAAAAAAACACATCTGAAATTATTGACTTACTTAAAAAAGAACAGTATGATGTATGTATTGATTTACACAATAACATACGTTCCAATCAAATAAAATCGGCTTTAAAAATTAAGAACACTTACACTTTCAACAAACAAAGTATCAAACGATGGCTATTGATTACTTTTAAAACAAATCTATTAAATAATCATATTGTTGATAGGTATTTTACAGCAGTAAAAAAACTAAATGTCCTAAACGATGGAAAAGGCTTAGATTATTTTATTCCAGCAATTGATGAAATTCAAATTGCAAATTTACCATTCACACATATTGCTGGGTACTGTGTTATTGTTGTTGGAGCTAAGCATTTTACAAAAACGATTCCTCTTTCTAAATTAAAAGTTCTATGTCAAGAAATAAAAATGCCAATCATCTTAGTTGGAGGTACAGATGATAATGAAAGAGCCAAACAATTAGTAGCTATTGATGATTTTAAAATATACAATGCTTGTGGCAAACTAAATATCAACCAATCTGCATCTATAATTAAAAAAGCAAAGTTTGTAATTACAGGTGATACTGGCATGATGCATATAGCTGCAGCGTTTCAGAAAAGAATTATTTCTGTTTGGGGTGGCACACATAAAAACTTAGGATATTATCCATATCAAAACAACAATAACACTGTCTATATCGAAAATGAAAGTTTAAATTGCAGACCTTGTCATCGATTTGGACGAGCAAGTTGTCCGAAAAAGCATTTCAGATGTATGAATGATTTAGATATGCATAAAATTATTGAGTTGGTATAGTTTTGGAATTCATTTACACAATTGTTAATTAAACAAAGCTTTTATTTTATAAAAGACTTTATACTTTTGTAATTATGAAATACTATTTTCTACTAATTTTATTGAATTTATTTTTTGTTTCTTATGCACAAGAAAACTCAACAGAAACTCCAAATAAAACAGATTTTTCCTACAATAATAAAGTATCAAACGAAAATCAAGAATTAGATACCCTATATACTTACGACGTAAATTTATACGAAACTTCTACACCATTTGGAATAAAATATACTGTAAATGGGAAAGAAATTACTAAAAAGAAATACGATAAATATCGTCAATATTGGCAAGCAATGGATGGCTGTACGCCTTGCTTATTAAGAACTTTTGATGAAGATGATAAAATAAAGTATGAAGCGTTCCAATACATAGATTGTCTTTGTGGCGAATACACGGAATACTATAAAGATGGAAGTACAAAAGTAGTAGGTCAATTTATGAAAAATCCAAATGACACTTGGGAGAATATCAAAACACAACAATTCTGTAATCGAAGAGATGGAAAGTGGACTTATTTTTTACCAAATGGTTCTTTTGAAAAAGTTGAAGAATATAAAAATGGGGTTCTAATTGGAACCAAAGGAGATTCTGAGTTAGTACCTGCAATGAACGTAAAAAATAGAGAAGACAGCACTCAAAATTATGAAATAGAAAAGAAAAAAAATTTCTTTAAAAGAAAGAATTAATCCTAAAATCTATTGTAATTTAAGATTATTTACATATTTTCGTTACTAAAATAATTTTAGTATGAAAAAGTTTATTTTTTTCTTGTGTATTCTATTTTCTAGTTTTTTAATATTTGCTGAAAAGGAAAAAAAAGAAAATACAAAAAAATCTACAAAAACTCTTTATAATGTTGAGACCAAAAAATACTTAAAAGATTGGGCTTTTATTATTCATGGAGGAATGACTTCACCTTTCACTGATATCAGAAGTTATGATTGGACTAGAAGTGCAAAAAGTCCAAGTGAAATTCAATGGGCAGCTGGGCTTGGATTAACTAAAATGTTTAACTCTGCTTTTGGTATTAATATTGATTATACTTTAGGAAGAATATCTGGCAAAACTGCTGAAAAAGGTGGCTTCGCAGAAGAAAGACAATATTGGAAACAAATGGGTTTTGAAGAACCTGTTTATTTCAGAACATCCGTATTTCATCAAGCTTCTGTAAATTTTTACATCGATTGGTTAGGTTTAGCTTTTGGTTATAATAAATTTATTAAATCACAAATCAAACAAAAACCAGTAAAACCAAGAATATTTGCTTTGTATAATAAAATTGGTATCGGAATTTGGCGTGGAGAATCTAATATTTATAATGTTGGAGATGATTTAGCTATAAAAAATGCTGCTTACCTTAGAGGTTATACCAACAGGTTTACTGAAACTATTTTCCCTTTTACAACTGGAATGAAATTTAAAATAACAAAGGCATTTGACTTAGGTTTGGAAGGCACTTTTGTATTCTCCAATTCTGACAAATTAGATGCTTTTAATTTCCAAAATAACTACAATACACTAACTGGACAAACTGTCAATTCACTTTCAAAAATCAATCGTGATGCTTACTTATATATGAATATCAATTTTACCTATAAATTTGGTAGAATTGGCTCACAAGCTGAACATATTGAATGGGTAAATCCGATAGAAGCAATTATGGCTTATCAAAATCAAAACAAACCAGAACCAATGGTTTTATTAGACACTGATGGTGATGGTGTTTTTGATATTATTGATGAAGAACCCGAAACTCCAAAAGGTGCAAAAGTAGATACAAAAGGTAGAACTTTAGATAGCGATGGCGATGGCTGCCCAGATCATTTAGACCCAGAACCGTTTTCTAATCCAAGATTTAAGATTGTAGATTGTATTAATGTCATTGATACACCTAAAATTATTATTGAGAAAAAGGAAATCCAAACAAATACGATTGAAACTATTAAAGAAACAACTATAAAAGAAGATTCGTGGAAATTAACTTCTATCTATTATGATTATGACAAGTATAATATCACACCAACTGCAGCTACTGAATTAAAGAAAATTGCAGCAGTTATGCAAAAGAAATCTAATTTAATAGTTGAAGTACAAGGTCATACTGACACTAGAGGCTCAATTGAATATAACCAAAAATTATCTGAAAACAGAGTAAATTCTGCTATCAATTATTTGATTAAAAATTTTGGTATCAAGGAAGATCGATTTAAACGATTACCTTTAGGGAAAGTAGATCCTACTGTAAAAGATGCTCATACCGAAAATCAACATCAAATTAACAGAAGAGTAGATTTTAAACCTGTAAATATGCAGGAAGGCGAATAAAAAAATCATACTTATTTATAATAAAAAAGCGGACATCAATTTAATTAATGTCCGCTTTTTTTGTAAATAATTTTCAAATATTAATTCTAGAAAGAAAATAAAATTACATAATATCATTTCGCTCAAATGTATCATATAAGTCCTTACTCATTTCATTAAATCTTTTGATACATGCTTCTAAAAATTGTTCATCTACTAATTTCTCTAGTGTACCAAAATTTGATATTTCATCACAATTTCGTATTTTATAAACTTGCTCTAATAAATCGTATTCTAATTTCAGGATAAATTTATCATTTAATGCCAAAACACTAATTTTAATAATTGGATGTGGAATTTGTCCTAATATTCTCATTTTCTTAATTATAATTAATAATAAAATTTGGCGTTGTAATGATATTACTTTGGTTGCCAGCTCTATCCATCATCCAAAGCTTAAAATTAATAGTATCTCTTTGTATTCCAGGAAAACTATTGGTAACTTTTGAGTACTTTACTTCATCAAAAATAGAAGCAAATTTGATTTCTAAGATTCCATTTTTTGAACCATTATAAACACTGCTAATTACTGGAAATGCATACTCATCAATTACATAATTACGAATGCTATCATATTTTGGAATTGTATAATAAACTTTACCAGAAATTGGGATTTTTCTAATCGTATCCGTGCCAACAACAAACAAGGTATCTTTGTAAATTACACCCAAATCACCATCACCATCAGTAAAATCAACAATTAGTGAGCCTTTAGCACTATTATATTGATAAGCATTATTCTCTAAATCATATTTATTGAACTTAACTGTTGGTGTATTTGGATAAAATGCTTCCTTAAAACACGCTGAAAAACAAAGCAT
>CAYYMF010000024.1:0-38107 GCA_964472755.1 uncultured Chitinophagales bacterium | reverse complement strand
ATTACTCTTCTAGTATCAAGATTGCTGATTTAAAGAAATATGTTACCGTTAATGTAACAGATTCAGAGGTAAAGTTACAATGCAATAACAACCAAAAACTATTCTATTCAACTTTTGCTGATGCTACTTATGATAATTTTAGCTTTAATACTCCAGATAATTTTTATAAAACAAAGTTGTCCAAATTATTATCTGATTTCATAAAAGCACTATAAATTCAACTAAAACTGAAAACAAAGCATTAGGCTTTTATTTATCCACCATTGATTTTAATTCATCTGCTGCATCTTTTAAAGTAATTCTTGGGCTATACCCAAAATCTCTTTTGGCTTTATCTATACTGCCAGCAATATTATAATCAAATTTCCCGGCTGCTTGAATGGTAGATTGTATATAATTAAATTTATTGAGTACTATATCTGTTTTTTCTAAAACTCTACATAAAATCTTAGGTACATAAACTGGCTTATAGGGAACGCCCAATGATTGTGCAATAGTACTATAAATGGTATCTACTGTTGGATAAGGCAAGTCGTTACCTATCCAATACCAATTATTATAAGTATTTTCATTGTTTTCTGCTTGTAAAAATGCAGCTATAATATCATCTACATGAGAAATACTCCTGAGATTTTTGCCATTACCAAAGACTATTTGTCGAGGCCAATAAAACATATTTACAAAAGTCATATTTCGTTCTGGAGCAAATGGACCAAAAAACCAAAATCCTCTCAGCGATGTACCATTTATTGCACCATTTTTAGATTTTTCTAAAATGTAATTTTCGGCTAATAACTTACTTTTCCCGTAATGTTTATAAGGATTTGAAGCTGTATTTTCATCAAAAATAGGTTGGGCATCACTTCCATAACCACAAGTAGAATCAGTGCTCATATAAACGATACGTTTTATGCCATTTTGAACACAAGCATCAACGATATTTCTAGTTCCACGTTCATTTACTTTATATAAAACATCTACTTGTTTTGGATAAATTGCACCTGCTAAATGAAAAATAGTATCAACCTCTTTTACAACATTCATAACTTCAGTTCGGTTGGTCAAATCTGCATAAACAATTTCAAAGTTTTCTGGTAAATTCAGCAACCCTTTAAACCTTGGTTCTGTTAAAATTTTAATTTTTCTATTCGTTCTATAATTTCCAAATCTATCGCCATTTATCAAAATATCCACCATTCTATTACCTAACCAACCTGGAACACCAGTAATCATCAATGTTTTTTCTTGACTAGGTGTCGTAATTTCTGGCAATAAATTAGTTCTCTTCCCAAGATTAATTGTTCCAGCCATTCGTTTATACGTTTCTTGAATAGCTTTTCTCAATATTTCTTTTGCAGCTTCAGGTTGATAGTCTAACTCTTTAATGGCTTTATTGCTATCATACCAAGAATAATTTCCAACAACGGACTCAACATATTCAGGACTGACAGGAGAACGTTTTCCAAAAATTTTTAAAAGAATATCTAAAACCAATGCTCCAAAATAGATAAACCATTTTGGCAATTTTAATTTAGGTTGTTTCTTTCCACTAAAACCTGATAATATTTCATAGAATGCATTAAAAGTAATATTCTCTCCACCAATAATATATTTCCCATTTGGTGTTCCATTTTCTAAAGCAGAAATTTGAGCATCAGCAACTGCTTCTACATCAGCAATAGAAATTCCGCCATCAAAATAAAATGCTTGTCCTTTGCTTACAAAATCTTTAATAACTTTATGAGGCGGCGTCAATTTGGCATCACCTGGACCAACTACCCAAGATGGATAAATATGACGAATGTCTATATTTTTATCTTTAGCAAATTGAATTAGAAATTTCTCAGCTTCTAATTTTCCTTTTACATAAGGACTTTCTGGTCTTTCTACAACATCATTTTCATTTATTAAGCGATTGGTATCTTTACTCCGACCTAATACGACAACAGAACTTGTATAAATAAGTGTTTGAATTCCAGCTTTCACGCAAGCTTCTGCAACGGATTTTGTAAGTTGTAAAGTATTCTCTAAAACTCGAGCTTCATTTTGCATAGAAGTTGTATTCTCTGCAGCTAAATGGAAAAAAGCATCAAAATTTTCTATTTGTGGCAAATATGTTCTCTCCTCTAATAAGTTACATGAATGAATGCTTGCACCTAAATTTTTTAGCTCAATAATGTTTACATTAATTGAACGAACCAACAATAGAACCTCATAATTATTTGCTAATAATTTTTTTGCCACATTGAATCCAATATGACCTCCTGCACCTGAAACAACAACTTTTCTCATTAATCCTTTAATGGCATCAAAAGTATAAAAAAATAAGCAAATTTAATTCTTAGGAATTAAGTACTTTGTCTTTAAAGTATTCTAAAGTTATTTTTAAGCCTTCTGCTCGTCCAATTTTTGGTTCCCAGCCTAAGATATTTTTTGCTTTAGTAATATCTGGTTGTCTTTGTTTAGGGTCGTCTTTTGGCAAATCTCTAAAAACAATTTCAACATCTGTACCTATCAATTTTTGTATTTCTTTAGCAAAATCTAATAGTGAAATCTCATCAGGATTTCCAATATTTACTGGCAAATGATAATCAGACAATAATAATCTATAAATGCCTTCTACCAAATCATCTACATAACAAAAAGAGCGAGTTTGTGAGCCATCACCAAATACAGTAAGTGCTTCTCCACGTAAAGCTTGAGACATAAATTGAGGCAAAGCTCGTCCGTCATCTAATCGCATTCTTGGACCATAAGTATTGAATATTCTAATAATTCTTGTTTCTACTTGATGAAAAGTATGATAAGCCATCGTAATCGCTTCCATATATCTTTTTGCCTCATCATATACACCTCGAGGACCAATAGGATTTACATTTCCCCAATATTCTTCAGGCTGTGGATGTATTTCTGGGTCTCCATAAACTTCTGAAGTTGATGCAACTAATATTCTTGCATTTTTTTCTTTTGCTAAACCTAATAAGTTATAAGTACCAATAGCTCCAACTTTTAAAGTTTGGATAGGAATTTTTAAATAATCAATAGGCGACGCAGGCGACGCAAAATGTAAAATATAATCTAAGTTTCCTGGTACATGTACAAATTTTGTAACATCACAATGATAATATTCAAAATTTGGATTAGGAAATAGATGTTCAATGTTTTGGATATTTCCTGTACTTAAATTATCCATTCCTATAACATGATAGCCTTCTTTTATAAATCTATCTGCCAAATGAGAACCTAGAAACCCAGCTACACCTGTAATTAGTATTTTTTTCATATTTTATTAATCGTTTTTCTTCCAATGCTATTGTAATAAAAACCAACTTCTTCAACCGCTTCTAAATCATAAATATTTCTTCCGTCAAAAATTATAGGTTGTTTCAATTTGGCTTTGATTTCTTTCAAATCAGCACCTCTAAATTCTGCCCATTCGGTTAAAATTGCTAAAACATCCGCATTTACTATAGCTTCCCAACTATTTTGAGCGAAAACCAATCTTGACTTTTGGTTTTCTTCTAATTTACTAAAGTATTGTTGCACATTAGCACTTGCTTCTGGATCATAAGCTACAATTTTCGCTCCAGCATCTAATAATTCTTGAATGATATACAAAGCAGGTGCTTCTCTAATATCATCAGTATTTGGCTTGAATGCTAAACCCCAAATGCCAATTGTAATGCCTGATAAATCTGTACCAAAATAGTTTAATATTTTTTCAGATAAAACATGTTTTTGTATATGATTAACATTCATTACTGCATTCAAAATTTTGAAATCATATTCATTCTCTTTGGCTGTTTTTGCTAATGCTTGTACATCTTTTGGAAAACAACTGCCTCCATATCCAATTCCTGGAAATAAAAAACGCCTTCCAATTCTGCCATCACTACCCATTCCAATTCTTACATTATCAATATTTGCTCCTAATTTCTCTGCTAATAATGCTAATTCATTCATAAAAGAAATTCTAGTGGCTAAATAAGAATTCGCAGCATATTTAGTTAATTCAGCACTGCGTTCATCCATAAAGATAATAGGATTCCCTTGACGAACATAAGGCTTGTACAATTCTTCCATTAGTTTTTTTGCACGAGCTGAAGATGTGCCCACCACCACTCTATCAGGTTTTAAAAAATCATCAACAGCAACACCTTCTCTTAAAAATTCTGGATTAGAAATTACATCAAATTCACAAGTTGCATTTTTTGCAACTGCTGCTTTTACACTGTCTGCTGTTCCAACAGGAACAGTGCTTTTATTAATGATTACTTTATAATCTGTAATTATTTTCCCTAATTTATCTGCAACTCCAAGAACATAAGATAAGTCAGCTGAGCCATCTTCGTTTGGTGGCGTTGGCAATGCCAAAAATATCAAAGTCGCTTCTTTTATAGCTTCCTCAATTTGAGTTGTAAATGTTAATCTTCCTTCTTTAATATTTCTTTGAAAAATATTTTCCAAACCTGGTTCATAGATGGTTACAATTCCTGATTGTAATTTCTGTACTTTATTAATATCGATATCAACACAAGTAACATAATTTCCTGTTTCCGCTAAACACGTCCCAGATACCAAACCTACATATCCCGTTCCAATAACTGCAATTTTCATATTTTAACCTCTTGTTTTTTTACAAATCTATAAAAAATAATAGATTTTATGTTTATTTTTTGTTTCAATTTTGTATTTAGTTGCAAATTGAGGGAATGAGATGGATTCAAGAAAAATTCTTTATGTATCTTAGCAATTTCTATGAAAGTGGCATTATGCATTCCTAAACACTATGACACCAGTGTCAAGATTTATATTGACAATCTTATTCCTTTTATCGAAGAACACCCAATAGAAATTGTAAAAGTTCAACATAATGAGCCAATTCCAAATGATGTAGATTTAGTTTGGGAGCCAAATTGCACTGGAGCAAAATATCCAAATAAACGAATTATTTTTAGTAATAAAAAATGGATAGTTACGCTACACGGAACTTCTAATCTAAGTTTGCCTTTACATTATACATTTTCAACTTTTAAAGAAAAACTGATAGGTTGGCTAAAAAATAAAAGGCGACAATTCTTTTGGTTTTTTTACAAATATAAAGTTGCCCATATTATTACGGTTTCAAAATTTGCCAAAGAAGAGATTGTTGAATACTTACATATTCCACCTACAAAAATTTCTGTGGTATATCATGGATATAATGATACTATATTTTTTTCAAGAAGTGGCGAAAAAGCTTTTTTTCTTCATGTCTCAATGTATCAAAAGGTAAAGAATTTGGATAGATTGATTGAAGCCTATGAACAAATTCCTGTGAGTAAAAGAATCCCAATTATAATAATAGCTCCCAATTATCCTAATAAAGATATTCAGATTGAAAAACTCACTTTAATTACTGAAAAATTACCTCAGAAAGAAATTGTAAAGTATATGCAATCTGCTTATTGCTTTGTTTTTCCGTCTATTCGTGAAAGCTTTGGGTTACCTATATTAGAAGCTTTCGGCTGTGGCGTTCCTGTTATCAGTTCTAATACTTCAGCTTTGAAAGAAATCGTAGGAGATGCTGGTATTTTAGTAAACCCATTTTCGGTTGAAGAAATTAACAAAGCAATGCAAAAAATTATTACCGAAAATGATTTAAGAAATGAATTGGCATTAAAAGCTGAAAACAGAGCTAAAGATTTTTCTTGGAAAAAATCGGCTTATTTGCATTATGAAATATTTCATAGGATATATCTTTCTAATCAATAACAATGAATATAACTTACAAATACAATCCAAATTTAAAATTCATAAAAGAAGGTATCAAAGGCAATCTTTTTTATGACAATCAATTTGTTTTTGATAAAGAAATTGAGCGTGTTCCTTATGAACGATTTTGGAAGTGGATGTTGGGTAAAAACCCACAAGGACGAGAGAAAAAAGCAGACAAATGGTGTCCACAAGTAATCAAAGACAATAGTTTTGTTGAGGACAATCAAGATAAAATTGTTTGGTTAGGACATTCCTCATTTTATATGCAATTAAATGGAATTAGAATTCTGACCGATCCAATTTTCTATCATGTTTTGCCAGTAAGAATAAGAAGAAGGCATAAATTACCTTGTTCTGTTGCTACTTTAAAAAGCATAGACCTCATCTTATTATCTCATGGACATCGTGACCATTTGGATATTCCTTCTTTGAGACAAGTATTAAAATACAATCCTGATGTTGAAATTTTATGTCCTTTAGGATTTAAAAAAATGTTACAAAAGGTTGGGTTTAAAAAAATACAAGAAGCAGCTTGGTGGCAACAATACGATTTCACGCATTTACAAATCGATTTTTTACCTGCAAAACATTGGAACAGAAGGCACTTATTAGATTTTAATCAAACGCTTTGGGGTAGTTTTGCTATTCAGTACCCAAATAAGAAAATATATTTTGCTGGAGACACCGCTTATGCTCCACATTTTAAAGAAATACAACAACACTACAATGATTTCGATATTGCATTAATGCCGATTGGTGCTTATAAGCCTAAATTCATTATGGATTGGGCACATATCTCTCCCAAAGAAGCGATGTTGGCAAGTAATGAGATGAATGTCAAAAACTTTATTCCTATGCATTATGGGACTTTTGATTTAAGCGACGAACCGGCTTCTGAGCCTATTGAAAAAATATTAAAATATAAAAAGGAAGAAAGATTAGATGCAAATTTGCATTGCCTTGATGTCGGAAAAGTTTATTTGGTATAAATATTGTACCCAATAAATTGGTTATATTAAAAATAACAATTAAAAATAAATAGAGAATCAGCAGTTAATAATAAAAAAATAATTATTTTCAACAATATTTTTAAATACTCAAAAAGATAATGAGATACATTTTGCTTAGTTTATTGGTCGGAATTACACTTTTCTCTAAAGGAGGTGAATTAAATAAAGTTAGAAAAGCCGCCGATCAAGGCGAATCAAGTGCACAGTACAAACTTGGTACTATGTATTATATGGGCAATGAGGTTAAAGAAGACAAACAACTTGCACTATATTGGATTAAAAAAAGTGCTGAACAAGGTAATGCTGATGCTCAATATGCTTTAGGATTAATGTATATGGCTGGAGTTGCTGTTGAAAAAGATAAACAACAAGCTATCTATTGGATTGAAAAAAGTGCTAAACAAGGTAATTCTAATGCTCAGGTTGACCTTGCAAAGTTGTATGACAATGGAAATACAATTAAATCTGATAAATCTGAAGTAAAAAATACTAAAGAATTATATGTCAAAAGTGCTGAACAAGGCAACAAAGAAGCTCAAATATTATTAGGAGAGATGTATTTTGATGGCAATGGTGTCGAAGTTGATAAAATAGAAGCTTTTAAATGGTTTAAAAAAGCAGCTGAACAAGGCGACATTGAGGCTCAATATAAAATAGGAGAAATGCTTTACAATGGAGATTGCGTTTTATTAGATAAAAAAGCTGCAATTTTTTGGTACACAAAAAGTGCTAATCAAGGCAATAATGAAGCACAATACAATTTAGGTTATATGAATTTTAAAGGTGACGGAATGCCTGTAAATAAAAAGAAAGCTGCCTATTGGATAAGAAAGGCTTTTGATAACGGAAATCCTAGAGCAAAAGACTTGTGGGAGGATTTGGAATTGTGGCAGTATCAATAAGCACCCTTTCTTAAATGTATTTACAACATTTGTTTCATTTTTAGTAAGATAATTTTGGTGTATTATTTCATTATCTTTGCCACGTGTTCATAGAATTAACTAAAGTTGAGACAGAAATATTAAAAAAAATTGCAATAGCTGCTGATAGCTTACAATTTGAAGCATTCGCTGTTGGTGGTTTTGTACGTGATAAACTACTTAATAGACCAACTAATGATATTGATATCGTATGTATTGGAAATGGTATTGATTTAGCTAATAAAGTGGCTGAGTTATTACCTAAAAAGACTAAAGTTACATTTTTCAAAAATTTTGGTACGGCACATTTAAAATATAATGATTTAGAAATTGAATTTGTTGGTGCAAGGAAAGAATCATATCGTAGAGATAGTAGAAAACCAATCGTTGAAGATGGTACTTTAGAAGACGATCAACTTCGCAGAGATTTTACTATTAATGCAATGGCTATACATCTTTCAGATAATAGATTTGGCGAATTAATCGACCCATTCAATGGCATTGATGATTTAGAAAACAAAATTATCAGAACGCCTACTAATGCAGACATTACTTTTAATGATGACCCACTTCGGATGCTGAGATGTATTCGATTTGCAACTCAACTAGATTTCAAAATAGATAAAAAAACCTATCAAGCAATAGAGCCTTTAGCAGAAAGGTTAAGTATTATATCTATGGAACGAATCACAACTGAGCTGAACAAGATTATCCTATCGAAACAGCCATCAATTGGTTTTAAATTATTGATGAATACAAAATTGTTACATCAGTTTTTTCCTGAAATGGTAAAATTGCAAGGCGTTTCAATTATTGAAAACTATGGACATAAAGATAATTTCTACCATACCTTAAAAGTATTGGATAATATATGTGAAAATACAAATAATCTTTGGTTACGCTGGGCGGCAATATTGCATGATATTGCAAAACCAAATACTCAAAAATTTGAGAAAGGACACGGCTGGACATTCCACGGGCATGAGTTTGTTGGTATGAAGATGGTGCCTAAAATTTTTTCTAAATTAAAATTGCCTTTAGATGAAAAAATGAAATATGTACAAAAATTAGTACTATTACATTTACGTCCAATTTCATTAACCAAAGAAATAATTACAGACTCTGCCATTAGAAGATTAATTTTTGATGCTGGAGATGATTTAGAAGATTTATTAATCCTTTGCCATGCTGATATTACTTCAAAGAATGAGGAAAAGGTTGCCCGATATAAAGAAAATTTATTGTTAGTAAAACAAAGAATTATAGAAGTTGAAGAGCGTGATAAAATAAGGAATTGGCAACCACCAATTGATGGTGCAATAATTATGGAAACGTTTAAAATTCAGCCAAGTCGTGCAGTTGGCGATATCAAAGAATTTATAAAAGATGCAATTTTAGATGGGATAATACCTAATGAATATGATGCAGCTTTTCAATTAATGATTGAAAAAGCTGCAAGTATGCAAATTTATCCTAAATAATTGTTGTTGTTTGGTATATATTAATTTAATGAGTAAAAAAATTTAAAGTCTTAACTTTGCAAAGTGCCAAGATTCCTCTTTATAATAATTGTACTTTTATTCTTCAGTCAGAAATTTTCTTTGGCAGCTATTGGCGACAGTGTAACCATAAGGCATATTATCATTGAAAATAATAAGCGAACTAAAAATTTTATCATAGAACGAGAATTAACGGTCAAAGAAAATCAGCAGATAAAAGCAAATAAACTAGATTCAATTATCCTAGCAAATAGATTGCAAGTATTTAATTTAAGAATTTTTAATGATGTAAACTTCAATATCACCAATTGGGAAAATGATTCCTTGGATTTGCATATTAAAATTTATGAAAAATGGACACTTTTCCCTCTTCCTATTATAAAATTAGCCGATAGAAATATAAATGAATGGTGGAAACAATACAAACACGATTTTTCGAGGATACAATATGGTATAAAATTTAATTGGCCCAATGCAACTGGCCGAAATGATATTATCAGTTTTGCGATGAGTTTTGGGTTAGCTCAAATGTTTGAAGTGGGCTACCTGAATCCTGCTGTCAATAAAAAAAGAAATTTTGGGTATGGAACATTCTTTTCTTATCAAAGAAGCCGTAGAATTCCTGTTAATACCATTGAAGATAAACTACGTTATATTACTTTAGGCAAAGATTTTCAATACAATCATTTCCAACTAAAAAATAGTTTTATTATTCGTTCCAATATCCATGCAACCCATTTAATAACTGGAACTTATAGTTATACATCTGTTTCAGATTCCGTACTTCGAGACAATCCAAATTATTTTATTAATTCAAAAAACTTCCAAAATTATTTTAAAATTGCTTATCATTTTGAAAGCGACCATCGAGATATAAAAGCTTATCCTACAAATGGTTGGTTAATACAATTAGGTGCAAGTAATTATGGACTAGGTTTTATGAAAGATGCACGTTTAACGACTGCCTACTTTAATATGAGTGGTTATAAACAATGGCAAAAACATCCTCGCTTTTCAACTGCAGGATTTGGAAAACTTTCCGTATCATTTCCTAGAAAACAACCTTATAATATTCAAGATGAAAAATCATTAGGCTATAATCAAGATTTTGTGCGTGGCTATGAATTGTATGTTTTGAATGGACAGCATTATCTATTATTCAAAACTGAACAACGCTTTAAAGCTTTAGATTTTAAGATGAAAAATTTTAAAAAATTACAATCGAAACCTATAATGAACAAATCCATCGCTTATTTGCCATTGAATTTGATTATCAAAGCCTATTTTGATGCAGGTTATGTATTTGATAGCCAATTTCAAGCAAAAAATTCATTGAAAAATAAATGGATTTTTGGATTTGGTGCCGGTATTGATTTTGTAACTTTTAATAGTTCTGTATTTAGAATTGAGTATAGTTTTAATAGAAATTTAGAAAATAGATTATATTTACATTTCCAACAAGCATTATAAATGAAAATAGGCATTTACGGTAGAGTTTATAAAGGAGAACATCTTGTTTACTTAAAACAACTGATTGCTCAATTAAATAAACAAAAAATTGAAGTTTATATTTATAGTGGGTATCAAAAGCAAATTCAAAATTCAAAAACACTTTTAGCACTTCCTTCATTTAGTACACATATTGAAGTTAAAGATTTCAATTTATTGTTGGCTGTCGGTGGTGATGGTACAATATTGGATACTTTGTCGTTAATCAGAGATTCAGAAATTCCAGTTGCAGGTATCAATATGGGACGCTTAGGTTTTTTAGCAGATATTCATAAGGAAGAAATCGAAATACTTGTAAAAGCTATTGTTCAAAGTAGTTATACCATAGAAAAACGAACGCTAATTTATGTTGAAAGTAATAAAAATTCATTTGGAGAAATCAATTATGGATTAAATGAATTTACAATTCATAAAATAGATTCAGCTTCAATGATTGTTATTCATGTTTACCTAAATGGCGAATTTTTAAATTCATTTTGGGCAGATGGGTTAGTTATTGCAACACCAACTGGTTCAACCGCCTATTCTTTGAGTTGTGGTGGTCCAATTATTTTTCCAACTGCAAATTCATTTGTAATCACACCAGTTGCACCTCATAATTTGAATGCACGTCCAATGATAATTCCTGATGATACCGTTTTATCTTTTGAGGTAGAAAGTCGTTCTGCTAGTTATTTAACAGCATTAGATTCTAGGTTTCATACTTTAGATAATACTTATCAAATAGCCGTAAAAAAAGCACCATTTACATTTAACCTTATTCGTTTGCCTGAAAGTACTTACCTTAAAACATTAAGAGAGAAATTGCGTTGGGGAGAAGATACCCGAAATTCTTAATTCACTATATTATAATTTTTTTTATGTTTTTTTTCAAAATAAACTTTGGATAAGTATTTCATTTGAATTTATTAAAAACCAAAAATTACTTTATATATTGTTAGATAAAATATTAAGCAATATGTTACAAGGTGTATTAAACGGAATTAAAATTTTAGACTTATCAAGATTATTACCTGGTCCATTAGCAACTATGTTGATGGCAGATATGGGTGCGGAAGTAATAAAAATTGAAGACCCCAATGCTCCCGACTATACCCGATTTATGCCGCCTCATATTAATGGTGAAGGTGTAAGCTATTTGGCATTGAATAGAAATAAAAAATCAATTTCACTAAACCTCAAATCAGAAGAAGGTCGTAATCAGTTTTATGAATTATGCAGAACTGCCGATGTTGTTATTGATTCTTTTCGTCCAGGTGTTTTGGCTAAAATGCAATTAGACTATGACACCGTAAAACAAATCAATCCAAAAATTATTTATGTTGCTGTAACTGGCTATGGACAAGATGGTCCGTATAAAAATATGGCTGGACATGATATGAATTATTTAGCTTATGCTGGTGTTTTGGGTATTAATGGCACACCTGAAAATATAACATTACCAGGTATTCAAATTGCAGATATTGCGGGCGGTTCGTATCCGACTATTATTGGCTGTTTGGCTGCAATTTTGCACAGAAATAGAACTGGCGAAGGTCAGTTTGTAGATGTTGCTATGACAGATTGTGTTTTGCCATTTTTATCATTTTATTTAACTGAAACATTGAATAGCAAAACTACTTATAAGCGAGGGGAACACGCATTGGCAGGTAGTTTAGTGAATTATAACATCTATAAATGTCAAGATAATAAATGGGTGGCATTAGGCAGCTTAGAACCTAAATTCTGGATGAATTTCTGTACTGCTATCAATAAACCTGATTGGGTAGGCAAAATGATGGATGAAAATGTAAAGTCTGAATTGAAAGCCTTGTTCCTCACGCAAACTAGAGATACTTGGATTGCACAAACCTTAAAAGCGGATTGTTGCATTGCTCCAATATATGAATTAGACGAGATTGAGCAAGATGATTATCATCAAGAGCGAAATAATTTTATTGAAGTCGAACACGAAAAATTAGGGAAAATAAAAATGGTCAATCAGCCGATTAAATTCTCAGCTATTCCAAAAAATCAAACCTATTCAGCTCCACCAAATATGGGTGAGCATAATCAAGAATATTTAGAATAATTTTAGATTATTATTTTTAACATTCAGACTATTTACATTCTCATAAATTAAATGCATATTTGTATAAATAAAAAAAATACTATGAAAATTAAATTATTGATTACTGCTTTACTTATGGCTTGGTTGGGTACAAGTTTAGCACAAAATGAAGTTTTAGAAAAATCGTACGACATTTCTCGAAAAGCCAAGCGTGGCTATTTAGGAGGCACTGAAGTAAATGATCAAAAGCAAACTTTTGATATGATTTATGTACTGCCTTCATCTGCTAGAAAAGTAAAAATTGAAACTTATACTTTCAACAAAGACTTAGATTTAGTGAACACAATAAATGAAGATTGGGATGTAGATAAAGTTAGAAGTAGGTATAAATGGTTTAATTTTAGAGGAGACACCTATCAAACCAATGCATTAACAGCATCGATAACTATGGGTGGAAAATTAGTGTTCCGTAAAAAATTAATTACTTGGAAATATAGATGGTGGTATGGTACTTACATCAAAAATGTAAAAATGTTGGAAAAAGTAAAACCAAAAAGTGATGCTGGCGAAAAGTATGTTTTCAGAGGTGGTGCTTATGAAGTGGATCGAGATAGTTCTATTCTAGTTGTTGCAGGAAGACAAGATTCTCCAAAAGATGGATTAGGCTCTTACTTACATTATGATTTATTGAAAAGTGATAATGAAGTTAATATTAGCGTAATGGCAAATATAGATTTCCCAGCTCCTTATGCACCAATCTTTGCTGAGCCTCTCAGAGATGATAATGATATGGCTAACGATGATTTGCCAAGAGATTGGATTGTCGTTTTTGCACCTCAAGGTGGAGTAGATAAAAAGGCAAATATCGCTGCAAATAAATTTGTATATTTTAGAATTACACCTGAAGGAAAAATAGTAGAAAGAGTAGATTTCGATGCTCCTTCTAGTGGTTGGAGAATATTAGAAGCTTATGAGAAAAACAATTCAGTATTCTTCTATGGCCCAACGATTTCAAAAGAATCAAAATATGTTAATCAATTATTTAGCACAGGATTAGTAGCCACTACTTCTGCCGATGAAGAAGAAAAAGCAACTGAAAATACAAGTGCAAAATCTGGAGGAATGTTTGGTGGTTTTAAAAATATGGTCAATACTTTATCAGGTAATAAAGATATGGGCGTAACTCAAGATGCTATTGATAATATGTTAGATGCGATGAACTTTAATGGATTTGCTTTAGCTGAGCTATCAAATGGAAAAATAAAATTTGCTAAAGAAACGCCTGTTGCTGATTTTAATTCAAAAGCAGTTAAGCCAGATGATCAAAAAGACATTGTCAAATTTGATGGTAAAAAATTCTCTACTTTTGGTATTTTCTTTGCATCTAATGGCGATATTTTAATCAATGGACAAGACTTTAAATTGACTAAAAACAAACCATTTGGAGCTGGACAACCAGCTGGAACCAAATTATATAAAGGTGTATATTTGTTCCAATTTGATGCTCAAGGGAATTTGAAACACAATTATGGTATTTTTATAGACCAAAAGAAAACGGCAGGTTTCTTTAATCAATCTCCATTGACATCAGATATGTTCCCAGTGTCTGGAAATATGATAGAATCTGCTGATAAGTCTAAATTGTATTGGTTAATGAATATTTGCAGATCGATACATAAAGAAGTGGATACAGATGTTAATTTCTTCTCTACAACAACAACTTCAACTTGGACACCATTATATAGTGTTCAATATGGAACAATTGACTTGAACAAAGGAACTACTTCAGATTTTAAATTATTAGGGGAATCTGAAAAGAAGAAATTCTATTTATTCCCATCAAAAAGTTTAATTCAAATGAACCCTTTCATCATTTATCTATCTGAAACTGAAAAAGGCGATAAATTATTATTATCGAGAATGGATATTTCAAAATAGAAATTCATTAATTCTAAAAATAAAACTGCCATTCTTTTTAAGAATGGCAGTTTTGTTTTTAGTAAAGAGAAAAAAGCAAAATATTATAAACAATTCTACTAAAAATCAGATCGGAACTTAGGATAACAATATCACAAAATCCTTTTAATGCTATATTTTTAAGCCAAACAAAAAAATAAGCATTCATACTTATTCACAATTCTTCATAAATAACAACTTGACAAAGATTGGTATTTTGATTAATATTGAAGTATAAAATAAAGCTATTATGAAATTAGCACACGACCAATATGTTGAATTACTCAAATACACTGCGTATTTAAGTGTAATTTTTTTCTTAGCAGTACTTTGTAATTAAATGTATTGATTTAAAGAATACCTTAATTAATTAATTTCTTCAAATTAGTTTAAGAAGGGTTTTGGATATAGAAGTTTGCAGGAGAGCAACTTAAATCTATTTTATTATTTACAGGAATAAATTCCTCAATATAAATCTCATCGCCATCTTGAGTATATTGCAATAATTCTTGAATATCCATTTGTTTTAATTTGATAAAACGCAAATACATTGGCGGCTCGTTTTTACCACAATTTGATTTTATCGTAATATTAAAGTATATTTTATTGACGTTATCTTTTGAAGCAGTAATTACACCTTTTGTTTTCTTAGATAACAAATTACCACACGCAATTGGGTCTGCATTTAGATACATTTGAATACAAGGCTCAACAATTGTTTTGGAATTATATCTTTCTAAAGTGCGAGGTGGTACTAATTGTTGTGCTATGGTAAACATAACCGAACAAACTAAAAATATTAATATGTACCATTTCCCTCTCATAGAATGAAAATCTAAATTTTATCTAATAACGGACAAATATTGTACCAATTTGTCAATTAATGTTAAAATTAGACAAATTATCGAAGAAATGCAAAAAAAATTAACTTAGAACTAATATTATTTAACTGGGTTCAATGGATTAGCTCCAGGAGTTACTGGTGCTACTGGAGATGTTGGCGTACTTGTAGGTGTCGTTTTGGCAGCTTCTTCAGTCAAAGTTTTAGTTTTTGAGTCAGAAGTACCCATTGTTTTAGGTGCAGCAAGTACAGTTAAAATACATAAAAATAACAAAACAATAGTCCCGCCCCAAGTTCCTTTTTCTAATATATCTCCAGCTCTTTGCACGCCAATTACATTAGATGCAGAACCTGCAAGACTTCCCATCACACCGCCACCTTTTGGATTTTGTACAATAATAATTAAAACAAGAGCAATGCTCAAAATAATTATAAGTATAGCTAGAAAAGTAAACATATTATTGTATTTGATTTTTTAAAAATTCAATTTGGGCAACAAAGGTACTACTTTTTTCAGGATATTTCAAAATTAATTTTTGGTACACCTCAATCGCTTTCTCAAAATGTTCTTGTTTGACTAAAATTTTTGCCAATATTTCAGTAGCCATTTCTTGTTTAAAAGAAATACTTTCTTCCGCCATTTTGTTTACATCTTCATCAATTTCAGTTTCGCTATCCAATTCGCCTTCTAAAATACTTTGTTGTAATTCTGATTTATTTTCTAAAATAAACTGATTTTCATAGTTATAATGCATTCTCGTTGTGTCTAGCCTTTGTGTATTTTGTTCGTAGCTTTTATCTACAATATTCAACCATTCCAAAAATGTATGCGTTTCATCTTTCTGTGAAATTTCAATAATCTTATGACGATTTTGTTCTATCGGATTGATTTCATCGATATTAATTTTAGTATGCTCACTACTTTGTCTAAAATCACTTATCTCTTTTAAAACAATATCAGGACGCTGTTTTTCTTGAATTGTTTTATCTGACTTTGGAATAAATGAATCTATTTTAATTGCTTGCAAATTATTTTCATTTAAAGATTTAATTTTTTCTATTTTAATATCATTATTGGTATCTGATATTGCTTTTGATTCATCAAATGGAATAGATGGAAAATAAGTATCGTCTTCTTCTTTAGGTAGCTCTAAATTATCAAAATTTTCCTGATTTGAATGAATGATTTCAAACTGAACTTTATCAAAAATAAAATCATTCGCAATTTTTATTATTGGCAATGAAGAATTAGATTCAACATCTACATTTATTTCTGTTTGTTTTGTGGCTATTGTTTCGGGCTGAGGAGCTGATTCTGTTTCTTTGATCTGAGCAATCGCTTTCTCCATTGGAATGGTGATTACCTTACTGGTAATTTGTTGAATAGCAGATAGTATTTGATCCGCAATAGAGAATGGTTTGGGAGATGTTTTAGGTTGTTCAACAACTTGAGATTCTTCTTCTAATGACGTTTTAATTTCTGATGTTTGAACTGTAACAACATCAACATTTTGTACTATTGAAGTTTGTTCTAAAACTTCCAATTCTTCCACATCTGATTTTATTTCCTCAACAGTTTGGTTTTCATTCTCAAGTGTTTGAATATTTGCAGTTTCTTTCCTGTTTTTAAACTCTGCTAAAATTTGATCCACTAAAGAGATTGGTTTATTTTCTTGTTCAACAGCTTCTATTTCTTCAGTAGTTTTTTCGGACTCAATCTCTAACGTTTCTACAATGGTTTCAGCTTGAGTAGTTTCTACAATTTCAAGCTTGTCAGTTTGATATTGTGTAGAATGTTCTTCTTCCTTTCTATGTTTTAATTCAGCCAAAATTTGGTCAGCAATCGATAGTTTTTCAAGTTCTTGAGTTGTGTTTTCAACTTCGGATTCTTCTATAATATTTTCAGATTCAATTTCTGGAGTTTCTACAATAGTTTCAACTTGTTCTGTTTCTATAATTTCAAGTTCATCAGAATGTTGTTGTGCAGCATGTGCTTCTTCTTTTCTATGTTTTAATTCAGCCAAAATCTGGTCAGCAATCGATAGTTTTTCAGGCTCTTGATTAGGAATTTCAATTTCGGATTCTTTAATATTTTTTTCAGATTCAATCTTAAACGTTTCTGTAATTGTTTCAGCTTGTTCTGTTTCTACAATTTCTAGCTCATCAGATTGTTGTTGTGCTGTATGGTCTTCTTCCTTTCTATGTTTTAACTCAGCCAAAATTTGGTCAGCTATCGATAGTTTTTCAGGCTCTTGATTAGGAATTTCAACTTCGGATTCTTTAATATTTTTTTCAGGTTCTATTTCAGCTATTTGTTCCGTAGTTAAATTTTGTTCTTTAGAAATAACAATACTATCTTCATTCGTCTCAGATAGATTTAATTGTATTGCAGGTGTAATTATTCCACTTGGTGTATCTTGTATCGAATCACTTCCTTGAGTTTGTGTACTATAATCTATCTTAAAAATGACATCTCTATGTGTAATATAAAAAGCTGTTTTGTTTTTCTGCTCATCCGTTCTGTTTCTTTTATACTTTTCCAAATGAAGAAATGAAACATAAGGATAGGCTTTTAACCAATCATTTAATTGTTCATTAGAAATATTTTCTATTAACTGGGGTTGTTCGATGATTTGTTTAAGTGAGAACATAGTTTACCAATTAGAGAAAGATTTATTAAAAATTTGCTGGGTAATTCTATCAAAGATAGTGTTTTGTAAATTAGATTCTAACGAATTAAATGCAGTTTGTGCAGAAAAATTTTCGCCATCTCTAAAATTTTGTGTGTAAGACTTTTTATTATCTTTATGATTAATGCATTCCACTTTTACACTAATATTTAATCTATTTTGTGCTAAAGTTTGCGTGTTGGTTAGAGCAATTGGTTCAATATTATATTCAATAATAGTACAAGCATATTCGATATCTCCGTCTTGTCTAGTTAAAACCATTCTCGTTTCTCGAATAAATTTTTCTTTTAGTTTTTCAGTAAAATCTGCTGCAGCACTCGCATTTTGAAAAGTTGCAATATTATTTGTAGGATTAATTGTAAATGTTTTTAAATTAGGATCAATACTCGCATCAGAAAAACGATATATCTTACACGCATTAGAACAAATTAAAGCAAATAGAATTAAGGCAAAAAAACTAAGTTTTTTTTTATTTACGTTTATATCTAACGTCTTTACAATCATTTTTCTAAATTATATTCTTTAATTTTTCTATATAATGTTCTTTCTGAAATGCCTAAATCAAATGCTGCATCTTTCCTTTTATTTTTGTGTTTCTCTAAAGCTTTTATAATCAAATCTTTTTCCATATCCATCAATGAAAGACTTTGTTCTTCCGTATTGACTTCATAAGCTGGGGTTTCATTGATAATTATTGTCGGATTATCATCAGCAGATTCTTTATCAGGAGCATGCAAGAAATTTGAGGAATGTGATGCATCATTTTTTCTTTCGCTTATTTTAGGAATAGCAACATCACTAAAATCAATTTCTGAACTCTGAACATTTCCATTTGTAGCATTCCAGA
Source organism: uncultured Chitinophagales bacterium (assembly GCA_964472755.1). Lineage (GTDB taxonomy): Bacteria > Bacteroidota > Bacteroidia > Chitinophagales > JADIYW01 > JADJSS01. The sequence continues at coordinate 19,028 of CAYYMF010000024.1, read as the reverse complement.
CAAACTTCTTTAATTCATTCAAATCATTCTTTATATCAAAAATCATTTTATATAAAATCTCTCTATCTGAAAAACTAGACGCTTCTTGCCCATTGCTTAACATTGGCAAGGTATTGAGTTCATTATCTGGCAAAAAACGCAATATATCTTCCTTTTTTATTATTCTATCTTTAGATAAAACAGAAACTTGCTCTGCTATATTTTTTAGTTCTCGAACATTACCAGGAAATCGATATTTTGTCAATGACAATTTAGCATCATCATCTAATTGTATCAATGGCGTTCGATATTGTTCTGCAAAATCAGAGGCAAATTTTCTAAACAACAATACAATATCATCTTTCCTTTCTCTTAAAGCTGGAACATGGATTGGAACTGTATTTAAACGATAATATAAATCTTCTCGAAATTTTCCTATTTGAACTAATTTCGGCAAGTCAACATTGGTAGCTGCAATAATTCGAACATCAGTTTTTTGAACATTTGAAGATCCAACTTTAATAAACTCTCCACTTTCTAATAAACGTAACAATCGGGCTTGTGTTCCAATGGGCATTTCTCCTATTTCATCTAAAAATATAGTGCCATTATTTACTGTTTCAAAATAGCCTTTTCTTTTATCGTGAGCACCAGTGAACGCACCTTTCTCATGCCCAAACAATTCAGAATCTATTGTGCCTTCAGGAATTGCACCACAATTGACGGCAATAAAATTTTCGTGCTTTCGAGAGGAAAGTGTATGGATAATTTGTGAAAATACTTCTTTTCCCACACCACTTTCTCCAGTTATCAGTACAGATAAATTTGTTGATGCTACTCGTACAGCAATATCCAATGCATTATTTAATGCTGGTGAGTTTCCAATAATCTTAAACCTTTGTTTTATGCTTTGTAATTCCAAATCTTACGAGATATTTATATTAGAATACAAATATAATGATTTATATGAATAGTAGAATATTAAGCAGTACTTAGAAATATTGTGAATTATCTGCTAAAAACTTGACAAATAGCATATAATGAAGACTCAATAAAATAAGTAATCCTTTTTTTTATTAATTTTGGGTTATGAGAATAAAAAATCTAAAAGGAATCTTTTTGATTCTAATTGCACTTCTTACGTTTTCAACGGCATCAGCTGTTTGTGATTTTACAGTTTCTACAACAACAGTTTGTGCTGGAGATGAAATAACCATCACATTAAAAGAACCTTATGCAAATTATCATAAAATACTTATACTAAGACAAAATTTTCAAAAAGCATTATTAGGAACGGAATATGAAATCGTAGCTCCATATACCGACAAAGACAATGAGATAAAAATTAGATTTAGAGGTACTGACATAAATAAAACTTTTTATATCGCAATGACTGAAAACCAGAACGCAGATCTTCCTTGTGGAAATAAATTTACAACTATCAACTTAAAAAGCTCTCCAGACCCACAACTTACAGAAATAAAAAATTTTAGTAGATGCTCAGGAAAAGCAGACCCAGAAGAATTATCTTTTACAGATGCAAGCACATCAACAAATAATATAAAGAATTATAAAATAGATTGGGGTGATGGTTCTCAAGCATATTCATCTTCTACACCACCTAATGCTGTTACACATACCTACAGTCCTGGTTCATATACAGTAACATACACACTCTCAGGAACTGGCTATTCTTGTAATACAGCTACCAAAACTTATGGTGTTTTAGTTGGAAAAGGTCCAACTATTTACCCCATTCTAAATCAACCAACTCAGTGTGCTCCAACGAATTACAACTTACCCTTTGATGTTGCTAAAATGATAGCCGAAAATAGTCCAAGTACAATTTACAAATTGTATGTAAATGACGAATTACAATCTACTTATGATAACAAAAGTATTCCACTGAACTATACCTATTTTTTTGAAGAAGGAAGTTGTGGCTATTCCTCTTCTTGTCCACAAACAAGTATGTATTCTATAAAAATGGAAAGTTCTAATGAATGCGATTTTACATTCTTTCAGCAATGTATCATTGTAAAAGACTCTGTAAAACCTGAAATTAGTGGTAAGGATACCGTTTGTGTTGATCAGGCAAATACATTTATGAATACGGATAAGAAAAGCAGAGTTTTTGTGGGTACACAATGTACACAATTTGCAGACCATACTTGGTCGATAACTCCAAGTGCTGGTGTAACTGCAAATCCTGTATTTAATACACCTGTTAAGAAAAACAGTATCTCGATTACTTTTTCTAAGACAGGAAACTATAGATTAAAGCTAAAGGTTGATGGTGATTGTAATACAAAAGATACTTTCTTTGACATTGTTGTTGTAGAGCCAATTGAATTGGCTGCAACATTTACACCACCAGGTTGTCTCCCAGTAAATCCAGGATATGTCGATGTGCCATTTACAAGTCAAATTGTAACAGGTGTTCCCAAAGACTATAAATGGGCTATAACAGGTGGACCAGCTACTTTTGTCGGTGGCACGAGTGCATCTTCTAAAGATGTTGTCGTACGTTTCCCTCAGGCTGGAAATTATAAAGTTAGTTTAACATCGAGTTCTTCTACTTGTCCTGTCGTTTCTTGGACAAGTCCAACGATTGTAGTAAAAACCATTCCAAAAATTGATACTTTACCATTGGCTTTAGGATGCTCCACTCCTTTTACTTTTAAGAATGATAATGGAACGCCACTAAATGAGAATGATGACTTTTATTCTTTCTATAACGGCAACGATGGAACAACAAAATATCAATGGACATTTGATAGTGGGAGTCCATCTTCTGCGTCATCAGAAAAACCTGGAAATATCGTTTATAATACCGCAGGTACTTTTGATATTATAACAGTGATAAGAAACCAATGTGGAAGCGATAGTATCAATAGAGAAATTACGATTTATGACAATATAAAACCAACTTTAGGGAAGGGTTTTGATATCTGCATAAGTGCTCCACCAATTCAATTACCTGCTGCTAGTCCAACAGGTGGCTTATGGTCAGGACCCGGAATTACCGATGTAAATTTAGGGGTATTTAATCCAGCATTGGCAGGCAGTGGAAAACAAACTGTTCGCTATACCATTAATCAGAGTACAGCATGTCCTACTTTTGAAGAAATGGAAATTAATGTTATTGAAATTCTAGGATTTAATGCAGGACCAAATCAAGAAGTTTGTAAGGGTACAATATTAAAATTAGAAAATGACCCTAATTTCCCTGGTGGCAATTGGACTGGAATTGGTGTCTCAAGTTCTGTTCTAAACTCATTTGACCCTTATGGATTAGCACCTGGAACATATCCAGTAACCTATACTTATAAAGATCCAAGTGGTCAGTGCTCAATGACTGCTATGAAAAATATCTTGGTAAAAGATAGTATTCATTTTACGCCACCACCTAATTTATGTGTAAATGTCCCATTTGAATTTGGTAATATTTCAGACAATATTGCATTGCCTGTCGATTGGGATTTTGGAGATGGGAGTCCACATGCATTTGTACTCAATCCAACTCATAATTACACTACAAGTGGAATAAAAAATATTATTTTAAAAGCCAATACCATTGATGGGTGTGCAGCCACATTAAAATTCTCTATCAATGTAAAAGAAAATGCAAAACTAGACTTTAATGTTTCGCCAGCATCTACTTGTACTGGAGAAATAATGGTCTCATTTCCTAAAACACATGACCCTGCAAGTCTTTATACTTGGACTTATGATAACAAGACATTGGTAAAAAATGACTCTTCTGCTTTCTTATTAAATTTTTCTAAACCAATATTGGCAGATTCTATTTATAAAATTGAATTAAAAACAAATTACTTCTGTGGTTCTGCTTTAGCAGAAAAAAAGGTAACTATAAAATCAGATCCTGTTGCAGATTTTAATATTCAGTCTATTGGTTGTGAGCCTTTTAATCCCGTATTGACTAACAATGCTTATGGAAGTTCTGCTACTTATCATTGGGATTTTGGGATTTCAGGACAAACTTCACAATTGCCAAATCCTACTCCTCCAACTTATTATAATTCGAGTAGAAATGATACAACTTATACAATAACACAAACAGTTTCTAATACTTGTGGTTCTGATAAAATTTCAAAAATAATTACAGTTCGTGCCAACACCACTTTTGCTGCCATAACTCAGGATAAAACAGAGGGTTGTTCTCCTCTAGAAATTTTATTTGAAAGTGTTTCTTCAAGTGGTAGTTTAAGTTGGGATTTTGGCAATAATACATCTGGATATTCTGAATTTCAACCTAAAACCTATACTCAACCGGGTACATACATTGTTAAGTTAGAAGTTCAAGGAAAATGTGGCAAATCAAGTGCAACTAGCAAGGTTACTGTTCATCCGCAACCTACAGTTGATTTTAGTGTAAAAGATTTATGTTTAGGTAAACCAACTAAATTCACACCAATTCTAACAAATACTGCGGCTGTAACTTGGAGCTTTGGAGATGGTAATTTCTCATCTCAAATGAATCCAAGCTATTCATATCTTTCTGCTGATAATTTTGATGTCAAGTTGAAAGCATTTACTAATAAAGGCTGTAGCGACTCAATAACAAAAATAATAACGATTGCGAATCAACCTAAAGCAGGATTTAATATAGATAATCCAAGTGTATGCCTAGGTGTTCCAGTTACTTTATTAAATGCATCTAACTCAGCTGGTAGCCCTAATTTTACTTGGGATTTTGGAGATGGCACTTTTGATAATAATGCACAGCCCGAACCTCATAATTATTTGCATGCTGGTACATATTCTGTTTCATTATTGGCTGTAGAAGGTCTTTGTAGAGATAGTATTAAAAAACCAAATGCTATACGCGTGTTTTCTTTACCAAATGCTGATTTTACCTATACGATTGACCATTTAGGAAAATTCCAAGTACCTGTTATTTTTAATAACATTTCTTCTTTGGCTACTAAATATGTTTGGTTATTCAATGGAAAGGACTCTTCATTTGAAAAAAATCCGACCTTCTTATTTAATAATTTAGGTCCTAATCGAGTAATATTATATGCAGAAAATGCAAATGGCTGTATAGATACAGTAATCAAATTACTAGCCGTAGATTTTGATGGAGCTGTCTTTGTTCCTAATGCTTTTGCTCCAGAATTAGGTAGCGGAGAATCTACTTTATTTAAACCAAAAGGTGTTGATTTGAAAGAATATCATGTTCAGGTATTTTCAACTTATGGACAATTACTTTGGGAAAGTACAAAGTTGGAGAATGGGCAACCTTCTGAAGCTTGGGATGGAAGATACAAAGGAGAAATAATGCCTCAAGACGTTTATGTTTGGAAGATTAGAGCTATTTTTAAAAGCGGAAAAGCTTGGGAAGGCAATGAGGATATTAATACTGGTAAGAAAACAACCATGGGTTCTGTTATTTTATTAAGGTAAATTCTTTGTTATTTAAAGCAAATCTAAACAAGGTTTTTCTTTATTTGTTTTTTTCTTTAGTACATTTGCTTTATTATGGAGAATATTACAGAAGAAAAGATTATATATGCACTTTCACAAGTAGATGATCCGGATTTTAAAAGAGATTTGGTTTCATTGAAAATGATAAAAGATGTAACATTTACTCAAGAAGAGATAAATTTTACAGTAGAATTAACAACACCAGCATGTCCTCTAAAAGATCAGATTGAGAAAGACTGTAGAAATGCAATTGCTCAATTGGTTTCAAGCACTGTCACGGTAAATATAAATTTCACATCAAGAGTACAAACTGCAAAGAACGTAAAAGCAGATGTATTGCCAAATGTAAAAAATGTGATTGCTGTTTCCTCTGGGAAAGGTGGTGTTGGAAAATCAACGGTTGCAGTAAACTTAGCTTTGGCATTGGCTCAAACTGGAGCAAAAGTAGGTTTAGTAGATGCAGATATCTATGGGCCATCGATTCCGACAATGTTGAGCCTAAACAATATGCGTCCCAATGTTCAAAAAGTAGACGATAAAAATTATTTAGTACCAATTGAATATTATGATTTGAAAGTAATGTCAATTGGATTTATGATTGGAGAAAAGCAACCTGTTGCTTGGCGTGGTCCAATGGCTACTTCTGCATTAAGACAAATGATATCTGAAGTACTTTGGGAAGAATTAGATTATTTAGTTTTAGATTTACCTCCAGGAACTGGAGATATACATTTGACTTTGGCTCAAAATATTGGTGTAACCGCAGCTGTAGTCGTTACCACACCTCAAGAAGTTGCATTAGCTGATGCTAGAAAAGCAATTGCATTTTATCAATTAGAGGCAATCAATATTCCAATTTTAGGCGTTATTGAAAACATGTCTTATTTTACACCTCCTGATGCTTTGGATAAAAAATATTATATTTTTGGCAAAGGTGGTGGACAATTAATTGCACAACAATTTGAAGTGCCATTCTTAGGCGAATTACCAATTGAACAAAAAATTAGAGAAGGTGGCGATGAAGGAAAGCCCATTGCTCTTCAATTTTCAAATAGTGCAAGTACAGCTTTTGCGAACTTAGCTCAACAAGTCGCTCAACAAGCCGCTATTATTAATGCAAAAGTACCCGAATCTGTATAATTATAAATACGATGTTAGATACAAGTGATATATTATATGAACGTGTTGAAAAAGCATTAGAAGATATTCGCCCTTTTTTAATAGCAGATGGTGGAGATATTGAATTGGTAAGTATTTCAGAAGATTTTATTGTGTATATAAAATTAAAAGGAGCATGCGAATCCTGTAGAATGAGTGCCTCTACTGTTAAAGCTGGTGTAGAAAGTACCGTTAAAGCGGCAGTAACTGAAATACAAAAGGTCGTTGCTTTGAATTAGGATTATTGATTTATCCTAAAAATTTAAACTTTCCTTATTTTTCAACTTACTATCTTTACTTTTTAAATTGCTATCCAATGGAAAAAAAATATCAGCATTTTGCTACAAATGCTATACGTACACAACACGAACGTGGATTTAGAGAGCATAGTGTTCCATTATACCTAACTTCTTCTTTTGTTTTTGAAGATGCTGAACAAGCTAGAGCATTATTTGCAGATGAATATACCGATAATATTTATTCAAGATTTTCTAATCCAAATACTTCTGAATTTATAGAAAAGATGTGTATCTTAGAAGGAATGGAAGATGGCTTTGCTACTGCAACTGGTATGGCTGCTGTTTTTGCTTCTATGATGCCATTTTTAAATAAAGGCGACCATATTTTGGCTTCATCTGCTTTATTTGCATCTACAACAAAAATTATTAAAGAATATATGCCAAATTGGGGCATTGAATATAGCTTCTTTGATATTAACCAACCAGAAACTTGGGAAAGTCTTATTCAACCAAATACGAAAATGATATTTGCAGAAACGCCTTCCAATCCTGGGTTAGTATTGATTGATATGGAGCATCTTTGCAACATTGGAAAAAAACATAATGTTTTAGTGAATATTGATAATTGCTTTGCAACGCCTTATTTACAACAACCTGCTAAATACGGTGCCGATATTATTACCCATTCCGCTACAAAATTTTTAGATGGGCAAGGTCGTGTTACTGGTGGTGTTGTTTTGGCTAATAAAGAAATAACCAAAATAATAAGACAATTTTGCAGACAAACTGGTCCTTCTTTATCTCCGTTTAATGCTTGGATATTGAGTAAAAGTTTAGAAACCTTGCATGTTAGGATGGATAGACATTGTCAAAATGCATTAGAATTAGCTCAATGGTTGGAAACTCAAGCGGATATTAAAAAAGTAGTTTATCCATTCTTAAAATCTCATCCACAATATGAACTAGCTAAAAAACAAATGACTCAAGGTGGTGGCGTTGTAACATTTGAAGTGCACGGTGGATTAGAAAGAGGGCGAAAATTCTTAGATAGTTTACAACTTTTTTCACATACTGCAAATTTAGGCGATTGCCGTTCTATAGCTACACATCCTGCATCAACAACACATAGTAAAATTGATGAAGCATCAAGAAAAGCTTCTGGCATTGAGAATGGAACTATCCGAACTTCAATAGGTTTGGAGCATATTGACGATATAAAGGCAGATATACTACAAGCATTAGAAAAAAGTAGATAAATGATTACTTTGATTATTCCTTTTTATAATGAGTCCAAAAGATTGGATAGATTTGAAGAAGGTTTAAATCAATATAAGAATAGAAATCAACTTATACAGGAAATAATTTTAGTGAATGATGGAAGTACTGACGATACCTTACCGCATTTACAAAAGTTTCAAAAACAATTTTCTGAAAAGAACATTCAAATTATTCATATAGAAAAAAATTGTGGCAAAGGCAATGCATTACAAGCAGGGATTTTACAAGCACAACACAATTGGGTTTTGTGTAATGATGCGGACTTATCTTATCGTTTAGAACAAATAGACGATTGGTATGATTCGAAATTATTTGACTTTAATAAAAATGGGATAGTTTATTTTGGAAAGCGAATTATAAATGATAAAAAAAGCAAATTCTTTATCCATAGAATTATCATTGGCAAAATCTATTTTTTACTAATTAAGTTGATTTTAGGTATTAATATTCAAGATACACAATGTGGTTTTAAATTGTATCCAACCACTATTGCAAAAGAAGTATTTAAAGATTTGCACGAAAAACGGTTTGCCTTTGATTTGGAAATCATTTATAAATTAATACAACAAAATATTAGCATTCAAACTTTACCTGTTCAATGCATTGATATTGAAGGTTCTAAAGTTAATTTACTTAAAGATAGCTGGAATATGTTTTGTGCATTGTTCCGAATTAGAAATCTTTAAATAAAATCCTCTTTATATCTATATCCATTTCTTCATTTTTAATTTTCTCTAAACTTTATTTTTAATACTTTTGTAATTCAATTAAAAAAAATGCAAATAGCAGAACTCAATAAAACAGCAACACAAGTTAGAAGAGATATCGTTCGTATGGTACATCAGTGCAAATCTGGGCATCCTGGAGGTTCTTTAGGTTGTGCCGATTTCTTAACAGCATTATATTTTGATATAATGAAAGTCAATACAGCTTTTGATATGAATGGTAAAGATGAAGACCTTTTCTTTTTATCAAATGGACATATTTCTCCATTATTTTATTCTGTTTTGGCTCGTAGAGGTTTTTTTGAAGTAAAAGAATTGGCAACATTCAGACATATCAATTCCAGATTGCAAGGACACCCAACCACACACGAGGGACTACCCGGAATTAGAATAGCATCAGGAAGCTTAGGTCAAGGAATTTCTGTTGCAGCTGGTGCAGCATTAGGCAAAAAACTGAATAAAGATGACAAATTTGTATTTTGTTTAACTGGTGATGGAGAATTACAAGAAGGACAAAATTGGGAAGCAATTTTATTTGCTGCCGCAAATAAAGTGGACAATCTAATTGTTACAGTCGATTGGAATGATGCTCAAATTGATGGTTCTACACAAGAAGTTTGTGATTTGGGCGATTTAGAAGCAAAGTTTAAAGCATTTGGTTGGGAAGTTTTAACTATGAAAGGCAACCAAATGGAAGATGTCGTTGTACAACTAAATGAAGCAAAAAATAAAGCAAAACAAGGCAAACCAGTTGTTATCTTGATGCGTACAGAAATGGGCTTTGGCGTGGATTACATGATGGGCACTCATAAATGGCACGGCTCAGCACCTAATGATGAACAATTAGCAAAAGCCTTAGCTCAATTAGAAGAAACTTTAGGAGATTATTAAGCACAGTTCTTACTACTCTAAACTATTTACGACAAATAACAAGTAAAAAATCTTATTATTTATGTATTTTAGCCTGATTTTAATGTAATGTTGAACTTGCTAAAAAAGATAAGTATTTTAATTGCAATCATCTTGGGTTTGTCCATTTTGGGCAGTTTAATTTTACCTTATGGTTGGGCGGATGCTGTACAATATGCTAAAATACAACATTACAAATCTAGTAAAGAAAAATACAATGCCCTATTTTTTGGTGGCAGTTTGGAATATCGACAAGTCAATCCTAAAATAGTTGATGGTATTTTAAGAAACAGACATATACATTTTAATAGTTATAATTTAGGTGTTGATGGACATAATATTATCCAACAGCTAGCAGATATTGATGGTATTATGAAAATAAAAAATGATAGTATCAAATATATCTTTGTGAGTATGTCGAGTGAGCCTTATTTTTTTGCTTACAATAAGAATACTTCAAAATGGTTGGCTTGGGTAAATTTAAAATCCACCATAAATTCCTTATTTATTTTGCCAAATGCTGGAAGAACCCTAAAAGAGCAAACAAGATTTATTACGCTGTATATCCGAAGTTACTTTATGAATTTATTTAAAGTAGGCATGATTCCTGATGTTTTGATTCATTATTTAGGGCAAGATACTCTATACCAAGCTTATATCGGACCAGACAAAAATGGTTTTTTTGCTTATGATGATGAGCGAGCTTATTTAGCACAATACAATCGAGGTTTAGATGAGGATTTGAATAACTCAAGAGCTAGATTTATACAAGATATGCATTATCGTGATAGTTTGCGAAATGCGAATACCCAACAATTCTCAAACTATAAAGTAACTGACAAACCCAACCAAGAACAAGTAAATATGTTGTATCGCTTTATGAAGAAATACAATAAAATGGGCATCGATGTGTATTTTATTTTACCTCCACGTACAATGACCTCCTATTCTTATTTGTTACCCATCTTCAATGCATTACCAGAAAATAGACGAATTGAATTGGCAGACCCAAGAAAATACCCAGAATTTTATACGTATGAAAATGGCTATAATTTCCATCATTTGAATAAAAATGGAGCAGCTATTTTTAGCAAAATTTTGGGCAACAGGATTGCAGATATATTAACAACTACATCAAAAATACCCGAATAATTTATTATTTTTAACAAATTAAATTGATGGACAAACATGCTTTTTAACTCTTTTAGTTTCCTTATTTTCTTTCCAATATTTCTGTTTCTTTATTTCAGAATTAATGCTAAGCATCAATGGAAATTATTGTTATTGAGTGGTTATTTTTTTTATGGTTCATTTGCTCCAAAATACTTGTTGATTTTGGTAGCAATTACTTTAAATGATTTCTTTGCAGGCAAAAAAATTGAAGATGCAATAACTAAAACAGAAAAGAAGAAATGGTTGTTTCTAAGTATTGCCATGAATTTGGGCATTTTGATTTTCTTTAAATACGTAAATTTCATAGACGACAATATTCGCAACTTATTCGAGTTACTGCATTTACCTTATTTTGTTCCACAAACCTGGTTTGATAAAATTATTGTTCCTGTCGGTGTTTCATTTATAACTTTCCAATCGCTGAGTTACACGATAGATATTTACAAAGGATTAATAAAACCTGAACGCAATTTAGGTTATTTTGCAACCTTTACTGCTTTTTGGCCTGTTATGGTAAATGGGCCAATTGAACGAGCTAAAAACTTACTGCCGCAATTACAAGAACATCATTCATTTGAATACTATAGAGTTCGAGATGGTTTAATAAGAATGTTGTTTGGCTTTTTCAAAAAATTAGTCATTGCCGACCGATTAGCTTTTTTTGTTGATGATATGTATTTGCATTTTAATGATGTTAGTGGTTGGACAATTATTGTTGGTGGCTTTTTATTTTTCTTTCAGGTTTATTGTGATTTTAGTGGCTATTCTGATATTGCTTTGGGTGCTGCAAAAATTATGGGAATTAATATCACTGAAAATTTCAAGCGACCTTTCTTTTCCAAAAATTTAGCTGAATTTTGGACACGTTGGCATGTTTCTCTATCAACATGGCTGACCGATTATGTGTTCTTTTATTTAGGTGCATATAAAGCAAAAGGGCTCAAAGTTGTCTTTAATGTTGTTTTTGTTTTGGCCATATGTGGTTTGTGGCATGGTGCTAATTATCCTATGATATTGGCATTTACAATGATTGGTATTGCGATGGCAATTCGATATTTATGGCAATTTAATATCGTTAGGAATATAAAACCAAGTAATGCCTATAAACTCTTTGATAAATATTTTCCTGAATGGGGACATATTTTAGTTACTGTTAGCATCTTAGTTTTCTGTTTTTTATTATTCAGAGTGCATACTGCACAAATGGAATGGAATCGAATACATATTGATGACCCAGTGAGTTGGTGGCACATTGCAGGTTTATTGTATTCAAAAATGTTTCATTTAGGTTCTGCGGCTTATTTTCATGAATGGATTAACCACAAAGGCATTGTTGAGTTTATTTGTGGCATTGCTTTTTTATTTATTTTATTAGTCATTGAATTTTTAATTGGCGATAAAACTATTGAAAAAATTGTTTCAGAAAAAGCAAAACCCATACGTTGGATAATTTATATTCTGCTTACGTTAGCAATAACTTGGTTTGGTGTTTATAATAATACTTCATTTGTTTATTTTCAATACTAATGCGACACTTGTTGAGAAATATCATTATTTTGATATTGATTGTATTAATAGCATCAATATTAATAAATATTTTTACGCCATTTTATTGGGGAGATTATACACAAACCACTAAGATTTTACATTACAAGAAAAATCCAACGCAATACAATGCAATTTTCTTTGGTGGAAGCTTAGAGTATAGACATATCAATCCTACTATGGTTGATGCTGTTGCCAATCAAAATAATATTCAATTATCATCATTCAATGCAGGAATTGATGGGCATAATATCATTCAAGAATTAAGAGATATGGAAGGATTTCTATCAATTAAAAATCCTGAATTGAAATATGTTTTTGTCAGTTTATCTAGTGAGCCTTATTTTTTCAAACCAAATAGGAATACTCCAAAATGGATTTCTTGGCAAAACGTTCCCGCTTACATTAATGCTATGCAAATCTTACCGACTTTAGATGATAAGTGGGGCGAGAAAGGTCGATTTATGTGGTATTATACCACTTCTTTTATGAAGAAAAATTTTAATATGGGCTTATTGCCTAGTTTGTTTCAAAGCTATATGGATAGACCATCTTTGGATTCTGCTTATTTAGGTAAAAATAGCGATGGTTTTTTTCCTTATGATGATGAAGAACGTTTATTGATAGAAAATTACAAATGGGCAGATGAATTTGTAATTGAATCTAATACTGTTTATAAAAAAGAAAAAGGAATAAGAGATAGTTTAACGAATAGTGTAAAACATTCATTTGATACTTATAATGCAAGCAAGAAACCCAATCAAGCTGAGTTGAATATACTTTTAAAGATCATCAAACAATATGCAAAAAAAGGTATTGATGTTTATTTTATTTTGCCTCCACGTGCCAGAACAAGCTATTCTTTTTTATTGCCAATTTACTATAATTTACCACAAGAGCGATGTATTGAATTAGCAAATCCTTATAAATATCCAGAGTTTTATGCTGTGGAATATGGTTATAACTACCATCACATGAACAAACAAGGTGCAAACTTATATAGTAAATTATTAGGCGAGAGAATTGTTAAATTAATGAATAAAAACAAGCTTGTTCCTTAATAGCTGGCGAAGTTTCAAGCAAATAAGATTCCTTTTTATTCCTTCAATAATTTTGCATAATAAATTTCATTCTTTTGCTGGAATTGTATAATATACATACCAATTGGTAATGCTTCAACTGTAATCTTTAATGATTTTTCAGTTTGTTGGTGTCCAATTTTAAAAGATTGTCCCATTAAATTGAAACAACTTAAATTTTGAACTTCATCGAATGTTTTTAAGTTTATCGTTGCCGTATTTTTTGTTGGATTTGGAAAAATATTTATTGTATTTCTTTTTATAGAATTTTTATTTGCTGAAATCTTAGACGTATCTAAAATATAAGAAGAAATACCCCCAATTGAATTACCAACTAGAAATATTTTATTCTCTAAAACAACAGGAACGGTTCTATAAAACTTTGCTTCTAGCAAAACCTTTTCTTCAAGATTGGGTTGTGTGTAATTATTTACAAAATCAGGATGCCAAACAATTCCCTTTGCATAAGTTCCAAGTATTAAATCGTCGATTCCGTTGGTATCAATATCGGCAATAAATGGTGCAGAATAACCCAAAAATTCATTATTCTTATTTGTTTGTATGTTTGACAATTGCGTTGATATTTTTGTAAAATTAGGCGTTGTGCCAGCATTTCCTTTATAAAAAATTAGTGTTCCTGACTTATTCCCAATTAGTAAATCATTTAAATTATCATTGTCTAAATCATAAATAATAGGGACTAAATTTGCTCCTAAAGTATCAGGATTCCCAAATGTATCTTTTAATAAATAACCTCTGTAAATCCATTCTGAAATTGGAGACATAGAGATATTCTCCCACCAAACTATAAGTCCATCAGATGTACCAGCTAGTAATTCATCAACACCATCATTATTAATATCTCCAACTGTCAAAGCAATTTCTGTTAATCCATATTGGCTAATATTTAGGAAATTTGTATCTACCAAATTGTATTTTGGGTTCTCATTTGTTCCTAAATTTTGATAAGCTTTTACAAAGTATTTATTTTGCCCACCACTTTTCCTTTGTCCACCATTTGTAATCAATAAATCTTTAATTCCATCATGATTAAAATCCAACAAGCAAGGATAAGCATGTTGTCCAACATCTATCACATCTTCCAATAAAAAGTTTTTTTTCTGGAACTCTAACTGCAAAATTGAATTGCTAGATACATTTTTATACCACCAAATATTATCAGCATTCGCATCAGAAGATGTAAACGAAAAATTACTCACTACGCAATCATCTTTGTTATCATCATCAATATCAACAAATTGAGGCATGGGCAAATAATCAATCTTTATTGGATAATTTGCTGGATAGTTTTTATTTTCCGACAGAAAACTTGCGTAAGTTTTTGACCCTACATTTTCTAAATAATTGACAGAATTAAAAAACAAATCGGATAATAAAGCATCTTTTATACTATCTCCATTCACATCATACAAACAAACTGCTGTGCCATTGTGTTGTATATCTTCAGAACCCAAAGGGTTTAAAAATTTACTATTACAAGTATCCCTAAAAGTCAAAGTTCCGTGTCCATTTTCAGTAATATTTCCCCAACAGAAATCGGCAATTTCAAAATATACAGAATCACAAGGTATATTTTTCTCCACTTTCTGATTTTCATAATAAACCAATTTTGACATACTGACATTATAATTGACCATATCCATATCGCCATCTCCATTCACATCAACAAATGATGGCTTATCAACTGAACTTGCATAGACATTTACATCTCCAAAAAATGATTTTGCCAAAACATTATTTTGCATTTTTTCAAATTGCAAGCTGTTATTAGCATAAAATCCTTTATAAATTTCTATAGAACCTAAATTATTATAGGTTACAAAATCTCTTATATTATCGCAATTAAAATCTGTCCATTCTGCCCAACCATAAGCATTTGGAAAAATATATTGGGTAGTATCATAAGCATATTCTCCTTGATTATTCTTCAATACTATAAAGCGATTAGAATAAATATCATAAATAATCAAATCAGATAGATGGTCATTATTCATATCTAGTTTAGCAACTTGAACACTTGTCAGGCCACCGACAAAAGGCATCTTTAGTGCATATCCATTTTCTTCAACTTCAATCGAATGCATAGATTGCAACCTTAAATTCTGTGCAAATAATATGGAAGTAAAACTGCCAAGGAAATAAAAAAATAGTAGTAAAAATCTCATAAAAAAAATTAGAAAGGATAACCAATTGCAATATTATAACCAACCATTCTGCCAATTTCGGTTCTTCTATAATATTTTCTTACTTCCTTGTGCGTCATAGTAGGATTAGCCTCATACTTTTGATTAAAATAATCTCTACGATAATCAATAATATCTGAAACCCATTTAGCTCCAGAAGTATAACTTGGGTCGTAAATTGGAAGAGCGACATCAAATCTAATGACAAAAAAGGATAAATCTAAACGAAGTCCAGCCCCCACACACCAAGCGATTTCCTTTCCAAATCGCTTAAAATTAAATTCAGCATTCGTTCTTGCAGTATCCTTTTTATATGTCCAAACATTTCCTGCATCAGAGAAAACTGCACCTTTAAACATTTTAAAAATATTAAAACGATATTCAGCATTCAATTCCAAACGAATATCACCCGTTTGGTCTAACTGTGCAATATTAGTATTTGTATTTCTGAATTTATAACCACCAGGACCAATTTGTCTAAATGGCCAAGCCCTCAAAGACATTGGCCCTCCTGCCGAAAACTGTTTGATATAAGGCATTACTGTGGCTTTATCTGTAGATGAATTTCCATAAGGAATGCCAATTCCTACAAATGCCCGAAATCCAAGCGATTGTTTTTTCTTAAAATTAAAAAAGTACTTTGGCTCTAATTCAATTCTTGCAAACTGTGCAAATGGAATATTAGAAAGCGAATAAGGTTTTGTTTTGTTTTTATTGAGTGATGCAAAAGCAAATAATATATTTCCACCCATATTAAAATTCGCTCTCAATGAAAAAAAGTTTTTATACTTTCCAACATTAATATTCTGATTGGTATAGAAAAAAGTATAATCTTGACCTAATATAAATTGATTATCAAAACTCTTCTTCAGAAAAGGATTGTTTTGTAACCTATCATTAAAAGCAGTTGTCAAATTAGATGGTTTTACATAGGTTAGCGACAAAGGTGAAAAAACATGTCTAAATCTATCATTATACCATTCATAACCATAATTGATAGATATTGTATTGAGGGTATATAAACCAACACGTCTTTGATAATTATAGTTTAGTGCAAGATTCGTTTGTGGTTTATATTTTTCGTAAGTCGTACATTGTTTTCTTTTAAAAGATGGAAAAATACGAGCTAAACTAATCCTCACTTCACCCAAAACATTGACATTATTTATTGCACTAAGATGTTCTCCGTCTTGAAAGTTTTTTTGAAATTGGAAATTTACACCACTTCTTAAACTGACATATAATTTTGCAGCAGAATTAAATACATTTTTGTTGATATATGTACCAGATAAAGAAAAACCAAGTGTACTTTGTGCATTTGTATTTAATTCCAATTCATTACTAAAGGAATGTTTTTTACTCATCACACATTCAATCGAAGTTATCAAACCCATTTCTTCTGGCGAAAATGAAAATGGTTCATGTTTAATATTAATGAAATTAAAAACACCCAATCCATATAAATTACTCCGAGTAGCCACTTGCTCATCTACACTAAAAATATCTTCAGGTTTCAATCTAAGCGAACGAGATAATATTTTTGGTTTGATAGAATTTTTGGCAACATTATAATTCACATTACAAATCGTATCCAATTGACGCTCTAAAAAAGTTGCTTTCTTAGATTTTGATTTAATATCGTGATTTACATTTACATTGATATCTAAATAAACATATCTTTTATGCAATGAAGAATCTACTTCATTTTTTACAACCAAATAAGCATCTACCAAATGCTCACCAGCATTGGTGCTATCAATCCGAAACACAATAAAGTCTGGGCTAAATGTAAAATAACCTTTATTTTGAATATTGGTAGCAATTCGTTCTCTCTCTTTTTTAATATTATCAATATCAAAGATATCTCCTTCTTTTAAAAAAGAATTACTATTATCTAAATGGGCATATTTATATAGAACAGAATCTTCAGTTTGCTTAATAATATTTCTATATCTAAATGCTGTGTCGGCATCAATGTGATAAGTAACAACTGTTTTTTTGTTTTTAGTTTCAAATGCAGTAGAAATATTGTTGTGAAAATAACCTTTATAGAACAAATAATTACTCATTCTTGATTTTGAACTTTCAATTGCGGCTGAATCAAAAATAACTGGAGGCTCACCTGCATAATCTTCAAAAAATGCCTTATCTCCTTTTTTCTTTTGTTTGTTTTCGTTTTTTGCTTTATTTTTCTTTCTATATGATGCGGCATACAATCCAAGCTTCAACCTAAAGAAATTCATAAACTTCTTATTAGGTTGTTGATTGTAAATAACCTGTCTCGCCAAATCCGTTTGCATTTTACTCTTATCATCAATGTTTTTTATATCTGAATGTAGAATAATTTTATTTGCAACCAATAAAGATTCATTATCTTTTAATACATATTTTGTTGCTCTACAAGATGGTAATGCAATTATCATCAAAATAAAAACTAATTTTGTCAGAAATTTTAATTGTGGTTTATGCTTAGTATAAACGAAATCAAACATATTAATGCACTCAAAATTAAAAAATACAGGAATAAATATAACGAATTTATTGCCGAAGGTAAGAAAGTTATAACAGAATTAATACAAAATCAATTTATTTGTAAACAACTATATATTGATGAAATCCATCAAAATAAATTAGAATTTCCTGATAATATTAACATTAAAACAATACAGGAAGCTGATTTTAAGAAAATTTCCAACCAGAAAAATCCTTCTAATATTTTAGCCATTTTTGAAAAACCAACACAAAAAACAATCCAAAAAATAGATAATTGGTTAATTGCATTGGATAATATTCAAGATCCAGGTAACCTTGGTACAATTATTAGAATTGCCGATTGGTTTGGAATCGATACCATCGTTTGTTCAGAGGGTTGTGTTGATGCTTATAATTCTAAAACGATACAGGCTTCAATGGCTTCTATTGCAAATGTAAAAATTATAGAAACTGATTTAATTGATTTTTTCAGGCAACATTCCAAAACTCCAATTTTTGGTGCTACTTTAAACGGAACAAATTATAATGCAATAGATTTTCCAAAGCAAGGTATTCTTTTAATTGGCAATGAAGGCAACGGAATACAAGAAGATTTATATCCTTACATTCATCAAAAAATAACTATTCCAAAATTTGGAAAAGCAGAGTCGTTAAATGCTGCCATTGCTACGAGTATAATTATTGCTAAAATAAAAGCTAATTAATTTAAAATTAATCCAAATACAAATAATATAGTGTTTATATAATATCTATGCGTTTGCCCTTGATTATCTTTGTAGTATTATGGAATTAAAG
>CAYYMF010000023.1:805-39704 GCA_964472755.1 uncultured Chitinophagales bacterium | reverse complement strand
CAATCAAACTTTATCACAAAAAAGAGCTCAAAATGTGGTAGATTATTTGGTCAAAAAAGGTATCGCTTCTACAAGAATAATTGCAAAAGGCTATGCCGATACGCAACCTGTAGTTCCAAATACTTCTGAAGAAAACAAAGCCAAAAACAGAAGAACTGTTTTGAAAATCATTGAATAAATACTAATTTAGTAGAAAATTTCATCTTGAATATTTTTATAAAAATCATTACTTACCCATTTATTCTTATAGTTTTATTTTATAGAATAACGCTCTCTCCTATGTTGGGTTATGGAAAGTGTCGATATCAACCAACTTGTTCAAAATATACTTTAGATGCATTGCAAAAATATGGTATTTTCAAAGGTGGATGGTTGGCTTTAAAACGTATCTTATCTTGTCATCCGTGGGGCGGAAGTGGTTACGACCCAGTTCCATAAATTTTCAAAACTATATGTTTAAATCAATTATTTTAGTTGGAATTGGTGGTGGAATTGGTAGTATTTTAAGATATATTATCTCCTTAATTTTTTCTAAGTATGCAATCGGCATTTTTCCATTGGGAACATTTATCATTAACATCATTGGTTGTTTTTTAATTGGATTATTTATTGGAAATTATGGCAAGCATCCTTTGACTAATGAAAACTTAGGTTTCTTGTTAATTATTGGGTTTTGTGGTGGATTTACAACATTTTCTACATTCTCATTGGAAAATTTAAAACTCATCCAAACTGGACAGTTACTGACTGCATTTATTTATATTAGTGCAAGTATTTTGTTAGGAATTGTAGCAACTTGGCTGGGTATATTTACTACTAAATAAGCCTATTTAATTTTTGCTCCAATGTATTCTTTTAGATATTTAGAAAATCTAATATTGGATGTATGTCCTGGTTTTATGACAATTAATCTACCTTGTAAACCAACTCCCAATAACGACAAATCACCTATTAAATCTAAAGTTTTATGTCTTGCGGCTTCGTTGTCAAAAGTCTGATATATAGGATTTAGAATACCTTTTTCAGGAACTGAAAAAATTGGCTGATTAAAGGTATCTGTGAGCCATTTTGCTTTTTCAGGTTCAATATTAAATTCTGAAAAAACTAAAGCATTAGTCAAATTTCCGCCTTTAATTAATCCGCTCTTATATAACATTTCAATTTCGTGTAAAAAACAAAATGTTTTTGCTGGGGCTATTTCTGTAGCATAATCTTCCCAAGTATTCAAACTTGCATATTGTTTTCCCAAACTCTTGGAATGATAATCAACTATACAAATAATTGAAAAACTAGATGATGGAATTAATAAATATTCTGCATTTGTCTCATCATCTTTCCATTCAATGTTTTCTTGAACAATATAATTTAACTTAGGAATAGCTTCCTCTTTGAAGCCAACTTCTCTAATTTTATCGACAAAAAGTTTCGCACTTCCATCTAAAATAGGTATCTCTCCGCCTTCAATTTCTAAAATCAGATTATCTATTTGTAAACCAGCAACAGCCGACAATAAATGTTCTACGGTATAAATAATTTCATCATCAAACTTTATATTTGTTGATCGTGTAGTATCTACGACATTATCTAAAGAAATAGGAAATTTTTGACTGTTTTTGATTAATACCAAACCTTCATTAGGCAAAGCAGGAAGCATTTTTACCTTACACTGTTTTCCAGTATGTAATCCGATACCTGTTATTTCTGTTTGCTTTGCAATTGTTTTCTGCCAACTCATATTCACTAGTACAATAATAAGAAAATCAATTTAATTATAAAAATTTTAACAAAATTATTATAACTTAGATGTTCCAAAATACATCACGATGAATACCTATGGTTTGATTTTATTAATTGCGATGCCTGTTTTTATAGTATTTATATTAATAGAATTATTGATATATCAGCTTAAAAAAAAAGAATACAATTATATAGATGCTATTGCTAGTTTATATTCAGGAATGACCAATACATTAAAAGATGTCTTGGGTCTGACCATAGTTGTGATTTCGTATGATTATCTTTTACAAAACTTAGCTCTTTTTAGTTGGGGGAAACCAAATATATGGATGTACATTATTACTTTCCTAATTTTGGATTTTGGTGGATATTGGTATCATCGTATTTCTCATGAAGTGAATTATTTTTGGAATATTCATGTAGTTCATCACAGTAGCGAATACTTTAATTTACCTTGTGCTTTACGCCAACAATTTGCTACAATAACTAATATTTTAAGTATTTTAATTACTGGAATTGCATTATCCATATTGGGAATTCCAAAAAATATTATTGTAATAGTAGCTCCCTTACATTTATTTTTACAATTTTGGTACCATACTAACCTAATAAACAAATTGGGTTTCTTGGAATATATTTTGGTAACACCATCTCATCATAGAGTGCATCATTCTATGAATAGAATTTATATGGATAAGAATTATAGTCAAATTTTTATTATTTGGGATAAATTATTTGGTACATTTCAAGCTGAACTTGAAACTGAAAAATGTATATATGGCATTCGACATCAACCCAAAACTTGGAATCCATTTATTATCAATTTTCAACACTTATGGTCTATTATTAAAGATGCTTTTCGAACACAAAATTGGAAAGATAAACTGCTAATTTGGGTAAAACCTACAGGTTGGCGACCTAAAGATGTTGCACAAAAATACCCAATTGAAACAATTACTGATGATAACGTTTATAATTTCAACAAATATAATCCAACGTATTCAAATAATTTTAAATTTTGGAGTTTGGTTCAACTTATCTTATCTTTTTTATTAATGGCATTTCTATTTTACAACTTACCTAATCTTTCAAAATCAAATCAATTTATCTTTTACGGATTGTTTTTATTGTATTCTATATTTTCAATAACTTCAATTATGGATAAAAAAATCTATGGAATTTACACAGAAATATTTCGTTTAATATTTGCTGCTTATTTCATTTTTACAACTCAAAATTGGTTTGGAATCAATCAGTTCTATAAAAATGCATATATTTTTGTATTTTTACAATTTATAATATCTGTATTTATATCATTATTTTTCTATTATAAAGAATTTAAACCTACCAAAAAAATCTATAAAACAACCTATTAAATTTAGACGACTCACATCATCTTTAAAAACAAATAACAAATTAGGCATTAATTATGTATGTAACAAAACTTAATGACACAATACACAACCCAAATTCCAGTGCAAAATGAAGAAAACACCAAAAAGAAAACACCAAACTACCAAAGATTCCAACATAAAAAAAACGAAAGTAGCACACAATAAACCTCTCTTAGTTGGTAACGAACTTATTGGGAAAATTGATATTGCCAGAACTGGTGATGCTTATGTTATTATTGAAAATGTTGAAAATGATATTTTTATACATAGAAAAAATGTACACGGTGCATTTGATGGCGATACTGTAAAAGTGAAACGCATTCACAATCCAAGATCAAATCGAAAAGAAGGTATTATTACTGAAATTATTGAGCGTAAACGCAGTATTTTTATTGGCGTTGTTGATAAGCAAAGTAAATATTGTTTTGTAAAAGCAGATAACGTATCTATCAAAAATGATTTTTTTATTCCAGAAAAATATGAAAACAATGTAAAGCATGGTGACAAAGTGGTGATTGAACTTATTGAATGGAAAAAGAAAGACAAAAATCCTATTGGGAAAATTAGTGAAGTTTTAGGTCAAGCAGGTAGTAATGATATCGAAATGAAATCTATTTTAATTGAAAATGGCTTTTTTACTTCATTCCCAAAAGATGTTTTAGAAGAAGCTGAAGCGATTCCTACAAAAATTTCAAATTCAGAAATCAAAAAAAGAAAAGACTTTAGAAATGTTACCACTCTAACCATTGACCCTGATGACGCTAAAGATTTTGACGATGCAATTTCATTCCAAAAAGTAACTGAGGATACTTTCCAAATAGGCATTCACATTGCGGATGTCAGTCATTATGTTCAAGAAAATACTGCTTTAGATAAAGAAGCCTACAAACGTGCAACTTCTGTTTATTTAGTAGATAGAGTTGCACCAATGTTGCCGGAAAACATTTCTAATATTATTTGTTCGCTCAGACCAAATGAAGAAAAACTCTGTTTTTCAGCGGTTTTTATTATTGATAAACAAGCAAAAGTTTTAGATACTTGGTTTGGCAGAACTGTAATATTTTCCGACAGAAGATTGACTTATAATCAAGCACAAGAAATTATTGAAGGTAAAGACGATATACTTCAATTTGAAATTCATACACTCAACAAAATTGCAACGCAACTTAGAAAAATACGTTTTAAAAATGGCTCTTTAGATTTTGATGCACCTGAACCAAAATTTCAATTAGATGAAACTGGCAAGCCAATTGGTATTATAATCAAAGAGAGAAAAGCGGCACACATGCTTATTGAAGAATTTATGCTTTTGGCCAACCGTCATGTTGCATATTTTGTAGGCAAAGAGAAAAATGCAAGTGGCAAAACACCTATGGTGTATAGAGTACATGATTTACCCAATATAGAAAAACTACAAGATTTTGCACTTTTTGCAGCTAAATTTGGATACAAAGCCAACTTTGATAATCCAAAAAAAATAACACAAACGCTTAATGCTTTAATGGAAAAAATTCAAGGTAAACCTGAACAAAATTTATTAGAATCTTTGGCTATTCGAAGCATGGCAAAAGCTATTTATACAACTAAAAATATTGGACATTATGGTTTAGGATTTGAATATTATACACATTTCACTTCTCCAATTCGTCGTTATCCAGATATTATGGTGCATCGACTATTACAAACAGTTTTAGAGGGTAAAAAAATGCCTGCACTTAATGAATTGGAACAAAAATGTGGACACAGTTCTGAAAGAGAAAAGGCAGCTGCTGAAGCCGAACGAACTTCTGTAAAATACAAAATGGCAGAATTTATGCTAGATAGAATTGGTGAGTCATTCCACGGAGTAATTTCTGGTGTAAAAAATTGGGGTATCTATGTCGAATTACCTGATTACAATTGCGAAGGTTTATTGAGAGCCGAATACCTTACAGATGATACCTACTTGTATGATGAAAAAAATATACAATTTATTGGAAAACGAACAGGAAACATTTATCAATTAGGCGAATCTATTGAAGTAATCTTAGAAAATGTCGATATCGAAAGAAAGACTATTGATTTTAGATTGAAATAAAATTACAATTCTTGAAGTATAAATTGTATTTACGTACCATTTACAACTAAAAAAAATCCATAATTTTATCAGACAACAAATATTTAAACTAAAAACTACTACACTATTAAAAAAATATACTATATTTGCACCCTCAAACGGACATCGTAGCTCAGTTGGTCAGAGCATCGGATTGTGGTTCCGAGGGTCGTGGGTTCGAGCCCCATCGATGTCCCCACTTTATATAAATATTTCCACTTCAATTTTCTTTTTCCATTCAATTTCGTAGAATATAAAATTATTCAAAAGCCAACATTTGTTTAAAGTCTTTTTGCTACTTTTGAAGTTATAATGCGTATATTTGCATAAAATTTAGGAAATGATTGAGTATTTGCCTATTCTGTTTATGTTTGTAGTTGCTGCAGGTTTTGTGGTTTTTACAATGGTGGTTACCCACTTATTAGGTCCGAAAAGAAAATCAAAAATAAAATTAGAAACTTTTGAATGTGGTATTGAATCGCAAGGCAATGCCAGATTACCATTTTCAATAAAATATTTTTTAGTCGCTATCTTATTTGTATTGTTTGATGTGGAAGTTATTTTCATGTATCCTTGGGCTGTAAATTTTAAACAATTAGGACTTGCTGGATTATTGGAAATGTTTGCTTTCATTGGATTCTTTTTAATCGGCTTCTTCTATATTATAAAAAAAGGTGCTTTGAAATGGGAATAAAACAAAACAATTAAGATTATAATTTTGTATTAGATATATGAGTACAATTCCTGTAGATATTAGTCCAGCATACGAACCTGCTGGTTATGGAGGAGAAGGTTTTTTTGCTACTTCTTTAGATAAAGTAGTTGGTTTGGCACGTAAAAACTCACTTTGGCCATTACCTTTTGCCACTTCTTGTTGTGGTATAGAATTCATGTCCACCATGAGTGCCACTTATGACTTTGCAAGATTTGGAGCTGAGCGTTTAAGTTTCTCTCCAAGACAAGCAGATTTATTGATGGTAATGGGTACAATTTCTAAAAAATTAGCACCAGTATTACGTCAAGTGTACGAACAAATGGCTGAACCAAAATGGGTGCTTTGTATGGGTGCTTGTGCCAGCAGTGGTGGCATTTTTGATACTTATAGCGTATTGCAAGGAATAGATAGAATTATTCCTGTTGATGTTTATGTACCAGGTTGCGCACCTCGTCCAGAACAAGTTTTAGACGGTATTATGCAAATACAAAAACTCGCTGAATCTGAATCTATAAGAAGAAGAGATTCTCTAGAATATAAACAAATGCTATCAAGATACGGAATTGAATAAAATTAGTGTGCATGACTGAATTAATCTTACAAAAATTAAAAGAAAAATTTCCAGAAGCTGTTGTTGGTTTTGAGCAACAATACGATTTTCCTATTTTTATAATTGATAAAAATCACATTAAAGAAGTACTTACAGAATTAAAAATAGATGAAGAATTAAACTTCCATTTTCTTACAACAATGTGTGGCATACATTATCCTGACAACCCTCAAGAATCTGAATTTTGTATGATGTATCAATTGCACAATATGCCTAAAAATATCCGTATTCGATTGAAAACTTTTATGCCTAAATCAGATTTGCATGTACCAACAGTTACTGATTTATGGAAAACAGCCAATTGGATGGAGCGTCAAGAATATGATTTCTTTGGATTTATTTTCGAAGGGCATCCAAATTTGACACGCATACTCAACATGGACGAGATGAACTATCATCCTTTGAGAAAAGAATATCCTTTGGAAGATTTACGACGTGATGATAAAGATGATAAAATGTTTGGCAGATAATTTATTACAATGAAACAAGTAGAAGACATCGAAGAAAAGCACTATACTACGTTAAACTTAGGACCAACGCATCCTGCAACACACGGCATTTTTCAAAATGTGCTCACTATGGATGGTGAAACTATTGTGGATTCTGTTCAAACTGTTGGGTATATTCATCGTGCTTTTGAAAAATTAGGCGAACGTCGTCCATATAATCAAATTAATGTTTTAACAGACCGATTGAACTATTGCTCCGCTCCTATTAATAATATGGGCTGGTTTATGACTGTAGAAAAGTTAATTGGTGCAGAAATTCCAAAACGTGCTCAATATTTAAGGGTAATCATTATGGAATTATCACGAATTGCCGATCATATTATTTGCGATACCGTTATTGGTGTTGATAGTGGTGCATTATCTGGTTTCTTACATCTATACCAATCGAGAGAAAAAATTTATGATATATTTGAATCAATTTGTGGTGCTAGATTAACTACAAATATTGGAAGAATTGGTGGTTTAGAAAGAGATTTTTCTGAATCTACTTGGGGACATTTGAATCTGTTTTTAAAAGAGTTTCCAGTTAAGCTAAAAGAGTTTCAAAAATTGTTGGACAGAAACCGTATTTTCATGGATAGAATCATCGGCGTTGGAAGTATTTCAGCTGAAGATGCATTAAGCTATGGATTTACAGGGCCAAATTTAAGAGCTGCGGGTGTTGATTATGATGTTAGAGTAATGAATCCTTATTCTTCTTATGAAGATTTTGAATTTGACATTCCTGTTGGAACGGCTGGCGATACTTTTGATAGATATACCGTTCGAATTGAAGAAATGTGGCAAAGTTTAAGAATCATTGAACAAGCCATTGCAAAATTACCTGATGGTGCATTCCATGCAGATTTGCCTTATTTTTATTTACCTCCTAAAGTTGATGTATATAGCAAAATGGAAGCCTTAATTTATCATTTCAAAGTGATTATGGGCGAAACAGAATTGCCTGTTGGAGAAGTTTATCACGCAGTTGAAGGTGGAAATGGCGAATTAGGTTACTATATCATTTCAGATGGAGGCAGAACGCCTTATCGTTTCCATATCCGAAGACCAGGTTTTATTTATTATCAAGCCTATCCATACATGATTAAAGGCAGTATGTTGAGTGATGCCATTATTACAATGAGTAGCATGAATGTTATCGCTGGAGAATTAGATGCATAAAATATATTTCTCACTACTTAATACTCAATACTATTTTTTTAACCACAAAGAACAATAAGTTTTTCTTACACAGAGTTTGTCATGGTGAGTGAATCATGATTAATAAATTGTTTAAATAATAAATTACTTAATTTCTCAAAATCTCACATCTCATTATCTCTAAAATCTGTCTTGTCTCTTGATTCTAAAAATCATAATTCTTTAAGAGTTAATAAGTAAATATATCTGAAGTATTGACATAAAAAAACCACAGCCTAAGCTGTGGTTTTTTTTACAACAAGAATAATAAAATTATTCTGCTACTACATCAAATTGTACTTCTGCAGTAATCTCTTTATATAAGCCAACAACAGCTTTATAAGTACCTACTTCTTTTACCTCTCCTTGAATATGGATTTTCTTTCTATCCACATCTAAATCAAATTGTTTTTTCAAAGCATCTGCTAATTGGATATTGGTTACACTTCCAAATAATTTTCCAGTTGTTCCCACTTTTGAACCTACAATAATTTTAGATTGGCTCAATTTCTCAGCCAATTGCTTCATTTCTTCTGTTAATTTAGCAATTTTTGCAGATTGTTGCTTTACAATTTCTTCTAAGTGTTTTTTGTTAGAAGCATTAGCAATTTTTGCTAATCCTTTTGGAATTAAAAAATTACGACCATAGCCAGGTTTTACTGTAACTACATCATATTTTAGTCCCAAGTTCTTTACATTTTCTAATAATATAATTTCCATGGTGTATTTCTATTTTAATAAGTCAGTAACATACGGTAATAACGCTAAGTGTCTTGCTTTTTTAACAGCTTGAGAAACTTTTCTTTGATATTTCAAAGAGTTGCCCGTGATTCTTCTTGGTAATAATTTTCCTTGCTCGTTCACAAATCTTAATAAGAAATCTGGGTCTTTGTAATCAATATATTTGATTCCCATTTTCTTAAAACGGCAATATTTTTTCTTTTGCTCACCTAATTTTGGAGCGTTTAAGAATTTAATTTCGTCTTGCGTTGCCATAATTAAGCCTCCGTTTTTTGTGTTTTACCATTTAATTTCTCTCTTCTTTGTACTGAATAAGCCAAAGCATGTTTGTCTAATTTAGTCGTTAAAAAACGCATCACGTTTTCATCTCTTCTAAATTCAATTTCAAATTTCTTCACTAAAAGTGGATCTAATTTAAAGTCTAACAAGGTATAAAAACCTGTTGTTTTCTTTTGGATAGGATAAGCCAATTGTTTCAAACCCCAATCCTCTTTGCTTATTACTTCGCCGCCGTTTTTCTCAATGAAGTCGGTGTACTTCTTTACGGTTCTTGTGTACTCATCTTTAGAAAGTACGGGCGTTGTAATAAAAACCGTTTCGTAATTGTTCATAAATAAATAAATTTTGAGATGCAAAGGTAATTCTTTTTTTTGTAAAAGTGAAATACTAAAATGGATGTCTAAAATTAAGAAAACATTATAACCCAGCTATTTCACAATAAAAACTCATTAAATCGAACAAAATAGTATCTTTAAATTATAAATTTTTAAAATGTGCCTCATTGCTTTTGCTCATAATGTTCATACAGATTATCCATTGATACTCATTGCTAACCGAGATGAATTTTATAATCGTCCAACTCGTGCAGCTCAATTTTGGACAACTGAAGGTTTTGATGATATTCTTGCCGGAAAGGATTTGAAAGCTGGTGGCACTTGGATTGGATTGCACAAAAATAAACGATGGGCGGCACTAACTAATTATCGAGATCTGCACAGCTTAAAAGAAAATCCACCTTCTCGAGGTAGTTTAGTGTTGGATTTCATAAAATCTAATAGCTCTGCTGAAAATTATTTAGGCAATATCCAAAAAGATGCAGCCTTGTACAATGATTTTAATTTATTACTTTTTGATGGTAAAGACATTGCCTATTATTCTAATATTTCCAATACTATTCAGTCAGTTTCAAATGGCATTCATGGATTGAGTAATGCTTTATTAGATACTCCTTGGAAAAAAATAGATAAAATCAAAAGTGATTTAGAAAATGCTATTCAAAATAATCGATTAGAAAAAGATTTTTTATTTGATTTATTAAGCAATGAAGATAAAGCAACCCTAGAAGACTTGCCATCGACAGGCTTATCTTTTGAACTAGAAAAAGCAATGTCTTCAATTTTTATCCACACACCATTTTATGGCACACGATGTTCTACAATTATTATAAAGGATAAAAATGGTAAAGTTACCTTCACAGAACGAAAATATTCTGAAAATAAGGAAATATTGGGAGAGCTAAGTTATGAAATCGAATAGTAAATTATACTGTATTATATTTCAAAAATAACATCAGTATTTGGAACCCTAATTCTTCTGCCATAAATTCCTTCTGGTTTGGCTTTTCCTACAGAAATTATCATACATATTTCAGCAATTTCAGGTAGCTTTAAAAATTGCTTTACTAATTCTTCTTGAAAACCTTCCATCGGGCATGTATCGTAGTCTTCGGCCGCAACGGCTAACATAAACATTTGAGCGGCTAATGCACAACTTTTGTGTGCTATAATTCTAACTTCTGGTTTTGTTTCGTTACCTGAATACAATTGAGCGATTGATTTTTCATAGTAATCAATGACTTTTTGTTCTTTATTCGTTAATTTTTCAGGAAAACTTTTTTTGATTTCCTCTAAATTAAATTTTGCACGTTCCTGCCACTTATCTGTTCTTGTTACAAAAACTACTAATTCCTGAGCAGTTGATGCGGCCTTTTGTCCATAGCAATATTTTGCTAACTCTTGTAATTTATTTTTAGATTTTACCCTATAAAACTCCCACAATTGTAAATTATCAGAGCTTGGTGCTAAAGTTGCCCTCTCCAAACATTTTCTTACAACAATATCATTTAATGATTCACTTTCATCATAAATTCTTACAGAACGTCGCTTATCAATCAGCTTATCAATAACTTTAGAATTATCTTGCATTTTACAATGATAATATTTTTTTGGGAGATACTCATAAAATTAAATTTATAAATAAATATCAATCGCTAACAATTAAAATTAATAATGTATTTTTGGCTATGCATTCAATTGAAGAATTAAGGACATTTTTTCTAGACTATCTCCAACAAAATAAATTTACCCAAACACCGAGTGAATTATATGAGCCTAATAATTATTTCTTACAAATTGGAGGTAAAAGATTAAGACCTGCTCTCCTACTTTTATGTACTGAAATATTTGGTGGAAAATACGAAACCGCTTTAGATGCAGCATTAGCAACAGAATATTTTCATAATTTCACATTAATTCACGATGACATTATGGACAATGCACCTTTGCGTCGTGGTTTTCCTACAGTACATGAAAAATACAACTTAACAACTGGAATTTTAAGCGGTGATGTGTTGATGATTCAAGCTTATCAATGCTTGTCTAATATTGATAAAAAGTATTTCAAACAAGTATTTGATATCTTTACAAAAACAGCTATTGAAGTTTGTGAAGGTCAACAAATGGATATCAATTTTGAGCTACAAACCAATGTACTTCATCAAGATTATTTGGAAATGATAAAACTTAAAACAGCAGTTTTAGTTGCTGCAAGTATGCAAATTGGTGCTATTATTGGTGGAGCAAATGAAAAAGATGCGGATACAATTTATCAATATGGATTAAATCTTGGCATTGCATTTCAAATTCAAGATGATGTACTAGATTGCTTTGGAAAACCTGAACAAGTTGGTAAGCAACTTGGTGGCGATATTCTTCAGAATAAAAAAACTCTATTACTATTAGAAGCTCTTAAAATAGCTGAGTCAAGAAATGACAATCATTTAGAAAATGCTTTAAAAATTGAACATTCAGAAGAAAAACTTAAAAAGGTATTAGCTATTTTTAATACCTATCAAATTAAAGAATACGGCACAAAAATTAGAGATTCATACATAGAACAGTCTATTGCCTTTTTAAATAAAATTAATATAGATAAAGAAAAAAAAGCTATACTAAACAACCTTATTCAACATTTGGTTTTGCGTAGTTTTTAATTAACGTTTTTTATTTTAAAATAGCTTTGTATATTAAGATTTATGGCATAATTTTGGAATACTATAAACTATGAAACAACTTTTAATCATTCTAGTATTCACTCATCTAAGTTTATGTGTTAAGGCACAAAAAATGGATACCATAATTCTGCCTTCTATTGTTATTGGTGGAGATACTTTGGTAGAGGAAGTAATATTAGAACCAATTATTGTTGCCGCTTCTAAATTAAAACCTGTTACCATTTCATATCGAGACCAAACCTATCTAAAAAAAGTTTATCCTTATGCTTTACGAATCGCTAGGCTTAGTCAAGTTGTTGATGAGCAATTAAAAAATAAATCTAAAAAAGAGAAACATAAATTTTTAAATAATGCAGAAAATTTATTGAGAGATGCCTACGAAAAGGAACTTAAAAATATGACAAGAACGCAAGGGAAATTTCTCATTAAATTAGTTTATCGAGAAACTGGCATAACAGTCTTTGATTTATTAAAGGAATACCGTGGTGGATTTAAAACTTTTTGGTGGAATTTTGGTTCTAAATTTTTTGACTTAAATTTAAAAGCAACTTATGATCCCAAAGGAGAAGATGCTGAGTTGGAAAACTATGTCATTCGATTAGATGAAACCTATCAAAGAAACGGCACAAAATATATTATACAAAATGAAAAATTCAATCTGGACATTCAAAGTAAAAAAGGCAAATCAAAAAGAGATAAATCTGAGTGATTACCAAGGAAAAGTTTTAATGATAGTTAATACTGCTTCAAAATGTGGTTTAACACCTCAATTTGAAAAACTAGAGCAATTGTACCAAGAATTCAAAAATCAAGATTTTGAAATATTAGGCTTTCCTTCCAATGATTTTGCTGGACAAGAACCAAATTCTGCAGAAGGTGCTGAACAATTTTGTCAAATTAATTATGGCGTTAGCTTTCCAATTATGGATAAAATTCATGTGAAAAAAGGAACAAATCAACATGAATTATTCAAGTTTTTAGGCAATAACGCTCCTGGTCCAAATATATTGACACATCCAAAATGGAATTTCCAAAAATATTTAATCAATAAAAATGGAGAAGTCGTAGATTACTATATTCCAACAACAGAACCCACTTCAGAAAAAGTAAAAGATAGAATTCGGGGATTACTAAAACGTAAAATTTAAAAAACATTTGCTAGTATTCTCCTTTCTTAATATATTTAACAAAAATTAAATATTATGAAAAAAGTACTTTTGGCACTTCTTATAATCACTATTGTTTACAACATTAATGCTCAAGCATTTTTAGGTGCACACTATACCACAAAAGATGCCATCTTAACCAATAGCTTAAACCCTGCAATGCCTGTCGCATCTAGTATGAAATGGCAAGTAAATCTATTTGGAATTAATATTAATGGAGGAAATAATTACCTAGGAATTCAATCTTTTAAAGGCATTGCATCCAATTTTGATAAAAATGTAAATATTGGAGAAATACTTGATGGAAAGCCTAAAGATGCACACATTGGTTTAGGATTTAACGGTCCTGCATTTATGATAAAAATAAAGCAAAACAATGCTATATCAATAGGTGTTAGAGGTCGAGGGGTTGCTACTATTAATGACATGAATGAAGATTTGGCACAATCTATGTACAATAATCTTAAAGATATTTTTGAGTGGGCGCCGCATTTTAAAAATGACAAACTTACTGGTGGAGCAAACGTTTATCATGAAATATATGCAGGCTATTCAAGAACTATCAATATAAAAGCAAGACATGCATTACATGTTGGAGTAACTGGTAAAATGATTACAAATATATTCAATGCTCAAGTTGAAGCTCATAATGTTGATTTCAATATCGTTCACTCAGGAATAGATAGTTTTGTGAATGTAAAAAATTCTCAATTTGACTTTTTAGTGAGTGATAGAATAGATAATGGCTTCAATTATAAATTTGGTATTGATGGAGTTGGATTTGATGTTGGATTAATTTATGAATTAAAAAGAAAAGAAACCGATGAGCCTTTATTTTTAGCTGGATTTTCAGTAAATGACATTGGATTTAATTCCTATAATTTAGGAAAAAATAGTCGAACATTTATCGGTAATAATACTAATATTCCTGCAAGTCATCTTTTAAATGCAGACGGTAGCACGCTTGAATTTGATATGTTATTAGACTCATTAGGTACTAAAACAATTCCTACAGGAAAAAGGAAAATGAAATTACCAATGACCTTAAACACTTTCATAGATGTCAGAATTGCAAAAATGCTTTATGCCAATGCTAATTTTCAATTTAATCCTTATGATTTAAAAAAAGGTGAACCAAAAGCAAATATGCCTACAAATATTACCATTACACCAAGATTTGAAACAAGAATTTTCTCTGCCTATTTGCCTATAACTTGGAATAAGTATTTAGGATTTAATGCTGGTTTAGCATTTAGAATTGGACAAGTAACTCTAGGCTCAAGTAATGTTATTACTTCATTTATCAAAAAACCAATGAGCAAATTAGATTTCTATATGAATATTAGTTTTGGAAAGATGGCAAAAGCTGGTAAAATCAAAGAAGATAAGCCAAAGAAAGACAAGTCTTCCAATAACAAAACTGAAGAAAACAGAGAGGAAAGGCCTACTCGAGAAACAACTAATTAGAAATTCATTATTTTTGTCCAAAATCTAACTTTGGATTCTGTTTCTTATAGTATTCGTTATAACCCAAACAAATCTATTTTTCGCATTGGAGAGAATGTTCCTTGGGAAAAGTCAGCTATTTTTATAGAACAAAAAGAATTTATTCTTGACCCAGATTGGCATGCTGGTGCATATTATGTTCAAGAAAGTAATTCTATGTTTTTAGGCTATATTTTAGAACAAATTCAAGTTCAGAAAAATGTTCAAATAGTGCTAGATGCTTGTGCTGCACCAGGTGGAAAATCAACACATATTTTAGATAAAATAAGTAAGGATTCACTTCTAATTGCAAATGAAATATTGCCCAAACGCAACAGTATTTTAAGAGAGAATTTAATACGTTGGGGAAATCCAAATATTATTGTAACACAAAACGATACTAAAGATTTTAAAAGTCTATATAATTATTTTGATTTAGTTGTTTTAGATGCACCTTGTAGTGGCGAAGGTTTATTAAGAAAAAAGCCAGAATTAGCGGTAGAATTTACACCTGAAAATATTGAAAAGTGTGCAATCCGTCAAAAGGAAATCATTGATAATCTTAAAAACACTATAAAACAAAATGGCTATTTAATTTACTCAACTTGTACTTTTCAAACTTGTGAAAATGAAGACCAAGTACAGTATTTATTAGACAATGGCTTTGAAATTGTACCAATTGATATTGCTCAATTTCCTGAAATTACAATAGGCAAAATTCCACATACTTATTATTTTACATTTGAAAAAACTAAAGGTTCCGGTTTTTTTATTGCATGTTTAAAAAAAATAAGTACAACACAAAATATACCTAGTAATTACTATGATTTTAGTAGAAAAAATCAAATCTTTGATATACAATTCAAAGAGGCTGAAAAATGGATAAAAAACTCATCCACTTTTAAATACTTTACCTTCAAAAACAATATTTTTGGCTTTCCAAAAACCTTTGTTTCAACATTAAATATTATCCAAACACATTTATATATTACCTATTTTGGTATTGAAATTGGTGAGTTAAAAAAAGATATTTTTATACCTGCGCACAACTTAGCATTGTCCAATTATATACATCCTGATTTATCAACTATAGAAATTAATAAGCCTACTGCCTTACAATTTTTAAGAAAACAAAATATTCAAAAAGAGACAATCAACACTTTAAATATTTCAGGTTGGGCTTTATTTTCTTACAACAAACATCATTTGGGTTGGGTAAAAATTTTACAAGACAGAATTAATAATTACTTACCAAATAATTGGCGAATTTTAAAAAGCTAATAAAATCAGCAAATAGAAAATATTAACTACCCATTCACAATCAGATTATTTCATTACTAAATTATTTCATTGTTTCGTATCTTCGTGATTCTTTAAAAAATTGTATAAGTACTAAAAAATATGGAATTAGCTAAAAATATCAATCCATCAGAAATTGAACAAAAATGGTATCAACATTGGCAGAATAAAAACTATTTTCATTCTGAACCAGACGAAAGAGAACCCTATACAATCGTTATTCCACCACCAAATGTTACAGGTGTATTGCACATGGGACACATGCTAAATAATACCATACAAGATGTATTAATACGAAAAGCTCGAATGCAAGGAAAGAATGCGTGTTGGGTTCCAGGTACAGACCACGCCTCAATTGCAACTGAATCAAAAGTCGTTGCACTTCTAAAAGAACAAGGCATAGAAAAAAAAGACATGACACGGACTGAATTTTTAAAACATGCTTGGGAATGGAAAGAAAAATATGGTGGCATCATTTTAAAACAATTAGAAAAATTAGGTGCTTCTTGTGATTGGCAAAGAACAAAATTCACAATGGACGAAAGCCTTTCTGAAGCAGTTATTGATGTATTTATAGATTTGTACAACAAAGGTCAAATATATCGTGGCGTAAGAATGGTCAATTGGGATCCGAAAGGAAAAACTGCTGTTTCAGATGAGGAAGTTATACATAAAGAAGTAAATTCCAAATTATATTATATCAAATATTTAATTGAAGAAAACGGACAAATTACCGATCAATATATTACTGTAGCTACAACACGACCAGAAACTATTTTTGGTGATACGGGTGTATGCGTACATCCTGAAGATGAGAGGTACAAACATCTTAAAGGAAAAAGAGCAATTGTGCCAATAATTAAAAGAAGTGTACCTATAATTTTTGACGAATATATTGATATTGAATTTGGAACAGGAACGCTAAAAGTTACACCAGCACATGATATCAACGACTATAATTTAGGAATAAAACATCAATTAGAATCTATCGATATATTGAATGATGACGGTACTTTAAATGAGAAAGCACAGTTTTATATTGGAGAAGATAGATTTGCAGTAAGAAAAAAAGTCGCCATTGAATTAGAAGCTTCTAACTTATTAGAAAAAGTTGAAGACATAAAAAATAAAGTTGGCTATTCAGAAAGAACAGATGCTGTAATAGAACCAAAATTATCATTGCAATGGTTTTTGAAAATGGATAAAATATCTAAACCAGCATTAGAAAATGTATTGAATAATAATATCCAATTAACGCCTGAAAAGTTTAAAAATACCTATAAACATTGGATGGAAAATGTCCACGATTGGTGTATTTCTAGACAATTGTGGTGGGGGCATCAAATTCCAGCTTGGCATGATACAAAAGGAAATTTTGTGGTAGCGAAAACACAAAATGAAGCCATAGAAATTTACAAAATTAAATTTAAAGAATTATTTAACGAGCAAACACAACTCACTCAAGATGAAGATGTTTTAGATACTTGGTTTTCTTCTTGGTTATGGCCAATTTCTGTTTTTGATGGCTTTAAAAATCCAGAAGGAAAAGACATTAATTATTATTATCCTACCAATGATTTAGTTACAGCTCCTGAGATTTTATTCTTTTGGGTGGCAAGAATGATTATTGCTGGATACGAATATAGAAATGAAAAGCCTTTTTCAAATGTGTATTTAACTGGAATTGTACGAGACAAACAAGGACGAAAGATGTCAAAATCATTGGGCAATTCACCAGACCCAATTGACTTAATTGAAAAATATGGTGCTGATGGTGTTAGAACAGGAATGCTATTCTCCTCTCCTGCTGGCAACGACTTACCATTTGATGAAAAACTTTGTGAACAAGGTAGAAACTTTACCAATAAAATTTGGAATGCACTACGTTTGATAAAAAATTGGGAAATTGATGAAAATTCGTCATCAAAAATCGATTTAACAACAGCATTTGAATGGTTTGAGAATAAATTGGCACAAACCATCAAAACAACAAATGAATTATACAATCAATACCGATTATCAGAAGTATTGACTACACTTTATACATTTATTTGGGACGATTTCTGTTCTTGGTATTTAGAATATGTAAAACCACCATTTGGTGAAAAAATTGATACTGAAAGTTATCAAAAAACAGTTGGCTATTTTGAAGATATACTGAAACTTATCCATCCTTTTATGCCTTTTATCACAGAAGAAATATATCATCTACTAGATGAAAATAGAACAAATGATATCATTGTTGCCCAATATCCAAAAGAAAGAAATTTTGATGTAAGCAAAATTGCAACTGGCGAGAAAATGAAAACTTTTATTGCTAATGTACGAGATGTAAGAAATAGAAATGGACTTTCGCCTAAACAAACATTAGATGTTTATGTACAAACAAACAATAAAGTATTTTATGAAGTATGCAATGATATATTATTAAAGATTAGCAATATAAATCCAATTAATTATACTGATACTAATATAGAAAATGCAATTACTAATTTAGTGGACAAGGATAAAGTTTTTATCATAACTGGTATAAAAATCAATACCGATGAAGAAAAAGAAAAGCTGGAAAAAGAAATTATATATTATAAAGGCTTTATCGCATCTATTGAAAAAAAGCTAAATAATGAAAGATTTGTACAAAATGCCAAACCTGAAATTGTAGAAATAGAAAGGCAAAAGCTAAAAGATGGTCAAACTAAACTTCTTGCTTTTAAAGAAAGTTTAGCTAAATTGGGATAGTTGTCTTTATACCGTTGCAAAATAACCTTTATAGTATTTCTTTAAATTTTCTTTCGGCAATAAAAGTTATAACAAAAATCTGGAAGGCGTGAAATATCATTATTGGCAATAATATAATACCCATAGGAATAGTTGCAGGAATAAGTATTTTAGAAAAAACTGTACCATGCACTAATGATTTTTTTGTACCACAAAATTGAGCTGTAATAGTATCTTCCCTATTGAAATTTAAAAATCTAGCTACCCAACCTGTAAAAAAATAAACTAAATAAAATAGCAAAAAACAAAGGAATGTGACCAAAAACAGATACGCCGTTCCAACTTCACTGAAAATTTTCTGTTCAAATGATTCTGCAAAGCTTTTATAAATAATTAATAGAATAACCGACTTGTCAAATTTATTCAATATTTGAACGTATTTTAACACATAGTCCCCAAAATATCTTTGCAAAGACAATCCTAAGACAACAGGAATTAAAATCTCTATTATTAATTTTAAATAAATATAGCTCAAATTGTAATCAACATCATTATTCATAATAAAAAAGCCCATCCAAATTGGCGTTATAAAAACACCAATTAATCCAGAGATACTTGCATTAAAAATTGCTGCTGGTAAATTTCCTTTTGCGATAGAAACCATCACAACTGAAGTTGAAACCGTTGATGGCAAGGCAGCTAAAAACAAAAATGAAAGCCAAATATAAAAATAATTTTCTCCTTTAATCTATGGATAAAATAAAATTATTATAAAAGGGAAAAATACAAAAGTAGTAAATTGAATAACAAAATGTAATTTCCAATTTTTAAGACCTGTCTTTATTTTCTCTATACTTAGTTTCAATCCATAAAAGAAAAAAATAAACGCTATCCCAATACTTATAATATTATCTAAAATTCCTTTATTGGCTTGATTCCCAAGTTGAGGAAAGCAATACGCAATTAAAATTATTAAGAAAGTAAGTAATAAAAAAGTATCAATTTTAATTTGTTTCATTCTGTCTTATGTCAAATAAAAAAAAGTTAAAACCTAAAGGATTTAAATATTTTATAATTATAAAATGTAACAAACTAAACTAATCCTTTTTTATAAGCAATTTTCAATAATGCTGCTGTATTATTGACGTTCAATTTAGAAAGCATATTTTTACGATGCGTTTCCACAGTATTTTTGCTGATAAACAATTTATTTGCAATATCTTGACTTGTCAAACCCAATGCAATATGTTGTAATATTTCCAATTCTCTAGTTGTAATTTGTGCTGTTAATTGGTCGTAAGCCTTGGAATCAAAATCATCATCAGATGAAGTAACAGCATTTATTAATTGTTCTTGAGCTGCACTATCTAAAAACGCTTTATTATCATTAACGTGATCTATTGCTTTAAGCAAATCATCTTTTGAAATATTTTTAAGAACATAACCTTTTGCACCAATTTCAATACATTCTTTAATAAATCTAGGTTCACTGTGCATCGTCAGCATTAATATTTTAATATTAGGGTACAGAGATTTTAATTGTTTAGTTGCTTCGATACCGTCCATTTCAGGCATATTAATATCCATCAAAACGACATTAACTTCATTACTTATAGTCGCAATTTTATCCATTGCAACTTTACCATTATTTGCTGTACCAATAATATTAATTTGATTTTCATCTTCTAATAATGAACTGATACCATCAATAAAAATCTGATGATCATCTACAATAAAAATATTTATTTTATCCATTGAATACTAATTTTTGATTTGTCGGTTAAAGATAATGTATAAAATTCCAAAATTTCCTTTTTTTAAGATAATTAAAGTAATTTTCATTTACATAAGCTTCACGCTCAAATGAAATATTTCTATAAGCTAATTTAGAATCTTTGTATATAATCCACTTTATTAAAAACTCAATTAGATACCAAATATAAAACAGCACAATTAACATTTCTAATTGCTGACGAATATGAATTCTTTCATGAAAAATTAAAGTTTCAATTTGTTTATCCATTTTAGATTTTAAAATAATAAATGGAAAAATAGTAACGCCTATCGTATCTTTCGAGGTAAAACATTTTATAAAGAATGGCCAAACTACAATCATAATACAATTATATAAACATCAAAAGAAAGAAAACAATAATCTAATATTCTTTATTTAAATCACACTCAATAAAATATTTTTTAAAATATTTTTTAGTTAAACTTGCTTAATTTGTTTTTTTTCGTATTTTTACAACAATATAAGACAACATTTCATGAAACGATTTCTCTATGTATTTGCATTATTGTTTATTTTTGCGGAAGCAAGTGCAAAAGTAAACTACAGCATAGGCTTTAAAGGAGGCTTAGCATTTGGAAGATTTAAAAATTTAAATTTAGAAGGCTCTAAAAAATCCAGTTTAGGTGGACAATATTCTTCTAGAGTTGGTTTATCTGGTGCTATTACTGGTAGAATTTGGTTTAATAAATATATTGGATTAGAAGCAGGTGCCGAATTTAATATGGGTGGTAATACTTCAACTTGGCAACAACAGAATTTCTATGGTCAATTTAGAAAAGAAGTAAAAGAAAATAAATTTAATTATCTTACACTTCCTTTAGTTGGTCATTTTGGTTGGTCAAATGAAAGATTAAAAGTATTTGGAACGATTGGTGGTTACGTAGCAGTACCAATTCATGGTAGAGTTGGAGAAATTAAATATTTAGACCAAGATAAAGTTAGTGAAATTCGCTATGATGCTGATTTCAAAAAAGAGTACTCTAGATTAGATTTTGGCGTTCGTTTTGGTGCTGGATTTGAATATGCTTTTAGCAAAAATAAAAGACATGCCGTTACTTTTGATGCAACTTACGATTGGGGTTTGACAAAAGTTCTTAGAGAAGCTTATGCAAACTTAGATGATAAAACAAACATTACCAATTCTAGAACTTTAATACAAGTGGGGTATGCTTATAAATTTGGAAAAGAATTTCCTAAAAAAGAAAAAGTAGCTAAAGAAAAGAAAGTTAAAGCTGAAAAACCAGCAAAAGTAAAAGAAGAAAAACCAGCAAAAGTAAAAGAAGAGAAAGCTCCTAAGGTTAAAGAAGAGAAAGCTCCAAAAGTAAAAGAAGAAAAGCAACCTAAAACAATGACTGAATAATTTTCTTATTTTAGAAAAATAATATAAAAGTGTAGCTGTTGGCTACACTTTTTTTATTCCAAAAAATTCTTTAAATTCATATTATTATGGCAAACAATTTTTCTGAAATAAAAAAAGGAACACTATTACTCTCTGAACCATTTATGGAAGACCCCAATTTCAAAAGAACGGTTATACTTATTACAGAACATGAAAAAGATGGAACATTAGGATTAATTTTAAATCGTCCAACTATTTTTACCGTCAATCAAATGATTGGAAACTTCCCACACTTTAGTGCTTTTATGAATTACGGTGGTCCAATTGACCCTGAAAGATTAAACTTTTTACATGCATATCCAGATTTAATTTCTGATAGTTTTGAAATAATTCCAAATGTTTATTGGAATGGCAATTTTGAAGAACTCAAAGATAATGTAAGAACTAAGAAAGTACTCCCTCAAAATATTTTATTTTTCAGTGGTTATGCTGGTTGGGAATATGAACAACTTAAAGAAGAAATGAAAGAAAACAGTTGGATAATTTGTAATAATTACAAAGACATTTTCAAAGCTAATAAGTATATGTGGAAAGAAATACTACACAAAATGGGTGGTGAAAATAAACTAATTGCAGAATTTCCAACTCATCCTTCACTGAATTAGTTACTATTACTTACTGGTTTCTTTTCTGGAAATAATAAAGAAACTGCAACTGATAATATCAAAATTCCTCCAACAATTCCCAATGAAATAACTGAGGGAACATGTAAGAATGGAGCAAACACCATTTTAAAACCTATAAAAGTTAAAATAATAGCCAAACCATATTTCAACTTACTAAACATATACATAAAATTAGCCAATAAAAAGTATAATGATCTCAAACCTAAAATGGCAAATATATTAGATGTATAAAGAATCATTGGGTCATCTGGTGCTATGGCAAAAATTGCAGGAATAGAATCCACTGCAAAAATTAAATCTGTAAACTCAATAACTGCTAAAACAACAAACAATAGAGTCGCATAACGAATACCATCTTCAACTACAAAAAATTTATCTCCAAAATATTGCTTTTTAACTTTATAAAAACGATTCACAAATTTAGCTCCAAGATTACTACTGAAATCTTTTTCAGTTTCTTCATTATCATTTGCAAACCAAGATGTTATACCTGCATAAATCAAGAAAAATCCAAATATTGACAAGACGACATTGGGTCTATAAAATTCTTTCAAATCATAATTTGGAACTACATCACTTGCATGAGAAAGCATAAACTTGGCACCAAATAGTTCAAATGGTGGTAAATATGTAAGTTTTATTAAGCCAACACCCGCAAAAATAAAAATCGCTCTCATTATTAATGCACCAATGATACCCCAAAACAACACCTTATGTTGGTATTCTTTCTTTACTTTATAAAACTGAAAAACTAAAATAAAAACAAATAAATTATCTACTGAAAGTGCTTTTTCTATCCAATAGGCAGATTGAAATTGAGCAAATTTCTCCACACCCATAAACTGATAAATCACACCACTAAAAATCATTGCCAAAGAAATCCATAATACGGACCAGCCTATTGCTTCTTTATTTTTAATTTCATGGCTTTTTTTATTAAAAATACCTAAATCCAAAACCAACATTAGAACTACAATAACTGCAAAACCTGCAATTACACCAGGGTGATTCATTAAATTATCCATTCTTATTTATTGTTACAAAAATACTTAGAAAGATTGTTCTTATTTGTTAAATATTGTAATACTTATTTTAAATCATTGCATTAAAACACTTGTTACATTCCCATTATTATCACTTACCACTATTTTTATTTCATTATTCCCTTTTTGAAATTTTGAATCAAAT
Source organism: uncultured Chitinophagales bacterium (assembly GCA_964472755.1). Lineage (GTDB taxonomy): Bacteria > Bacteroidota > Bacteroidia > Chitinophagales > JADIYW01 > JADJSS01. The sequence goes on along the minus strand of CAYYMF010000023.1, from coordinate 15,756 downwards.
TTATACTCAATAGAATGTTCTTTTGCATCATAATAAATTGGTACCCAAACTGAATTTATAAATAAATTATAATGCTCTATTCCACTTTGGTTATCCACAATTTTAGATATAATTTTTTTATGGATTGTATCTACAAAAACATCACTAATTATTGGAGCTATTGTATCATAATCTAAATAAAAAGTACCTAATTCTCTAGTATCTGCATATATAAAATCATCTTCAATTTTTGATTTCAGATAAATTGTATCCTTACTTTCATTTATCAGTACTATATTTAATTTGTCTTTTTTGTAATCTTTAGATAATTTGAATTGTATAGTAGCTGCACTTTGTAATGGCGTAGAATTTCTAAAATTAGAAATTAGATACTGCTCTCCTACCTTATTGTACACTAACAAGCCATTTTGATAAAAACTCTTTGCTTGCCAATTAAATTTAAAATTTTCTATAGAAATGCTATCAGCTTTGCCATAATTAATTTCTTTTGAATTTTCATTTTGTTCATGAAGAAAAAAAACTTTAGGTTCATAAATTACGTTTAGCCAAATTTCAGTACGATTATTCTTATAATCATAGCAATCCACTTTAAAAATTAAAGAATCTTTTAAATGTAAAACATATTTTTCTATATTTTTTGCTGGGTAAATTGGATAAGTATTACCTTCTTCCTGAAAGCAATTATAGGCATAGGTTCTATTTTTTCTATACAATGAATAATCAAAAAAAACATTACACATTCTTGCCTTAGCAAAATCTAATTGTTTAATATTATAAGAAAAAAGCGGATTAATATCTTGAAATACTTCTATTTTATCTATTCCATTTTTTGTACTTGATGTATCATATTTATCAAAACCTTCTAAAGAAAAAGTAAAAAATGGTTGAGCAATTTTCACTATCAAAGTATCCTTTTTTGAGGTAGCTGTTTGAATCATTTGTTCATTAACCAAAATGCCTTTTAGGTCAGTATATTCTTTAATAAAAACATGATTAATTTGAGGTGGAATAGTATCTGTAAAAATATTTTTAGGATAAAAATCCAATGGATTCAAAGGAAATTCAGATTTTGTATCTCTAATTTCAAAATGCAAATGTGGTGCCGAACTACCTCCACTATTTCCTGAATAAGCAATAATTTCTCCTTTTTTGAAATAGAATAAAGTATCAGGCAAAACCATATCCAATTCATTTAATTGCAAACTGTATTGCTGGATGTTAATGTATTTTTCTATCTTGTCATTATACTTTTGAAGATGTGCATATACACTCGTCAATCCATTATTATGTTGTACATACAAAGCCTTTCCATACCCATAAGGAGAAATTTTTATCCGAACAACTGCACCATCATCGATTGCAAAAACCGGATAACCTTCTTTTTGATTTGTTTTTATACCAATTCCAGTATGAAAATGATTTAAACGAGGTTCTCCAAAACTAGCTGCCAACAAAAATGGCAAAGCTAAAGGTGGTACAAATTTGTATTCATCTACAATTGCAACATCTGAAGTCTTGTTAATTGTAGTTTCAATTGACTTTATACGATTACAAGCGGATAATACAATAATTAAATAAAAAGAAGTAACAAGCATTTTATGCATATCCAAAAGTACGATGGTTTTTCAATAAAATTAAATAATTCATAATCTGTAAAATACAAAAAGATTTATAGCTTTGACGAACTATGTATATAGCGTTTCTAGTTGCATTATTTATAATAGGAATCATTGGTCAAGCTTATAAAGTTGTTCCAAAAGATTTTTTTAAGAAAATCAATCGATTTATCATTTATATTCCCTTGCCTGCCATTGCATTAACTAAAATTCCACAATTACATATTGATAAGCAAGTTATTTTACCCATTTTATCTGTTTGGATAATATTTTTTGTTGCTATACTTTTTTTTTATTTAATAGGTAAATATTTCAAACTTAGTAAAGCGACGATTGCCTGTTTAATACTCAGTTGTGGTTTAGGCAATACTTCATTTGTTGGCTTCCCTGTTTTAACGCAATTATATGGCTCAGATAGTTTACAGTATGCTATTTTTTTAGACCAGCCAGGTAGTTTTTTAGTAATGTCATCTTTAGGAATTTTAGTTGCATCGTATGCAAGTACTGGTGTATTTAATATTCAAACTATTTTCAGGAAACTATTTTCGTTCCCACCATTTCTTTGTTTCTTAATTGCATTAATCATTCCAAAGAACTTTTTTAACTCAACTGTCAATCAAATCTTAGAAGCGATAGGAAGTATCATGATTCCCTTGGCTATGTTATCATTAGGTTTGCAATTTAAGTTGGAATTTAAAAATACACCATGGCGAAATTTTGCAATTGGAGTAAGTTACAAATTGATTTTAGCACCTTTATTGATTTACCTAATCTATTTTATTGTTTTGGGTCAAGATACATATATCAATAAAATTGCTGTGATGGAAACAGCGATGCCTCCTATGATTACATCATCTATCATTGCATCAGAATATGGATTGGACGAAGAATTAGCTGGTGTTTTGCCTACACTTGGTATTATTTTATCAATTCCTTCATTGGCAGGCTGGTATTGTTTCTTAGGTTAAGCCTTCTATCCACAATTAAAAATAATTTGTTATTTATTTTCTATAATAATTCTAATAAAACCTATAAAAGTATTCTTATCTTTGCTAAACAAAATAAGTAATATGACTATTCAACAAATTACCACACTTTTAGGCGAAGAACAAGCTAGATTTTTATTAGAACATCAATCAAAAACAATCTCCAAAGAAAGTTTACATTTGCCTTCTCCAACTTTTGTTGATGATATTTTCATGCAAAGCAATAGAAACCCACAGACTTTAAGAAGTCTGCAACAAATTTATGGAACAGGTAGATTAGCAAATACTGGATATGTTTCTATTTTGCCAGTTGATCAAGGTATAGAACACAGTGCTGGTGCAAGTTTTGCCCCAAATCCTATTTATTTTGACCCTGAAAATATCGTAAAATTAGCAATTGAAGGTGGTTGTAATGCAGTCGCTTCAACTTATGGTGTTTTGGGCATCGTTGCTAGAAAATATGCACATAGAATTCCATTTATAGTAAAAATCAACCACAACGAATTTATATCTTATCCAAATACTTTCGACCAAATTATGTTTGGAACAATAAAAGATGCTTGGAATATGGGTGCTGTTGCGGTTGGTGCAACTATATATTTTGGTTCTGAAGAAAGCAACAGACAAATTGTTGAAGTGGCAAAAGCCTTTGAATATGCACATCAATTGGGTATGACAACCATTTTATGGTGTTATTTAAGAAATAATGGTTTCAAAAAAGATGGTGTCGATTACCATACAGCTGCGGATTTAACAGCTCAAGCCAACCATTTGGGCGTTACCATCCAAGCTGATATCATTAAACAAAAACTACCTACTAATAATGGTGGATATACGGCTATAAACTTTGGAAAAACACACAAAAAAGTTTATGAATCTTTGACTACTGACCATCCAATTGATTTAACTCGCTATCAAGTAGCCAATTGTTATATGGGCAGAGCTGGACTTATAAATTCTGGTGGTGAAAGTAAAGGACAAACTGACTTAGCAGAAGCTGTGGAAACTGCAATTGTAAATAAGAGAGCAGGTGGAATGGGTTTAATTTCAGGTAGAAAAGCATTCCAAAAAGACATGAAAGTTGGAGTTGAATTATTGAATGCGATTCAAGATGTTTATTTGAATAACGATGTAACAATTGCGTAATTTAAGGAGTTCAAAACCGCAACTATCTAACAACTAGCTATTTGTCTTGCCCTGAAATGGGTTTACACATTAATTAAGACGATATACCAAATGTAGTGGAAATTCTAGTTTTAAGCATCAAGAAATGTCATATTCAATGCTAAAAATTTTTTCTAATTGCTTTTCACTAGAAGATTTTGGCATTGCTTTTACTAAAGTATTTCTCAACCAAACAGCCATACTGTTTTGAAAGTGTGCTATTTTTCCTATTGTGCAACTGGTATTAACAATAAAGTGAGCTTTATCCATTCTTAGTTTTTCGTATTGGGCAAAAACATCTTCCACACATTTCCCTTGTCCGAATAATTTTCCTAAAATATATGCATCTTCAACAGCTTGACAAGCAACTTGTCCCATATTTGGCGTAGTAGCATGTGCTGCATTGCCTATTAAACAAACTTTTCCTTTTTGTCATTGTTTACTTGGTTGTAAGTCTTTGATATCACTAAATATGATTTTGTCTTTTGGAGTTTCAGTAATAATCTTTACAATTTCTGGGTGAAAGTCATTAAATAATTCAACAATATTTGAATTGTCATTATTTAATTTTTCATTGATTACTGCATACCAATATATTTTTTTGGAGCTGATTTTTACAAATCCAAAGCGTTTTCCTTTGCCCCAAGCTTCAATTGCTGTATGATTATATTTGGAAGTCGAATCCAATTCACTTACACCACGCCAACATCTTTGTTTTGTGTCACGAAGATTTCTCGTACCAAATAACTGCGACCTTACAGTTGAATTTATTCCGTCTGCACCAATTACAATATCAGTATTGATGCACGTATTATCGTCAAAAGTTAGTTCAAAACCATGTCCTTGTTCTATTTTTAAAAGTCGTTTTGATAATTGTATCTTTTCAAAACCAATTTCATTAGCTAATTTTTTTTGTAAATCTGCACGATGAATTGCTACATTGTGAACGCCAAATTTTTCTTCAAATTTTGTAAGTTACTTTCGGAAATGGTAATGAATTGAGCGTCTGTAATTTTAATATCAGAAATTTTACAACCAGCATTTTCAATTTTTTCACGAACGCCAAGTTTGTCAAAAACCTGCATTGCATTGTTTGCCATAATAGTTCCAGCACCAACAGGTTTTATTTCTGACGCACTTTCATAAATAGTTATATCTTGTCCATTTTGTTTTAAAGCTAAAGCTGTTGTTAATCCACCAATTCCGTCACCTATGATTGCTATTTTCATTATGTATTTTTTTGAAATCTACAACAAAAATATATCGCTATAAATTAAAAATCATTCACTTTGGATAATTAATTTATTAACTTATACTGCTTAAAGAATGAGATATAATCCTCGAAGTTGAATATTTTTAAAGCTACTGGCACATTATTGCCGCTTTTATCGTTCTAAAAAAATTTAAAGTTTTATTTTTACACATTTTTTTTATTATTAATATGTAAACCTAGTTTAGGATTTTCTTCTAGTTTCAAAATGTTGGTAGCTGGCCATTAATCATCCACTCTTAAAAAATCTCCAGCCATATTAAAGACAAGAACTAGATTGCTGTTAAGTTGAACCTCTTGGTTACCTGATTGAAGTTCCCATGCTATAATAAAATTTGTAGCGTAGTTTGAGTTTACATAGGAAAGAATATTACTCGGTATAACACTGTCAGGAAGTTTCGCATTCCCATCAATATCTATAATTTTCTTCAACTTATTTAATTCTAATTTAACACCACAGGACAATGTAATTTCATACATATCATTAATTTCGTCATTCTCTTTAATTGCCTTTGAAATGGAACAACTTGAAAAATGAGTTAAAACCTAGTTATTGATTTCAGATGGAACATCTAGTACTGGGATAACAGTCTCTTTGTTGCACCCAATCATAAAGACTAGTGATACAACTAATACTCCTAATGTTATGAAACTATTCATATTAATCGTTTTAAAATTTTTGTACTATTCTTTTATGGATTTTCGCAATCTCCTTTTTATTCAAATTTAATAAATATATTCGTAAAGACTACTTCATCTTCCTAATAAAAATTACAGTTTTTATTTTCTCATATTTTTTTTTATAACCCTAATTTAGGAAAAGAATACTAATTTATTCAGTAGCAGAAACCATCAATTTATCAATTCTTTGCCCGTCTTTATCTACGATTTCAAAGACATAACCCTCGATGGTACAACGCTCGCCAACATTTGGAACGGAGGATAAATGATGAATGACTAATCCAGCAATTGTTGAATATTTCTCTAAAAGAAAATCATCGATATCCAATTCAAAAGATTTTACAAATTCCACTAAAGGATATTGTCCATCTACCAACCAACTATTTTCATCTCTTTGTACAATTTGATATTCTTCTTGTCCATGCTCTGTAGAATCACCAACCAATGCATCTAAAACATCATCCATCGTAACAATACCTACCGTCGTTCCATATTCATTTACGACAATGGCGTAATGCATTTTTTCATTCTTAAACATCTCCAAAATTTTATAGGCAGATGTATTTTCAGTAACATAAATTGGCTTAATAAGATAATCATTAATATTAAAATTACTGCTATCAGAATAGACATTAAACAAATCTTTCAACTTTATGATGCCAATAATGTCATCTAATTTATTATTTTCAACAACAGGGTAAACAGAATGCTTTTCTTCATTTATCGTTTTAACGACAGTTTCCCAAGTATCTGAAGTATTGAAATAAACCAAATCCGTTCGATGTGTATATAAAGAATTTACCTTTCTATCTCCTAATTCAAAAACACGTTCCACAATTTCGTGTTCTATACCTTCGATTTCGCCACCTTCAGCACTTTCTTTCACCATGGCTTTAATTTCTTCTTCACTCACCGTGCTATTTGACATGGAATTAATTCCTAAAACTCTCAATAAAATATTATTTGACGTTGTTAAAATCCATACAAATGGAGATGTCAAGATAGATAAATAATACATTGGCTTAGCAAATAAGCTAATAATTGGCTCAGGAAATGTCATACCTAAACGTTTAGGCAGCAACTCTCCTAATACTATTGATAAATATGTAATTAGAATAACAACAACAACGGTTGCAATACTTTGAGCATAAGGTGCCAGCCAATACACTTTATTGACAACAGCAACAACATAATCCGATAAATTTTTACCACTAAAAACCCCTAATAAAATGCCAATTAAAGTAATTCCTATTTGCACAGTCGATAAGAATCTTGTAGGTGTTACTGACAATTCTAAAGCTTTTTTTGCTCCAGAACTACCTTTCTTTTTAGCACTTTCTAGTTTAAATTTCTTGGAAGATACCAATGCCATTTCAGACATTGCAAAAATACCATTTAATATAATCAATAATAAAATAATTACTAATTCCATGTTTTAGATGGTTTATTTTTAACACATAAAATATTATTTATTCTTGATTTTGAGAGAGATAAGTAATTAAAGCACCTCGAGGAACTGTCCATTTGCTATATTAAATTTTAGGCTAAATTAAATAACAATTTCTATAATTTACTAATAAAATGATTATTAAAGAATTATTTTATCAAAAAAATGCTTTTTAAAAGATTTTAACAAATGGTAAATAAGTTCTAGAAATTATAAATTCTAAACATATAATCTTATTTTCGAGAAAATTTTTTTAACCATGATAGTTTCAATCCCAAAAGAAACCAAATTTAAAGAAAATAGAGTTGCCATAACGCCTTTAATTGCTAAGGATTTAATTGCAAAAGGATTTAAAGTAAATGTTGAAACAGATGCTGGCTTAAAATCTTTCTTTTCTAATGAAGCCTACAAAGAAGTAGGTGTAAATTTGGTGGATAAACAAGAAGCATATTCAAGTGCGGATATCGTACTTAAAGTAAATGCACCTCAAGCAGACGAAATTGCACTAATGAAAAAAGGTGCAGTATTAATTTCATTTATGTTTGCTGGAACCAATCCGGAATTAGTTGATGCTTGTTCAAAAGCTGGTATTTCTGCATTTTCAATGGATGCAGTTCCACGTATTTCACGTGCACAAAAGATGGATGCATTATCCTCTCAAGCTAACTTAGCAGGTTATAAATCTGTACTAATGTGTGCGAATGAAATCGGAAAAATCTTACCCATGATGACAACAGCTGCAGGAACAATTAAACCTTCAAAAGTAGTCATTTTTGGTGCTGGAGTTGCAGGATTACAAGCCATTGCAACAGCTAAACGTTTAGGTGCAGTTGTGGAAGTATCTGATATTCGTCCTGAAACCAAAGAACAAGTAGAATCTTTAGGTGGAAAATTCATTGAAGTAAAAGGTGATGATTCTGTAAAAATGGAAGGTGGCTATGTAAAAGGAGTATCTGAAGATTTCTTAAAGAGACAACAAGAATTAGTTGGAAAACATGTAGCTGAAGCTGATATCGTTATCACAACAGCATTAATTCCTGGAAGAAAAGCTCCAGTTTTAGTTACTGAAGAAATGCTCAGTAAAATGAAGTTTGGTTCTGTAGTTTTAGATATGGCAGTAGAACAAGGTGGTAATGTTGTTGGTAGTAAATTAAATGAGAACGTAGTCATTAATGGTGTTACTATCATAGGCGAAGGCAATATTCCTTCATTATTACCTATGAATGCGAGCGACCTTTATGCAAAAAACATTCAAACGTTATTATACCATTTAGCAACTGGCGAAGGTTTTAAATGGGAAATGGAAGAAGAAATTACAAAAGGGAGTTTAATTGTTCACAACGGAGAAAAACGTATCGGCTAATATTATTAATAAAAAATAAAATAATCAAAATGGAAGAAATATTAAATCTATTTGTAACGCACAGAGAAATGATTTACTTCATTATCCTAGCTGCATTTGTTGGTGTGGAAGTTATTGGTGGTGTTCCTACTGTATTGCATACACCTTTAATGTCAGGAGCTAATGCTATACACGGTGTTGTTATCGTTGGTGCAATTATCGTTATGTTAGATACAGATCCTAATAATATCTTAGGATTAGTATTAGGTTTTTTGGCTGTAATTCTAGGTACACTAAACGTAGTTGGCGGTTTTGTAGTAACTGACAGAATGTTGGAAATGTTTAAGAAAAAGTAATTTTTTTTAGGAAGAAGGCAATAGTAATTAGTGTAAGAAAATATGAACAAAATAACATCCTATAAAGATTTAATTGTTTGGCAGAAACCAATAGATTTTGTTTCTTATACATATACAATTACTGCACAATTTCCGTCTGAAGAAAAATTTATTTTAGTAAGTCAAATTAACAGAGCTGTAGTTTCAATTCCCGTAAATATTGCTAAAGGATATGATAGAGAAAGTTCAAAAAATTATAATCAGTTTTTAAAAATATCAAGAGGTTCTTTATATGAAGTCGATACCTTTTTTATCATTTCAAGAAATCTTCAATACATTTCGATTGAAATATATTCTAAAATTTCCGATTATATCAATGAATTGTCTAAACTTTTAAATGGCTTAATAAAAAGTATTTATAATAAAATTAATAATTAACTAAAAACACTTGCCTAATGCCAAGTGTCTAATAACTAAAAAAGTAAAAATGCAAGGATTATTAGAAATAGCGTATTTAATAGGCTCTATAACATTTGTAATAGGCTTAAAAATGATGGGAAATGCCAAAACAGCAAGACAAGGTAACTTAATTGGTGCTTTTGGTATGACAGTAGCCATTTTGGGTACTATTTTCCTATTTAAAACAGAACATACATCAAGAGAAGCTATCAAATTAGCTTTAATTTTTGGTGGTATTGCAATAGGTTCTATAATTGGTTGGATTACTGCCAAAAAAGTAGAAATGACCAAGATGCCAGAATTGGTATCTATGTTTAATGGTATGGGTGGTGCGTGTGCAGCCTTAATCGGATTAACTGAATACGAACACAATTTAGGTAAAATTGGTTCTTTAAGCTTTATCATTGCAGGATTAGTTATTGGTACAATATCATTTACTGGTTCTATCATTGCTTATTTGAAATTAGCTGGAAAAATGAAGCAACCTATCCGTCTTCCAAAATATAACATTCTAAACAATGTAATTATGTTAGCGGTTGTTGCTTTCTCAGCATTTGTTGTGATTCAAAATCAATCTTTACCCCTTACAATTGTATGGGTATTATTTGCAGTCGCAGCTGTATATGGTATTTTATTTACTATTCCAATTGGTGGTGCTGATATGCCTGTAGTAATTTCCTTATTAAATTCATTTACAGGTTTAGCTGCAGCATTTGGTGGTTTCTTATACGACAATAAACCAATGCTAACAGGTGGTATTCTAGTAGGTTCTGCTGGTACACTATTAACTTTAGCAATGTGTAAAGCTATGAATAGACCATTAAGTAATGTAATCTTCGGAGCATTTGGTGGCGGGAGTGGAGCTGCGGCTGAAGGTGGCGAAAAAGGAACTGTTAAAGATGTTCAAGTATCAGACTTAGCTGTTCAATTAAACTACGCAAGCAAAGTGGTTATTGTTCCTGGATATGGATTAGCTGTTGCTCAAGCACAACATGTTATCCATGAATTAGAAAAAATATTAGAAGAAAGAGGTGTTGAGGTAAAATATGCGATTCATCCAGTTGCTGGACGTATGCCAGGACATATGAACGTTTTGTTAGCAGAATCTAATGTAGATTACGATAAATTGGTAGAAATGGAAGACATCAATCCACAATTTGCACAAACAGATGTGGTTTTGGTTGTTGGAGCTAATGACGTTGTAAACCCAGCTGCTAAAGTAGATCCTAGTTCTCCAATTTATGGAATGCCAATTTTGGAAGTAGAAAATGCTAAAAATATTGTTATTAATAAACGTTCAATGAATGCTGGATATGCAGGTATTGATAATTTATTATTCTACAATCCAAAAACATCTATGTTCTTTGGAGATGCGAAAAAAGCATTAACAGAATTAGTAGCAGAAATCAAGCAATTATAAGATATAGCTATGTTTTATATATAAAAATGACTCACTTTCGTGAGTCATTTTTTATTTAAAATTCGAAAGATTATAAGAATCTGTTCTTATCATTTTTTATATCTCGCAATACGCTATACACCATGTTTTCTGCACAAAACTCACCTAAAGTAGCGTATTTATTGACATAATTTTCTTTCAATCCCATTTTAGAAAAAATCTCCTTTTGAGTCATTCCTTGTTGGTGATATTGAATTACTTTTTGGGCAAAATTCTCAAAGAAATCTAATTTATTTTGCAATCTCTGCTTCCCTCCTATTGGTTTTGGATTGTGAGAACAAAATAAAGCATCAAAATCCAATTGTAGTAATCTTTTCAAAGAGTCAATTTGTGTCAATAAACTCTCAAACTTGGCAAAATACTTTATTTTCTCTGCCACAAATAAATCTCCACTAAACAACCAACCTTTATTGGGTTCATAATAACAAAAATGATCTATGGAATGACCAGGCGTATAAATTGCTTTTAATGTATGATTTTTAGTTTTTATCTCATCACCATCTTGAATAACAGTAATATCTGCCTTGTCCACATTTCCGCTAAAATAGGTGGAGAGTGGCGAAATCGTATAGCCTTTTTTTAGAATATCAGATGCATTTTTATGACCATAAGCTTTAACATTTAGCTTTTTCATCAAATAATTCAAATTGCCAGAATGGTCTTCATGATGATGTGTCAATAAAATCTTATTGATATTTCTATCTTTTACAATATTATAAACATTGGGTCTATTATGTCTTTGAGCCGTATCAATTAGCACATCATCAACGACAAAAGCATAAACAGTTTGTACATTTTTATTCATTCGATAGACACTAAATCTATAATAATCTACGCCATCATGATGAAAAACTAACTTTTTAGTCATGTTGTAAAATAAGAATTAATTTAAAATTAAGAAAAACAATAAAATATTTCTATATTGTTAAAGAATTTAAAATTTCACAAATGAAAAAATTGATTATTCCTGCCATCGCTTTAGTTGCCATAGGAGTTGTTGCTGGTGTTTTTATTGTCAAGAAGATGGAAATATTAATGAATGTGGACAAGCCTATGAGTATTAATATTAAAGATGAAGTACCATTGAAAGTTGATGTGAATGATGAAATTGGCATTAAACTACTGAGTGATTTACAAACCAAAATCAATGTTACCGAACCTTTAAAAATCAACTTAAATGAAGTCATTGATGTTCCTTTAAGAATGAATTTAACAGTACCTTTAAACACCGAAATTTTTATGGATCAAGTGTTAGATTTAAAATTCGATTTACCAATAGATATTATTTTAGACCAAAGTGAAATTGGCTTAAATAATTTAGTCATTCCATTTAATAAAAAACTTAAAATCAAAGACTCTTTAGATGTAGATTTTTCAATTCCTTTAGATACAAAAATAAGAACAAATTTTAAGCATTTTCTAAATGTCAATTTACCTGTAACTGGTAATATTCCTGTTAAAATAAAAATTCCTATTGACCAAGCACTTCAAGTGAATGATACTTTAATTTTGAATGCTCAAGATTATACGATTCCATTCAAAACTGTCATTCCTGTTGTAGCACAAGTACCTGTAAAGCAAAAAGTAAAAATCCAAGGAGAGTTAGAAGTTCCAGTCAATCAGCAAGTGAGTATTCCGTTGAAAAAGCTAATCACAGCACCAGTTACACAATCCTTTACAGCTGATGTACAAACCTTAAATAATAACATTCAGACAGCATTTAATAGTGGATTAAAAACAACAGCAAAATTCGACAAACCCTTACGTGTTTCAGGAATGGATTCGTTAATCATTGATCCAAGTAAAATTGAATTTCAAATTAAGAAGTAGAGCAACTAAATGACAAATATTGCAATTATCGGTTATGGGTATTGGGGGAAAAACCTTTTTAGAAATTTCCAGTCCCACAAAAATATTGAAATAAAATATGTAATAGACAAGGATAAGCAAAAATTGGAATATATTAATAAGCACTTCCCAAGTATTAATACTGAAATTAATTACAAAATTACATTAGAAGATAAAAGCATTGATGCTTTAATAATTGCAACACCTTCATCAAGTCATTATATAATTGCTAAAGAAGCATTATTAGCTGGCAAACATGTTTTTATTGAAAAACCTATGACTACATCATTGAAAGATGCTTTAGAATTAAAGAAAATTGCTATTAATCAAAATAAAATAATTCAGATAGATCATACATTTATTTATACATCAGCAGTTAGAAAAATAAAAGAACTTATTAATAATAAAGAAATTGGAGATATCCTCTTTTTTGATTCTACAAGGATAAACTTAGGTATTTTTCAGTCTGATGTTAATGTACTTTGGGATTTAGCAGCACACGATATATCAATAATGCACTTTTTAATTAAAGACAAACCATTAAGTGTACAAGCGGTAGGTATATCACATGCAACAAACAATATTGAAAACATCGCTTATTTAACTATAAGATTTAAAAAAAATATTATTGCACACTTTAATTGTTCTTGGTCTTCACCAGTTAAAATTAGAATGTTACTAATTGGTGGTGAAAATAAAATGATCGTGTTTAATGATTTAGAGCCAACTGAAAAATTAAAAATCTATCAAACTAATTTAAAAAATAACATAGACAAATACAGGAACAACCTTTTAGTTGATTATAGAACAGGAGATTTATTTATTCCAAAATTAGACAATACTGAAGCATTATATAATATTACGCATGAGTTTATACAATGTATTAAACAAAACAAACAACCAGAATCTAATGCTGATTTTGGAATTGAAGTAATAAGAATATTAGAAGCAGCAGAAGAGTCAATTAAACATAGAGGTAAAGAAGTGATTTTAGATGATATTTAGAAAAAATGAAAACAATTAAATTTACTGATCTTATTACACCACATCAAATTATTAAAGAAGAATTATTTAATCAAATATATACAATATATGACAATGCTAATTTTTCTTCAATCGTTTATACAGAACGATTAGAAAATAAATTTGCAGAATATATTGGAACAAAATATGCAATTTCAGTAAGTAATGGGACATCTGCTATACATATAGCTTTACTAACTTTAGGAATCTCAGAAGGTGATGAAGTTATTGTTCCAACGAATACATATATTGGTAGTATTTGGGGAATATTATATTTAAAAGCAGTTCCAGTTTTTGTTGATTGTTTTGCGAATACTTATAATTTAGATACTTCTAAAATTGAAGCAAAAATTTCAAAGAAAACAAAAGCTATTATTGGAGTTCATTTATATGGACAAGTATGTAAAATTAAAGAAATTAAAGAAATTTGTAAAAAATACAAAATAAAATTTATAGAAGACGTTTCGCAAGCTCATGGAGCTTTATATCTAAATAAAAAAGCTGGAAGTTTTGGTGATATAAACTGCTTTAGTTTATACCCAAGTAAAAATTTAGGTGCTTGTGGAGAAGGTGGAATTATCACAACAAATAATAAAAATTACTACAATTTACTTTTAGCATATAGAAACCAAGGTCAATTTAAAAAGTACAAACATGATTTATTAGGGTTTAATTATAGAATGGCAAGTATTGAAGCTGTTTCTATTGAAATAAAACTTAAATATTTAGACCAATGGAATCAACAAAGAATAAATATTGCTCAACGTTATTTGTTAGAAATTAAAAATAAAAAAATAAAATTACCTTATATAAATAACAAACATAGGCATGTATTTCATTTATTTGTAATACAAACTAAAAACAGAGCTGAACTACAAAATTATTTAGAAAATAATGGAATACAAACACAAATTCATTACCCAATTCCATGTCATTTACAAAAAGCACTTACTGAATTTGGTTATAAAGTAGGCAATTTCCCAATTTCTGAGGCTCTTGCTAAATCTTGTCTATCTTTACCTATGCATCCATTTATGAGTAATGATGAAATTAATTATGTCATAAATACTATAAATAATTTCTAATAATTTTTGTATTATTGTTAATTGTCTATGCAAACATTTACTTTTAGTATTCCTGCTTATAATGAAGGAGATAGTATTAATACTTTGGTACAAGAATGCGTAACCATTGGAGAATATTTGAAAATTAACTATTCTATTTTGATAATAAATGATGGAAGTACTGATCAGACTTCTAAAAATATAGATACTCTATCATCACTAAACAAACAAATCTCTGTTTATTCCCACGAAGAAAA
>CAYYMF010000023.1:0-795 GCA_964472755.1 uncultured Chitinophagales bacterium | reverse complement strand
AATCAAGGATTTGGAACAACGATTAGAGAAGTCTTCCAATTACCCACAAGCGATTGGATATTTTTTCTTTCAGGAGACAATCAATTTCCTGCATCAAATTTAGAAATCATGATAAAGCATATTGATAAATATGACTTTATTTTAGGCTATAGAATAGACCGTAAAGACCCAATTCATAGAAAACTTTACTCATTTATCTATAATCAAATTATATCAATCATTGGAAGGAAAAGAGTACATGATGTAAATAGTATTGCTTTAGTAAAATCATCACTTGTACAAAAATTAGATATACAATCAAAGTCTGCATTTATCCATGCAGAAATTTATCTAAAAGCATTAAAAAAAAATGCAAACATCATTGAAGTACCGATAAAACATAATGAGCGAAAACATGGCGAAGCATCTGGTGGAAAACTAAAAACAATATTTTTTGCTATTTTTGAAATGATAAAATATTCATTGGGGAAATTATAACTTATGGTTATTGTTAGTGGCTTTCAAAAAGACATAAAATATCAAAGATGCAATAAATGTATCGCTGACTCTACTATTCCTGCAATATCATTCAATAAAGCTGGCATTTGCTCTTTATGTGATTTTCACGACAATCTATGTGAAATATATCCTGAAAATGACGAAAGCCTAAAACTATTAAATAGAAAAATTGAAAAAATAAAACAAGAAGGGAAAAATAAAAAGTACGATTGTGTTATTGGGATAAGTGGCGGTAGAGATAGTATTTATTTATTATACATTGCTGTAAAAGAATATGGGCTTCGACCTTTAGCTGTA